>CAZLBB010000146.1:0-13629 GCA_964557415.1 uncultured Rhodospirillaceae bacterium
GGCGGCGGCGCCGACGCGGCGCCGGCCGAGGACGGCGCGGGTTTCGCGGCCGGCGCCGGGGCCGGGCCGTGACGGCGGCGCCTCCGCCGCGCAGCGGCGCCGAGATCCTGGTCGCGCAGCTGCGCGTGCACGGCGCCGACACGGTCTTCGGCGTGCCGGGCGAGAGCTACCTGTCGGCGCTCGACGCCATGCGCGACGCGAATTTCCTGCGCTACGTGGTGTGCCGGCACGAGGGCGGCGCGGCCGCCATGGCCGAGGCCGACGGCAAGATGACCGGCCGGCCGGGCATCTGCTTCGTCACGCGCGGGCCCGGCGCCACGAACGCGTCGATCGGCGTGCATACGGCGATGCAGGACAGCACGCCGATGATCCTGTTCGTCGGCCAGGTGAGCCGCTGCCACCGCGAGCGCGAGGCGTTCCAGGAGATCGAGTACCGTCGCATGTTCGCCGCGCTGGCGAAATGGGCGGTCGAGATCGACGCCGCCGCGCGCATTCCCGAGCTGGTCAGCCAGGCGTTCCATCGCGCCACGAACGGCCGGCCCGGGCCGGTCGTCGTCTCGCTGCCGAAGGACGTGCTGGACGAGGCGGCGCGGGTCGAGGACGCCGAGCCCTACGGCGTCGCCCGCGCCGCGCCGCGGCCGCAGGACCTCGAACGCCTGCGGTGCATGCTGGCCGAGGCGCAGCGGCCCCTGGCGATCGCCGGCGGCGCGGGCTGGACGGCAGGGGCGGCGCGCGATCTCGCCGCCTGGGCGGAGGCGGCGGCGCTGCCGGTCGTCGCGGCGTTCCGGCGCCAGGACTGCTTCGACAACCTGCACCCGTGCTATGCCGGCGATCTCGGCGCGGGCCCGAATCCGCGCCTCGTCCGGCGCATCCGCGAGTCCGACCTGATCCTGGCGCTGGGGCCGCGGCTGGGCGAGATCACGACCGGCGGCTACGCCTTGGTCGACGCGCCGCGGCCGCGCCCGGCGCTGGTCCACGTCCATTGCGATGCCGACGAGCTCGGCCGCGTCTATCGCGCCGACCTGCCGATCCTCGCGGGCATGCCCGAGTTCATGGCCGCGCTCGGCGCCGTGTCGGTGCCCGCACCGCCGCCGTGGCGCGAACGCACGCGCGAGGCGCACGAGGAATTCCGTGCCTATGGCGAGCCGGAGCCCGCGCCGTTCGCCCTCGATCTCGCCCGGGTCGTGGCGTGGCTGCGCGACCGCCTGCCGGCGGACGCGATCGTGACCAACGGCGCCGGCAACTACACGGGCTGGGTGCATCGCTACCACCGCTACCGCCGCTACGGCACGCAGCTCGCGCCGACCTCCGGCGCCATGGGCTACGGCGTGCCGGCGGCGATCGCCGCCAAGCTCCGGCACCCGGCCCGCGACGTGGTCGCCTTTGCCGGCGACGGCTGCTTCCTGATGACCGGGCAGGAGCTGGCGACGGCCGCGCAGTTCGGCGCCGACATCGTCGTGGTCGTGGTGAACAACGGCATGTACGGCACGATCCGCATGCACCAGGAGCGCGCGTTCCCCGGCCGCGAGTTCGGCACCGCGCTCGCCAACCCCGACTTCGCCGCCTTCGCCCGCGCGTTCGGCGCCCATGGCGAGCGCGTCGAGCGCACCGAGGACTTCGCGCCGGCCTTCGAGCGCGCCCGCGCCGCCGGCGCGCCCGCGCTGATCGAGCTCGTCGTCGACCCCGAGGCCGCCACCACGCGCACGACGCTCAGCGCGATCCGCGACAGCGCGCTGCGCGCGGCCGGCGCGGGGGAGGCGGGACGGCTCTTCGGCGCCGACGGGCGCGGCCCGTAGTCGCGCCGCCTGTTCCAGGCTAGGCCCTTCGCGGCACGATCAGCGCGTCGACCGCCACGCCGCCCTTGGGCAGGATGATGAACGGGTTGATGTCGATCGACTCGATCTTGTCGGCGTTGGCGGCGGCGAACACCGACAGGCGCACCAGCGCGTCGGCGAGCGCGTCCTGGTCCATCCTCGGCCGGCCGCGGGCGCCGTCGAGCAGCGGGAAGCCCTTGATCGACCGGATCATCTTCTTGGCTTCGTCGTGCGCGAAGGGGGCCAGCTTGAGGGTCGAGTCCTTCATGATCTCGACGAAGATGCCGCCGAGGCCGAACACGACCACGGGGCCGAACACGGGGTCGCGGTTGACGCCGAGGATGCACTCGACGCCACCCGCGACCTGCGGCGACACCAGGATGCCGTCGAGCCGCGCATCGGGGCGGTGCCTAGCCACGCGGCCCTTGAGCTCGGCAAAGGCCGCCTTGACGGATGCCGTGTCCTTGAGGCCCAGCATCACGCCGCCGATCTCGCTCTTGTGCGCGATGTCGGGCGAGGCGACCTTGAGCACGACCGGATAGCCGAGCTTGTCGGCCGCCGCCGCGACCTCGTCGGCGCTTTGCGCCAGCACGTCGTCGACCACGGGGATGCCGGCGCTTTTCAGGATGCGCTTGGCCTCGGCCTCGCCGACGGTCGCGGCGGGCGCGGGCAGCGCGCCCTTGGGCAGGGACGGCGCTGGCGCGGCGGGCGGGCGCGCGAAGGCGCGGCCGAAGCCGACCAGGGCGGCCAGCGCGGCGACGGCGCGGCTGGGATCCTCGTAGCAGAGGAAGCCGTCGGCCTCGTAGCGTCGCCATATGTCCGGCGGCGCCAGGATCGACAGCGCGAACGGCGTGTCCGGGCTGCGCTCCGCCGAGGCCTTGACCGCCTTGCGCAGCGGCTCGCTCATCGACGGCGCGCTCGGCCACGAGGTGAAGAAGCCGGCGATGGCGTCGTAGCCGCCGTCGCGGATCATCGAGTCGAGGAAGCCGGTTACGATGCCGGTCAGATCGTTGAACGCCTGGCCGGTGATGTCGACCGGGTTGCGCGGGTTCGAGAACGGCACCAGCTTCTTCAAGCTCGCCTGCGCCTTCTCGGGCATCGGCGGCAGCTCGAGCCCGTAGTCGGACGCCGCGTCCGACATGAGCACGCCGGCGCCGCCCGAGATCGTCATGATGCCGAGGCGGCCCTTGACCGGGAATTGCCGGCGCGCGGCGGCATAGGCGACGTCGAACATCTCGTCGGCGCTCATGGCGCGGTGCACGCCGAACGACTTCAGCACCACGTCGCACACGGCATCCGAGCCGGCGAGCGAGGCGGTATGCGCGCGCGCCGCCTCGGCGCCGATCTCGCTGCGGCCGACCTTCATCATCACCACGGGCTTGCGCGCGCGGCGCGCGCCCTCGAGCGCGGCGAACAGGCGCTCGCGCTCCTTTAGCCCCTCGGAATAGACGCAGATCACGTGCGTCTCGGGGTCGTCGACGAAGAACTCGATCGCGTCGGCGACGTCGACATCGGCCTCGTTGCCGGTCGTGATCCACGACGAGATGCCGAAGCCGCGCTGGCGCGCCAGCACGAACAGGTGGCTGCCGTAGGCGCCGGACTGGCTGGCGATGGCGATGTGGCCGACCTTGGGCCGCCCATGCTCGATCGACGAGCTGAAGGTCATGAAGTTGCCGCGCTGCGCGTTGAAGGCGCCGAGGCAGTTGGGGCCCAGGAGGCGCGCGCCGCCGGCCCGCGCGACCGCGGCCATGCGCTCCTGCATCGTCGCGCCCTCGCCGCCGACCTCGGCGAAGCCGGAGGACAGGACCACCAGGCCCTTGATGCCGCGCGCGACGCAGTCCTCGACCGCCTGCAGCGTGGCGGCGGCGGGCACGACCAGGATGGCGCAGTCGGGCGCGTCGGGGATGTCGCGCGCCGACTTGTAGGCCTGCAGGCCCTGGATGGTCGGCCGGTTGGGGTTGACCGGGTAGAGCGGCCCGTCGAAATGCTCCTTGCAATAGCGCACCGGCCGCCCGCCGATGCGCGTCGGGTCGTCCGAGGCGCCGATCACGGCGATCGAGCGCGGCTTGAGCATCGGCAGCAGCGACTGGGCGCCGCGGCCGGCCTTGGTTGCCCCCATGGTCATGACCTTCTGATTGTCCCTGGGTTCCTGCCGGTGCGGGGATCCTCGATGGTGAGATGCGCCGCCGACCAGGCGCCGGGCCAGACGCGCGCCGCGCCCGCGCGCATGCCGCGGACGGCGTCGACCGGCAGGTCGCGCACGACCAGCAGCGGGCCCGGGCCGCTGTCGTTGGCGCGCGGCGGCAGGCTGGCCAGCGTCCCCGTGCTGCCCAGCGCGTCCTCGCACGGCAGGTAGACGGCGGCGCCGCCGACATTGGCGCCCGGCTGCTCGCAATAGGCTACGTCGCCGACCGTGCCGACGGCGCAGATGATCGTCTGCAGCTCGATCGCGCGCGCCTTGGCGCAGTCGAACACGCGGTGATAGCCTGAGCGCGCCTCGGTGTTCGACGGCACCAGGATCACGTCGAGGTCGAGGCCCGAGAGGATCGCGCTCAGCGCCGGCAGCTCGATGTCGAGGCAGACGACGACCGCCAGGCGCAGGCCGCGCCATTCGACCACCGTCAGCGCGTCGCCGGGTGCGATGTTCCAGTCGCCGGGGTCGGCCTCGCCGGGCGTCAGGCACAGCTTGTCCTGCACGAACTGCGCGCCGTCCGCCCGATTTCCATCGGGCAGCAGCAGGTGGGCGCGGTTGACATGCGTGCCGTCGAGCTTCACGGGCATGGTGCCGGCCAGGAGGCCGATGCCGTGGCGCGCGACCAGCGGCGTCAGCCGCGTGAGCGCGTCGCTGGCCTGCCCGGCCATGAACGGCACTTCCTGCTGCGTCGTCGTGCCCGCGGGCGCGAAGGAGAGCCATTGCACGCAGACGTATTCCGGCATGACCAGAAGGTCCGCGCCGGCCGCCTTCGCCTCGCCCAGCTTCTCGTCGACCGCGGCGATCCAGGCGTCGATGCCGTTGAGCCGCGGGGTCAGGTTGGTCGCCCAGAGGGCAACGGAGAATTGCGTCATCTGCATGCGTCGGCGGGTCGGAAAAGTGGCGCGACCATATCACGCTCCCTATGATCGCGGCCAGCGATCCGCGGCGATTTTCCGGCGGGGGAATCCGGTCATGCGCGAGGGACGGCACGGGGCCCTGCCCGTGGCGGCGATGGCGGCGACGTGCCTGATGTGGGGCACGATGGTGCCGTTCACCTCGGTGCTGTTCGACTCCGTCGACCCGCTGTTCTTCTCGGTGCTGCGCTACCCGCTGGGTGCCGGCGCGCTGCTGTTCCTGGTGCTGCTGACCGAGCGGCGCTTCGTGCACCCCGCGCCGCTGCCGCTCGGCCGCGTGCTGGCGCTGGGCGGCGCCGGCACGGCGGGCTGGGCGACGTTCTATGCGATCGGCGTCTATTTCTCCGACGCGATCACGGCGGCATCCGTGCTGGCGGCCGGCCCGGTCGTTGCGGCGCTGGTAAGCCGCTTCATGACGGCGGAGCGGCTGAACCCGCGGCTCGTCGGCGGCCTCGCGCTGGCCGTGGGCGGCGGCGTGCTGGTCGCACTGGGCAAGCCCGGGTCCGCGCGGGCGGGCGGCATGCACGGCGGCGAGCTGGCGCTGGTCGCGGCCCTCGTCTGCTGGTCCTGGTACTCGATCAAGGCGCAGCAATGGCTGGCGCCGCTCGGCGTGTCGCAGGTGCGCCTGACCTACTGGACTCTCGCCGCGGGCTGCCTGTGGGTATGGCTCATCTACGTCGCGGCCTGGGCGCTCGGCCTCGCGGCAGCGCCGCAGCCGATGCCGTCGGCGACCGCCTGGGCAATGATGGGGTGGATCGGCGTCGGCGGAAGCGGCGTCGCCGCCTGGTTCTGGAACTACGGCGCCAGCCGGCTCGGCGTCACCGTCGCCACCATCAACGTCAACCTCGTGCCCGTGATCGCCGTGCTCTCCAGCGCCGCGCTCGGCATCCGCCCGACCCTGCCGCAGCTCGTCGGCGGCGCCATCGTCATCGCCGGCGTGCTGTGGGTGCAGCTCGGCGGCAAGCGGGGATAGCGCGCCGTCACATCAGCCGTTCCTCGAACGGGAAGATCGACATGACCTCGCAGCCCGTCTCGGTGACCAGCACCTGCTCCTCGAGCTTGATGCCCTCCGCGCCGCCTTCCTCGCCCATGTAGGACTCGATGCAGATGGTCATGCCGGGCAGCAGCGTGGCGTCGTACTGCGAGCGGGCGATGTCCTGCGCGTGGGTGACCTTGGGCCACTCGTCGCACATGCCGACGCCGTGGGCGACGCAGGAATAGCGGTTCTTCACGAATGCGTTGGGGATGCGCCAGGCCTTCTCGGCGAACTCGCGGCAGGTGATGCCGGGCTTCACCAGCTCGATGTTGTAGTGGATCTGCTCCATCGCCAGGTTGAACAGCCTGCGCTGCTCGTCGGTGCCCTTGGAGCGGCCGCACAGATAGGTGCGCGAGATGTCGGCGCAGTAGCCGAACGGGCCGATCAGGTCGGTGTCGAAGCTGACGATGTCGCCCGGCCGGATCACGCGGTCGCTGCACTCCTGGAACCAGGGATTGGTGCGCCCGCCCGAGCTCAGCAGCCGGCACTCGATCCACTCGCCGCCCATGCGGTGGTTGGTGTCGTTGAGCGAGGCCCAGAGTTGGTTCTCGGTGACGCCCGGCTTCATCTCCTCGTACATGCGCGCCATGCCGGCCTCGCACACGGCGACGGCGTGCAGCATGCACTGGATCTCGTCGGGCGACTTGATCGAGCGCGCGATCTCCGACGGCTCCTGCGCGTCGAACACCTGGAAGCCGCGCTTCTCCATGGCGTGCAGGCCGAGCGGATCGAGATGGTCGAAGGCGATGCGGCGCGCGCTCGGCCCGACCTTCCTGCGGATGACGTCGGCCAGCTCCTCGCCCCACAGCTCGGCCTTCTCCGCCATGCGATTGCCGGCGGAGAAGAAGAAGAACGCCTTGGCCGGGCGGACCTCCTCGATCGTCTCGAGGCCTTCGGCCAGGTGCTCGCAGTTGTGGAAGTCGAACAGCACGGCCTTGCCCTCGGCCGGCACGAAGGCGTAGCGCGCGGCGTTGTGCAGCGTCCACACCGCCATGTTGCGGCTGCCGGTGGCGTAGCGGATGTTGATCGGGTCGAACAGCACCGCGCCGGCATAGTCGCGCCGCTTGAGCTCGGCCTGGAAGCGCGCCAGCCGGTACTGGCGCATGCGCGCCATGTTGGGCTGGCCGCCCTCGAAGTCCTTGAGCTCCGGACCGACCGACTTCCTCATGCGCGGAAAGCGCTCGTACAGGTTCATTGCGTGATGTCCCCTTTCGCCGGGCAGGCTGGCAGCATCCCGTGGAACGGGCCGGGCCGGATGGATGGCAAGCGATATCCCCTGGCCTGGCAGCGACATGCGGCAAACGGTCCCGTGCGACGGCGCGGCGTCGCGGCGGCCGATGCTCATGCCAGGAGGTCGCGCATGGCCCGCACCGCGACGGGATACCCGTTGACGCCGAGGCCCGCGATCACCGCGGTCGCGACCGCGGAGACGAGCGAGTTGTGGTACAGCTTCTCGCGCCGGTGGATGTTCGAGATGTGCAGCTCGATGATCGGGCCGGGGAACATCTTGAGCGCGTCCATGATCGCCATCGAGGTGAAGGTGAACGCCGCCGGATTGACGATCAGGCCGCCGCCGCGGTCGATCGCCTCGTGGATCCAGTCGATGAACTGCGATTCGCTGTTGGTCTGGCGGAACTCGAGCTTCGCGTCGCCGGCGGCCGCGCGGCAGAGCTGCTCGACTTCGGCGAGCGTCGTCCGGCCGTAGATCTGCGGCTCGCGCGTGCCGAGCCGGTTGAGGTTGGGTCCGTTCAGCACGTAGACGGGCTTGGCCATGGTGGGAGTCCTTTCGCTGCGTGCGGCGCCGGCCGCGCGACCTTTGTAGCGCAAGAGAGGCGCGCCCGCCCGGGCCCGGTTGCGCCGCCCCGCGGCCGCTTGGCCGCCCGTCGATCGGCGCGCCCTCCATTTGAGTCTGGCGGCCGGATCAGCGGCCGCCTAGTCTGCCGCGCGATGAATCCGGCCATCCACCTGACGGGCAGCGGGCTCGACGTCGGCACCGTGGCGCGCGTCGCGCAGGGCGGCGGCACGGTGGCGCTGTCCGAGGCGGCGCGCGCGCGGGTGCGGGCGGCGCGCGCGGTGGTCGAGCGCTTCGCCGCCGGCGAACGGCCGATCTACGGGCTCAACACCGGGCTCGGCGCCAACCTGAAGCATCGCCTCTCGCCGGACGAGATCGCGGCGTTCCAGACGCAGTTCGTCGTCGGCCGCGCGATCGGCGTGGGCGAGCCCTTGTCCGCCGCGACGGTGCGCGCCGCCATGCTGGCGCGCGCCAACGCCATGGCGCTGGGTGGTGCGGGCGTGTCGCCCTCGGTGCTCGACCTGCTGCTCGCGATGCTGAACCGCGGCGTGACGCCGGTGGTTCCGCGCTGGGGCTCGATCGCGGCGGGCGATCTCGGCCTGCTCGCCCATATCGCGCTGGTTCTGATCGGGCGCGGCGAGGCCGAATACCAGGGGCGCGTCATGCCGGGCGAGGCGGCGCTCGCCGCTTCCGGGCTCGACGCCGCCGTGCTGGGGCCCAAGGACGGGCTTGCGCTGTGCAACGCCAACGCGCTGGCGGCCGGCATGGCCGCGCTCGCGCTCGCGCGGGCGCGCCGCGCGCTCGACCGTGGCGAACGCGCCGCCGCCCTGTCGTTCGAGGGCTACGCCGCCAATCCCGCGATCTTCGACGCGCGCCTGGCCGCGGCGCGGCCGGCGCCGGGCCAGGTCGCGGCGGCGGCGCGCTTCCGCGATCTCCTCGCCGGCTCGTCGCTGCACGATCCCGGGGCCGCGCGCTCGATCCAGGACGCGCTGAGCTTCCGCTGCCTGGCGCAGGTGCACGGGCCCGCGGTGGACGCGCTCGGCCGCGCGGTCGCGGCGTGCGAGCTCGAGCTCAACAGTGCGCACGACAACCCGCTGGTGCTGGTCGAGGACGCCGAGATGCTGTCGACCGGCAATTTCCACCTCGCCGGCCTGGCGCTGGCGGGCGACGCGCTCAGGCCGGCGCTGGCGATGGTCGCATCGATGGCGGTCGGCCGCATCGTCAAGCTGATGCAGGCGGAGCTGACGGGCCTCCAGCGCTACCTGACGCCGGTGGGCGGCGCGTCCGCCGGCTTCGTGCCGGCGCAGAAGACCGCGGTCGCGCTCTACGGCGAGATCCGCCACGCCGCCAATCCGGCGAGCCTCGACCAGTTCCCCGTCTCCGAGACAGTCGAGGACCACAGCGCACAGGCGCCGCTGGTCTACGCCCAGCTCGACCGCCAGCTCGACGCGTTCGAGCGCCTCGTGGCGCTGGAGATGCTGGTCGCGGCCCAGGCGGTC
This sequence comes from uncultured Rhodospirillaceae bacterium, assembly GCA_964557415.1. Lineage (GTDB taxonomy): Bacteria > Pseudomonadota > Alphaproteobacteria > JAEULC01 > JAEULC01 > JAEULC01. The sequence goes on from CAZLBB010000146.1 coordinate 9,250, forward strand.
GACCTGCGCCGGCCGGCGCGGCTGGGGCAGGGCACCGCGGCACTGCACGCCGCGATCCGCGCCGCCGTGCCGATGCTGCGCGAGGACCGCGAGCTCGGGCGGGACGTCGAGCGGGTCGCCGCCGCGGTGTTCGGAGCGGCCTAGGCGGCCGCTGATCCCCCTGAGCTCGTCGAAGGGCGCCAGACTCAAATGGAGGGCGCGCGGATCGACGCGCGGCCGGGCGCTACTGCGCGGCGGCGGCGGCCGGCGCGGCGCCGGCCTGGTCCTTGCCCTGGTAGATGCGGATCACGCCGTCGAGCAGCTTGAGGGCGTCGTCGCGCGAGCGCTGGAAGCTGTTGCGGCCGATGATCGAGCCGTTGCCGCCGCCGTCGCGGATCGCGCGGGCGTCGTCGAACACCGAGTTCTCGCCCTTGGCCTCGCCGCCGGAGAACACGACGATGCGCTTGCCGCCGAACAGCGACTGCACCACGTGCGCCACGCGCTTGGCCTGGGTCGAGATGTCGATCTTGCGGTCCTCGTACACCTTCTTGGCCTCGGTCTGCTCGAGATGGGCCGAGGGCAGCTTGACCTTGATGACATGGGCGCCGAGCAGCGCCGCCATGTGCGCGGCATAGGCGACCACGTCCATCGCCGTCTCGCCCTGCTTCGACAGGCTGCCGCCGCGCGGATAGGACCACACGACGACGGCGAGGCCATGGCTCTTGGCCTCCTCGGTCAGCTCGCGCAGGTTCTGCATCATGTCGAACTGCGCGTCGGAGGCCGGGTAGATCGTGTAGCCCACCGCGGCGCAGCCGAGCCGCAGCGCGTCCCTGACCGAGCTGGTGATCGCCTGGGTCGCCGCCTCCTTGCTGCGCGACAGCGAGTTGGCGCTGTTGACCTTGAGGATCAGCGGGATCTGGCCGGCGAAGCTGTCGGCGCCGCATTCGAGCATGCCGAGCGGCGCGGCGAAGGCGTTCAAGCCGGCGTCGATCGCGAGCTGGAAGTGGTAGTGCGGGTCGTAGGCCGGCGGGTTGGGCGCGAAGCTGCGTGCGGGCCCGTGCTCGAAGCCCTGGTCCACCGGCAGGATCACCATGCGGCCGGTGCCGCCCAGCTTGCCCGCCATCAGCATGCGGGCCAGGTTGGCCTTGGTGCCCGGATTGTCGGCCTCGTAGTGCGACAGGATTTCGCGGACTTTGCGCGTCGTTTTCATGGCTTTGTGTCCCGCTGGCTTGCCTGAAGGGCGTGGGAGATGCTGGCACGGTTCATATCGGAGGCGGCAAGCGTTTTCAACATGGCGCCGACCCGGAAGCCCGGTGCGGATGCGGCCGGACCCGGGCTTTTCGCGGGCCTGGGCCGGCCGGTTCTTTCTTGCCTAATAGTTGAATTGGCTTGATCTTTTTGCAGGCCCGCTGCATGGAAAGAGGCTGACTGCGCCCAGGATGGGTTCGCCCGCAGGCGAGGCCCATTGCCCCCTGGGAAGTGCGAACCGCCGGCCGCAGGGTTCGCACGAACGGGGGCATTTCCATGGCCGTCATCACCGGCGACTTCCCGGTTCCCGCCGCCGACGTCCTGACCGGGGCAGCCGACAACGACACGATTTCCGGCCTCACCCTCGACGACACGCTCGACGGCGGCGACGGCGACGACACGCTCGACGGCGGCGACGGCAACGACGTGGCGTCCTATGCCGCCGCGACCGGGCCGGTTGTCGTCGACCTGAACGCGGGCCTGGCCTCGGACGGCTCGGGCGGCGCCGATACGCTGGTCGACATCGAGAACGTCGTCGGCGCGACGGGCTTCGCCAACCAGGTGACCGGCAGCCTTGGCGACAACGCGATCACCGGCGGCAACCTGGTCGATACCCTGTTGGGCGCGGCCGGCAACGACGTGCTCGCCGGCGGCGGCGGCGCCGACCGGCTGAACGGCGGCTTCGACGACGACATCGTGAGCGGCGACGGCGGCGACGACCGGCTGTTCGGCTTCGTCGGCGTCGACACGCTCGACGGCGGCACGGGCAACGACACGCTGGACGGCGGCGCCGGCAACGACCTGCTGCTGGGCGGCGGCGACAACGACGCGATCATCGGCGGGCCGGGCGACGACGTGGGCTTAGGCGACGCCGGCAACGACGTCCTGCGCGGCGGCGGCGGCAACGACACGCTGGGCGGCGACGCCGGCGTCGATTCCCTGCTCGGGGCCGACGGCGACGACGTGCTGAGCGGCGGCAGCGACGGCGACTACCTGAACGGCGGCGTCGGCAATGACGTGATGAACGGCGACGGCGGCGTCGACCGCATGTTCGGCTTCAGCGGCGACGACGTCATGTCGGGCGGCGACGGCGGCGACACGATCAACGGCGCCGACGGCGACGACGTGCTAAACGGCGATGGCGACGGCGATTCGATCCTGGGCGGACTGGGCAACGACACGATGACCGGCGGCGCGGGCGCCGACGTGCTGCGCGGGGGCAACGGCGCCGACACGCTTTCCGGCGGGACGGGCGCGGACCAGATGTTCGGCGGCGCCGGCAACGACCGCTTCGTCATCCAGCCGCTCGACGGTGCCGATGCGATCCGCGATTTCAAGACTGGCGACGTCATCGACCTCACCGCGTTCGGCTTCGCCAGCTTCGCCGCCGTCCAGGCGATCGCGTCGAACGTCGGCAGCCATCTGCTGCTGAACTTCGGCGGCGGCAATACGCTCGACGTGTTCGGACGCAATCTCGCCAGCTTCACGTCCGCCGACGTCGCCATCTGAACGCCGAGCGCCGCGCCGGAGTCCGTCCTGCCGGCGGTGGCCGCGCCGGCCGTTCCCCGATATGGTCGCGCGCGTGTCGCCCGCGCTCCGCATGAGCCTGTTCTTCGCCGCCATCTTCGGCGCCGTCGGGGTCTACCTGCCGTTCTGGCCGGTCTGGCTGGCGGGGCGCGGATTGGGCCCCGCCGAGATCGGCCTCGTCACCGCCGCCAGCATGTTCGTGCGCGGCCTGTCGACGCCCTTGATTGGCAGCATGTCGGACCGTGTGCGTGAGCGTCGCGCCGTGATGGCGGTTGCCGCCGCCGTCGGATTCGCGGCAACGATCCTCTTTCATCTCATCGACGGATTCGCGGCAATCCTTCTAGTGGCGATCGTGCTGACGGTCGGCCATGGCGCGCTGACGCCGCTGGCCGACAACCTCGCCATGCTGCTCGCCCGGGCGCGCCAGTTCGACTACGGGCCGGTGCGCGCGCTCGGCTCGGTCGCTTTCGTGATCGCCTCGGTCGGCGCCGGCTGGGCCCTGGCCGGGCGCAGCTCCGAGACCGTGCTGCTGCTGCTGATGGCGATGAACGGGCTGAACCTGCTGGCGGTGCTGCTGCTGCCGGCCGCGCCGCCGGCGCCGCCGTCCGACCGCCGCGGCGAGCTCGCGCCGCTGCTGCGCCAGCCCGTGATCCTGTGGCTGCTCGCCGCGGTGACGCTGGTCCAATGCAGCCACGCGGTCTATTACGGCTTCGGCACGCTGGAATGGCGCCGCCTCGGCATCGGCGACGACGCCATCGGCCTGCTCTGGGGCGCCGGCGTGCTCGGCGAGATCGTGCTGTTCTGGCGCGGCCAGAGCGTGCTCAAGCGGCTCGACCCGGTCGCGCTGATGGCGCTGTCGGGCGCGGCCGGCGTGCTGCGCTGGCTGCTGACGCCGGTCGCCACCTGGCTGCCGGCGCTGGTCGCGGTGCAGCTCCTGCACGCGCTGACCTTCGCCGCCTGCCATCTCGGCATGATGATGGTGCTGGCGCGCGCCGTGCCGGTCAGCCATTCCGCCACGGCGCAGGGCCTGATGACCGCCATGTCCGGCGCGTTCGGCTTCAGCGCGGCGATGGCCGCCTCGGGTTGGCTCTACGCCGCCTTCGGCGCGAACGCCTACTACTTCATGGCGGGCCTCGCCGCGCTCGGCATCACCTCCGCGCTGATGGTCGGCCGCATGTGGAACGGCGAGCCGCTGACGCTGGGGCGGTAACGAAGGAAAAGATTCACCACAGAGACACAGAGGCACAGAGGCACAGAGAGAAGAAGAACACATTTGAAGCGGCCGAAGGCCGCCGTACGGATCGCGTTTCTCTTCTATTCCTATCTCTGTACTACTAACCTGCGGAATCTTCGCAAACGGCGAGGAATTTGGATCACGCGGAGCCGCGGAGAGCGCGGAGCCCATCACGTTGCACGCGACTCTTCTCCGCGTCTCCGCGTCTCCGCGTGCAAAAAATTTGGTTGCGGCCCTATGGCCGGGCTGTGTCTCCGTGGTGAATCTCTTCAGCTACTGTCGCCCGCCGATTGTGTCCCGTGCCCGGGTGTCTATACTGCCGCCATCATGCATGACCTGGTCATCGACAACGCGCTGGTCTGCGACGGCACGGGCGCGGCCTTGCGGCCGGG
>CAZLBB010000147.1:0-13516 GCA_964557415.1 uncultured Rhodospirillaceae bacterium
GTCGAGCCGCTGCGCGAGCTGTTCAAGGACGAGGTGCGCGTGCTCGGCCGCGAGCTCGGCCTGCCCGATAGCCTGGTCGGCCGCCACCCGTTCCCCGGCCCGGGCCTTGCCATTCGCATCCCCGGCCCGGTCGACGGCGGCAAGCTCGCGATCCTGCGCAAGGCCGACGCGATCTACCTCGACGAGATCCGCAAGGCCGGCCTGTACGACCGGATCTGGCAGGCCTTCGCCGTGCTGCTGCCGGTGCGCACGGTCGGCGTGATGGGCGACGGCCGCACCTACGACCACGTGCTGGCGCTGCGCGCCGTCACCTCGACCGACGGCATGACGGCGGACTCCTACGCCTTCCCGCACGATTTCCTGGCGCGCGTGGCCACCCGCATCATCAACCAGGTGCGCGGCATCAACCGCGTCGTCTACGACGTCACCTCGAAGCCGCCGGGCACGATCGAGTGGGAGTGACGGCCGCCGAACCAGCGCCCATCGTTGCGCATCGATAGCCTCTTTCGATCCCGGTATTAACGTTTGACGTTAATAACGCTCCACGTTATTATCCGGCCGTGGCGATCAAGGCGTTCAGGTGTCCCGAGACTGAGCGGCTGTTCCGCCTCAGCCGCGTCGCCCGGTTCGTGAACATCGAGCGCCCGGCGCTCCGCAAGCTGAAGCAGCTCGATTTGGCGAGGCGTATCGAAGATCTGCGCGTGCCACCAGCGAACAGGCTGGAGCAGCTGAAAGGCGACCGCGCAGGCCAGTGGAGCATCCGCGTGAACGACCAGTTCCGGATCTGCTTCCGCTGGACGGGCACTGACGCGGAAGACGTCGAGATCGTGGATTACCACTGACGGGTATGGATATGAGCCGGAAATTGAAACCCGTTTCTCCCGGCGAGATGCTGGCGCAAGAGTTCCTGAAGCCGCTGGGCATGAGCAACTACCGTCTGGCCAAGGAGATCGGAGTGCCTGCGCAGCGCATCGGGGAGATACTTGCCGGCCGGCGCGCCATTACCGCCGATACGGATCTGAGGCTGTGCCGCTTTTTCGGACTCTCCGATGGCTGGTGGCTGCGCCTCCAGGCCGACTATGACACGGAAACGGCGAGGGCTTCGCTCGCGAAGACGCTCGCCAAGATCAAGCCATGGTCGGAAACGGTTGAGCAGGCCACCGGGTCTGACTGAAAGCGGGACGGTTGACGGCTGTCAAGCCTGGGTGTTCTGTGATCTGGCCATGACCAGCCAACCAAAGCACGGGGAATCGAAGGCCGCGGAGCAGGCGATGGCCTGGTACGGCTGGGGCTCGCCGGTCGGGCTAGGCATCTTCCTGTTCCTCCTCGGCGTCTTTCTCGTGGCGATCGGCGTGCTTCTGCTGCTGCTGCGCTTCACGATCTTCGGCTTTTGAGCGGCCGGCCGGCGCCGCCGGCCCGGTCGGCCGGCGCGGCGCGATGCCGCGGGCGATTCAGGCCACCCTCGCCGACAGCGAGGCGGCCGCGCCCTGCGCCTCCGCCGTCGGATAGTCCGCCGTTGCGGCGGCTTCGGCGAACGGGCGGGTTACGCCGCAGGGTTCCTGCGGGATCTCCGCGGGCGCATCCCGCTCTACCGAACGCGCCGCCGGCAGGTAGACATGGGCGGTCGTGCCGTGGCCGCGCGCGCTTTCGATGACCAGGCGGCCGCCGTGCAGCTCCGCATACCACCGCACCAGCGGCAGGCCGAGCCCGGTCCCCTCGTGGCTGCGGGTCAGGCTATTATGCACCTGGCCGAAGGGTTGCAGGCAGACCTCGATCTGGTCCGGGTCCATCCCGATCCCGCTGTCCGCCACGGCGAAATGCACGCCGCCGTCATGCGAGCCGGTGGCGATTTCGATCCGGCTGTCTTCCTTGCTGAACTTGATCGCGTTCGACAGCAGGTTGAGCAGCGCCCGTCGCATCGCCTGCTCGTCGCCATTGACATAGGGCGCCGCACCCGCCTTGACGACCAGGTCTATCTTCTTGCGCTTTGCCAGCGATACGACCTGCCTGGCGCAGCTCTCGGCCAGTTCCAGCGGGTCGAACAGCGTTTCCTCGAGCTGGTAGCGCCGGGCCTCGATCTTGGACAGGTCGAGCACGTCGTTGATGATCTGCAGCAGGTGCCGGCCGGCGTCGTTGATGTCGCTCGCATACTCGATGTGGCGGCGATCGCCGTCGTCGCCGGGGGCCTGATCGCGGATCAGCTCCGAGAAGCCGATGATCGCGTTCAGCGGCGTGCGCAGCTCGTGGCTCATGTTCGCGAGGAACTCGGACTTCGCCTTGTTGGCGGCGTGCGCCGCCTCGCGCGAGCGGATCAGCTCCGCCTCGGCCGCCTTGCGCTCGGTGATGTCCAGGCACACGATCACGTGCAGGCCGCCCGGCGCCAGGTTGCGGCGCACCTCGAGGATGCGGTCGTCGCCGACCTGGACCTCGTACTCCTGATCGCCCGCGCCGACCACCCCGCTCAGCAGCTCGAGGACGCGCGCGCCGAGCCCCGCCCGCGCCACGGTCTTGGCGCTCCCGGCATCGCTCTCGCCGGCCTCTTCCGGGGCGATACCGAGCATTTCCAGGAGGCGCTTGTTCCATGTCTCGAAGCCGTGGCGTTCGTTGAAGACGGCGATCCCGGCGCCGGTGTGCTCGAGCGTCACCTCCAGCAGCGCGCTCCGCTGCTCCACCATCCTTCGGTGCTGGGCCTGCGCCAGCGCGTAGCGGATGGAGCGGTTCAGGAGCCTGGGCTTGAGCTCGGATTTCTCGAGAAAATCGTAGGCGCCGGCTTCCGAGGCCTGCTTGTCGATCTCCTCGGTTCCAAGGCCCGTGAGCAGGATCATGGGAACGCGGCTGCCGTTGGCGATCGCCGCGCGCAGGAACTCGACGCCCGTATGGGCGCCGATCCGGTAGTCCACGAAGCACACCTCGAAACTGCCGCCGGCCAGCGCATCCAATCCGGCCTCGTACTCGCTGACCCAATGCAGCTCATACCGGGCCGAGCCCGACTCCTGCAGCGCGCTTTTCAGAAGAAAAGCGTCGTCCTCGTCGTCCTCGACCAGCAGACAGCGGATTGGATTATCTGCCATGGTCCTGATCCTTCCGTCTCAGGCACCGGGCAACTTGACGATTTCAAACCAATAGGTGGCGAGCGTGCGAACCACCTGGACCAGCGACTCGAAGGTCACGGGCTTCGAAATGTAGGAGTTGACGCCGGCGCAGTACGTGCGCGCCACGTCCTCCTCGGCTTGCGACGTCGTCAGGACGACGACCGGGATGGTGCGGAGCGCGGCATCCTGCTTGATGTGCCGCAGCGCCTCGCGGCCGTCCATCTTCGGCATGTTGAGGTCGAGCAGGATCAAGCCGGGCGGATCGGTGCCGGCCAGCCTCTTCCAGCGCTCCTCGCGCCGAAGGTACTGCAGTAGCTCCTCGCCGTTCTCGACGAAGATCACCTCGTTCTTAAGGCGGTTCTCGCGGAAGGCCTCCTCGATCAGGAAGCGATCGTCCGGGTCGTCCTCCGCGACGACGATCGTCACCTCCCGGTTCCTGGTCGCGTCCATGGATCAGTGTTCCTCGACCTGCTTGACGGGCAGATGCATGAGAAAAACCGCACCCTCGCCGGGGCGGCCGGTCGCCTCGATCGTGCCCCGATGCCGCTCCAGTATCTTGCGCACGGTGGCAAGTCCGATGCCGGTGCCTTCGTAAGCGCTGCGCCCGTGCAGACGCTGGAAGATCCCGAAGATCTGTTCGGCGTATTTCTGCTCGAAGCCGATACCGTTGTCGCTGAAGCGCATCCAGCAGACCTCCCGCTTCTCATGGGGCATCTCGGGCACCACCTGGTGCTCGATGCCTGTCGTGACCGCGATCACGGGCACGACGCCGGGACGCGTGAACTTCAACGCGTTGCTGAGCAGGTTCTGGAACAGCTGCCGCATCTGGGTCGGGATGGCGTCGATGACCGGCAGGTCCGCGATCTCGAGCTGCGCCCCCTTGTCCGTGATGGGCACCTCGAGGTCCGAGATCACTTCGCGCATGATCTGGGCGAGATCGCAGGCCTCGAAGGCGGCGGTACGCGTCGTGACGCGGGAATAGGAGAGCAGATCGTCGATGAGGGAACGCATGCGCTGGGCGGCATTCTGCATGCGATCGAGATACGCGATGCCGTCTGCGTCCAGCGTATCGGCGCAGCGCGCACGCAGGCGGTCGCCGAAGGCCTGGATCTTGCGCAACGGCTCCTGCAAGTCGTGGGAAGCGACATAGGCGAAGTTCTGCAGCTCGCGGTTGCGGCTCTCGAGGGCCGCGGTGTGCTGGCGCACGCGCTGCTCGGCCCGCTTGCGCGCGGTGATGTCCTCGTAGGTGGCGACCGAGCCGCCGCCCGCCATGGGCTGGTGCAGGACGGCGATGACCCGGCCGTCGCGCAGGTGCTGTTCGGTCACCGACTGCTCGCGCATGTCGGCCTGGACCGGCCGTTCGGCGAGCGCCCGGGCGGCATCCTCGGCGGTATAGTTTCCGAGCGAGACCGAGTACCGCATGATGTCGGGCAGGGCGACGCCGGGCCTGACGACCTCGGCCGAGAAGCCGTACATGTCGAGGTAGCGCTTGTTGCACACGATCAGCCGCTGGTCGGCGTCGAACAGGCACAGCCCCTGCACCATGTTGTTGAGCGCCGTGTCGAAGTGCAGGTTCTGCGACTTGAGCGCCTCGCTGAGGCGCGTCAGCTCCGCCTCGCGGTGCTTCAGCTGGCTGATATCGGATCGGATGCTGATCGTGTGGCCGTCGCCCGTCCTCGTCTCGCTGCAGTGCAGCCAGCGTCCGTCGTTCAGCTGAATTTCGAAGGTCTCCAGGCCGCCCTGCCGCGCCCGCATATGGGCGTCGTACAGGAGCTCGGGGGTCTGCGCGCCGGCGGCGAACTGGCCAGAAGCGAAGGCCGCCTGCAGAAGCCAGGCGTATTGGGCGCCCGGCTGGAGGCGCTCGGCGATGGTGTGGTGGTACTGACGGAAGCAATCGTTGCAGAACAGCAGGCGGTCGTCGCGGTCGAAGACGGCAAGGCCGTCGCCCATTGCGTCCAGCGCGTCCATCACGCCACGGCTGGTGCTATGGGGGGCTTGGCTTATGCGGAACGCGTCGATGGACGCGGCGGCATCCGCCGGCGCGCAGACGCAGGTCAGGCCGCCGCCCTGCAACGGCAGCGCGATGCTGGCGATGTGTCGGCCGTCGTCGCGGTGGAGGTCCGCACGGTGCGGCTGGCCGTCCGCCAGGCTGCGCAGCACCGCGGCCATGCGCGGCTCCGTCTCGTCGTTCCTGATGCGCAGCCGGGCGCATTCGAGGCGCAGGAAGTCCCTGTACGAACGCCCGACCTGGGCGAAGGCCGCCGGCAGTTCCAGCAGCTCCAAGTAGGCCGCGTTCCACGACAGCAGGCGCAGCTCGGCGCTGAAGATGGCGGAACCGAGCGCGGCGACTTCCGTCGCACCGCCTGTCGCGCACGCCGTGGCCTCAGGCACCACGGGTGAGAAGAGCGCTGCCTGCCGACCGCCCATGCTTATGGCCCGCCGTTGATTGGCACCCTGGGCGCACCCTTGATTGGCCCAAGCGTCCTTGCCGCGGATGGTAGTCGGGGCCGGTTAACTTGGTATGAACAGGGCCGCGCCTGCGGCAACCATGTACAGACCGGGCAACCGGTGGTTCCCGGGCCCCCCGCACGGGGCGCCACCTCTGTCAAGGTACTCTGCGCCTGGCATCGCCAGCAATGCGGGCCGCAAGTGCCTGTGGCCTTTGGCCCGCGCGCATGCCGGCCCCGTCCCGGCCGGACCGGCGCGGTCCCGAAGAAACCGGCAGGACGACTCGGTCAACGCCTATCGGCCGCGGGCGCGGGGCGGCGCCGAGCGCGGGTCCGACCTTAGGATCGGCCCGGTTCGCGTACCGCCGGCACAAGGCGACGGCGGCACGACCGGGCAATTCCTGCGAAGCGTTCGCAGTCGCGCGCTCAGCGCTCGTCGAAGCCGATCCGCTTCACCGATCGCAGGACCGGCATCGAGAGCATCGGCATGAAGAATGTCGAGATCTGCACGATCGCAAGGAACGCCACAAGGTGAGCATCGGCGCTGCCGGCGAGCGCCGCGATCAGCAGCCCGACATTGCGATAGCCGGCCAGCAGGCCGACGGTGAGCGACGTGATGTAGCCGAAGCGCGCGAACAGCACGGCGCCGAGAAACTGAAGCAGCGGGTTCAACAGGATGCCGCAGACAATCGCCGTGATCGCGAAGCGCGGATCCGCGGCGACGACCGCCGGGATGCCGTCGGACAGCGCGATCGCCATCAAGGTCAGGGACAGCACGGAGAGGACCTGCAGCATCGCCCCGCGGTGGCGGCGCAAGGGCTTCGGCATCCGGAAGCGGCGCAGGGTCAGGCCGATGGCGAAGCCGGCCCCCACGATGATGGCCAGCCTGCCCATGAGGTCGATGACGCTGATGTGCAGGCCGCTCCCCAGCAGTTCGTACGCCAGCACGCTGATGGTGACCGGCGTTATCACGTGCGCGACCAGCGTGATGACCAGGGCCAGCGTGGAATCCAGATCGAGCAGCCGTGCGATGGTCGGGGCTGCCAGGAGGGGCGGTGCCAGCGTGACGAGAATGAGACCCTCGGCGATCGCCTCGGGAAGGCCGTATTCCGTCAGCACGACCCGCGCCTCGAGCGCCATGATCACCGGCGCCAGGACCAGCAGACACAACGCGAGGCTTGCGATCAGCGAGGTGCGGCGCAGTTGCGCCCGCAGCGCCGGAGTCTCGACATCGACCAGGCTGACGACGAGCAGCGTGATGAGGAAGTACGGCAGCAACGGGCTGAGCGCGGCGGCGAGGTCCGGCACGGCCAGGCCCAGCACGACGCCGGCGCAGATGGCGAGGCGGCCGTAACCGCGCGCCAATTCGAGCGGCAGCCGCCAGGTATCCACGGCGTACTGCCCCGACGGTCCGGGCGCGCCGTCGCGGCGGTCGGAATGGCCGCTGTCGCGGACCGGCCCGGCGCCGGCGGCGGTCCACTCCGCTTCGAGCCGGACAGCGGGGTCGATCGAGCCCGTCGTCGACAATGATTTGCTGTTCATCGTGATCCTCGCCGCTGTCCCTTGGGCGTCCGTCCCGGCCCGCCGTGGCGTGCCGCCTGAAAAAGGCCGAGGGACGGCGACATCTGCCAGAATTCACCCTGCGGCGGCGCGGCAGCGGGCCGGTCGCCCGCGTGGCCGACGCAGCCGATGGGCATCTCAGACCGTCGCGCCCTTCTGCTGCAGCAGGTCGCGGGCCTGGCCGAGCGTCCGGATCATCATGATCTCGGATGGCGCGAAGCGGACGCCGAAGCCTTGTTCCAGCGCCAGGACCAGGTTGATGTGACGCAGGCTGTCCCAGTTCTTGGTCGTCTTCGGGCTGCTGTCCGCGTCGAGTTCCGTCGGCGCCACCTCCAGAATGTCGGAGGCGATCTTGATCAGGCGATCCATGGCAGTTCCTCTTGCTTCGCTGGTTCCGCAATTCCCGCGGGGGGAAACGCACCGTCCCCTTAGTCGAAGATCCGCTCGCGCACCGGCCGCGGCCAGCGGGCAGGATCGAAGCCGTGCTGGCTGAAGGCGGCCAGCACCCAGCGTTCGATGCCGAGACCGATGCAGCCGGTGCTGCCAGCCTCGCCCGCCGCCTTGAAGCCGAAGCGGCTGCCGAAGAAGTTGCCGTGCAGATTGATCGAACCGCACGCCAGCCGGCGCATGGACGAGTCCTCGCGCGGCCCGAGCGGCAGCATGATCTCGCTCTTCACCTCCTGGGCGCGCTGCCAGAACGTGCGGGCAGCCGAGACCGTGGCGAAGAAGGGATCGGCGGCGGTTTCCACCTGGCATTCGAGGTCGAGGTGCTGCGCCAGCTCGCCGACCAGCGGGATCGCACGCTGGCGACAGCCCGAGACGAACGCGTCGTCGCCGGCGAAAACGATCTCGCGGACGTTGAATTCCCACAGGCGATCGAGGCCGGAGACATTGCGCGACTCGAACCGGAACACGCGGCCGGCCCAGCTGACGACATGGCCGGCGTGGTCGAGCTCGCATCCGCTGAGCGTCGGATAGGCCGGGAAGCAGGCGGCGGGATTGAGGCAGAGGCCCGGCAGATGCACCTGCTCGGGCGACGGCAGCACCGGCTGCTCGCTGCCCGCGTTGCCGGCGCGGAACGCCTCGATGGCATCGAAGTCCTCGACCACATGGCCGACGAAGCACGCGGTGTTGGGATGCGAGTCGAAATAGCCGCATTTGTGCAGAAGGTGCGCGTCGACCAGGGCGGGGAAGTCGCGCTCCACGAAATTGAACTCGCGGCGGTACAGCTCGGCCGCCAGCCCGTCGATATAGCGCGCCAGCTTCAGGGCCGGGCCGCCCATCGACACGCGCCCCCGCCCGTAGTCGTAAAGCCACCCGCGAGCGCAGAGCTCTGCATGGGTGCCGGTGGCGTAGGGGCCGGGGTCGCGCCGTTCGGTTCGCAGATAGACGCGCGTCTCGAACACGTGCGTACGCTTGAGCATCGATCCGAGGAAACGGTCGACCTTTTCACGCACCTCCGTCGTCCGCGAGGCGTCGGCGCACTCCAGCTCGACCATCGTGCACTCGGGGTCGACGCTGAGCCGCCGCAGGAAGGGCGATACGAACGCCGACTCCTTTTCGATGTCCGCGGCAAGGGCTGGATCGATGCGGTGCGGCAGGCTGATCTGAATGTTCATTTCCGGCTCCTGCGCAAGAGGCGTCAGAATTGGTAGTAGAGGAAGGAGGTGCCGCCGGTCGCGAGGCCGATGGCGACGATGAGAACGGTGGCGCTGGCCATGGCCCAGCGCAGGCTAGGCTGCCATTGGAGCCAGCGGGACAGTTCCAGACCTTCGTGGTCGTCGGGGTCGGAGCTTATCGCGTGGTGGTAAAGGATCTGTTGCGTGTTCGGCAGCAGCAAGGCGATGGCGAGCAGCAGCGTGATCAGCCCCACGGCGTCGGCATAGCCGATGCCCGCCACGTTGCCGGCAATCCAGTTTTTCCCTCCGGAACCCATCGCCATGGCGGAGAGGATGTTCCACGCCGTGCCCAGGTCGGGCGCGCGGAAGACGACCAGGCCGACGAGGACGACCAGCATGGTAAGCAGCCAGCCTACGGCTCCCGGCAGCTCGGGCATCCGCGCCCGCCGCCAGCCGTGTTCCGTCGCCATGGCGATGCCGTGGATGACGCCGAAGACCACGAAGGTCCAGCCTGCCCCGTGCCAGATGCCGGCGAGGAGGAAGGTGTAGAACACCGGGACGGCGGTGGTGGCGAGGAAGCGCCTCAGCGGGCTGTAGCGCCCGAGCGCCGCGCGTCGCGCGTTGGCGACGGCGAGCGGCGCGTAAAGGTAGCTGGTGAAGAAGCGCGTCATGGTCATGTGCCAGCGCCGCCAGAAGTCGGAGATGCTGGTCGCCTTCAGCGGCGAGTTGAAATTGAACGGCAGGCGCAGGCCGAACAGCATGCCGATGCCGAGCGCCATGTCGGAATAGCCGGAGAAGTCGAAGTAGAGCTGCAGCATGTAGGCCAGCGCGCCGACCCATGCCAGGCTCATGCTCGGCTCGGCACCCGCGGCCGCGCCGGCGAACACCGTGTCCGCGACCGGACCGATGCTGTCGGCCAGGGCCATCTTCTTGAACAGGCCGATGCCGAACACGGTGATCGCGACGGCGATCCGCGAGGAGTCCAGCGGCTGTTGCGTGCGGTCGTTGATCTGCTGCATCAGGTCGCGCTGCAGCACCAGCGGCCCCGCGGTCACGTAGGCGAAGAACGAGCCGAACACCGCGTAGTCCAACAGCGCGACGCCGCGGACCTGCCTGTTGAATACCTCGACCAAGAATCCGATCTGGATGAACGTGTAGAAGGATACGCCGACCGGCACCAGGACCTGGACGTACGTAAGGTCGCTGCCGGTCAAGCCGTTGATGTTGTCGATCAGGAAGTTGACGTACTTGAGATAGCCGAGCACGCCGAGATTCGTACCGATCGCCGACCACAGCAGCGCCCGACGCAGCCACTGGCGTTCCCCGGCGGCAAGCATCGCCCGGCAGAACGCGAAGTTCACGACGATGGACCCGGTCAGCAAGAGCCCGTGCGCGATGCTCCACTGGGCATAGAAGAGGATCGAGGCGAGGCATAGCCATGCCAGCGCAGCCCGGCGCCCGAACGCGTGGTGCAGCAGGACGAAGCCGAGGAACGTGATCGGCAGGAAGCCGAAGATGAACTTGATCGAATGGAACAGCATGCGCCTCTCCGGTCGCTGCCAGGGCCCTGTCCGGGCCTGTGTCGGCGGATCAGGGGGCGTTCGCGGCGATGCGGCGCATCAGTCGCCCGATGCAGCGCGGCCGGCTGTGTTCGGAGTCGATGAAGTCGCGCTCCGCGCAGCCGAGCTGCCGCGGGTCGAAGCTGCCGACGACGGACGCGCCGTGCGCCCTGGCCAGGGCCTGCGTGGTCTCCGCGACGTCACGAAGCAGATGCGCATAGCGGCTGCCGTGCACCGCGTCGAAGAAGAGCGGATTGAAGGGCGGGTGCGCCAGGATCACATTCACGCCGCGGTCGCGCAGCAGTGCCAGGGTCCGCGAGACGGCGTCGACCGCCTCCGGGTCGATGACGGGCGTGCTGCGCATCATCCGACGGGCGTGCTGCAGCGCGAGGTTGCGCGCGCGCTCCGCCGTGAACACCCGCGCGTGCGCATCCGCCCACTCGATTGAGCCGTCCGCGAGAAGGGTGTCCAGCGTGGCGGACCGCGCCGCGGTCGTGGCGGCGGGCCATTCCTCGGCCTTGAGCCAGCGGGTCGCCTGGCTCGCCAGGGCGGTGAGCGAGAAGCGGTCGATCACCGGCTGTGCCGGGAAGTCGTGATGCCAGGCGCGCTGCGGCAGGCCGAGGCGTGCCTCCATGGCGCGGTACTCGGGAATGAACGGCGTCCACATGTGGTCGCGGCGGTCTTCCGGTCGCGTGAACGTCGCGTCGCGTATGCCGATCACCAGGGTACGCGGCAGCCGGTTGTGCCTCACCAGCAGCTCGACCATCGCCAGGATGTCGTCGTAGTAGTCCCGGTGCACGTGCGCGTTGAACACGTCGCGTCCGGGCATGAGATTGCCATGCGCCTCCTGCCAGTGGCTGGCCCCGACGACGATGATGTCCGGCGTGTGCTGCATCGCGGCGATCTGCGCGCGCCGGATGCCGCGGATGTCGAGATTGAGGTCGAAGACCCCGTAGTTGTGACCGGCGAGGAGGCTTCCGGCGATTTCCTGCTTGGTGCTGTCTCTGTGCTGCCAGGGCGTCAGCGCCGTGTTGGCGCCTCCGATGGCGGCGAGAAGCGCGATGGCTGTCAGGGCGAAGCCGGCCAGATAGCGGCGGTAGCCCGCGTGCGCGGTCGCGCCGTCGCGGGCCGCAGGTTTGGCCGCAACTGCA
Organism: uncultured Rhodospirillaceae bacterium; assembly: GCA_964557415.1. Classification (GTDB taxonomy): domain Bacteria; phylum Pseudomonadota; class Alphaproteobacteria; order JAEULC01; family JAEULC01; genus JAEULC01. The sequence continues at coordinate 11,429 of CAZLBB010000147.1, forward strand.
GCATCATAAAGGGGACCGACAGGAAGCCTTGCAACCGCAGTGGAAAACGTCATACCGCAGACTCCAGACCGCTGACGCAATTGACTGGGCGAGATGTATGCAACGGAGGGTATTAAGCCTTCCTAAACGCGGCTGGCGGTCGGTTAAGCCGGCTCCCCCGGCGCGCCGCCCCGGGGCGGACGGCGTCAGTTCGGCGCGCCTCAACGCCGCGGTGCAACACGGTTTGGCAGCATGCCGAGGGCGATGTTCGCCCTACCCGCACGGGCTGCATGGCAGGAATGCGTCGATCCGAGCGATCTCGGCCGCAGGCTCGTCTTCGGCCGCGAATCCGGGCCTGGCGCTGCCGGGGTCCGCGGCGACGGCGCCCGGCCGGCCATCGGCCGGGGGCGGGGATCCGGCTAGGGCATCGCTGCTCTCATCGCGATCATCGTGCCGCTTAGCACACCTCTCGGTAGTGCAGCCGATGGCGGCGGCCGGGAAAATCGGCCGGCCATGCGGCCCTGGTTTCGCGGCACCCGGTCGTGCGTTTGACCTGGCCGTGCGGCCTGCCTAGCGTTCGTGCGGCCGACGGCTTCGAAATGGGAGTTCGCCCTGAACGTCCTCGCCGACCGTGCGCCGCCCGCCGGCGCATCATCGCCCTGGTTCTCTCCCGAGCACGAACTGTTGCGGGCCCAGGTCCGCCGCTTCGTGGAAGAAGAGATCAAGCCGCATGCCGACGCATGGGAGCGAGACGGGTTCGTGCCGCGCGACGTGCTGCGGCGCATGGGCGCTCTCGGTTTCCTCGGCATCCGCTATCCGGCCGAGTACGGCGGGTCGGACATGGACACGCTGGCGACCATGGTGCTGGCGGAGGAGCTCGGGCGTTCGACCTATTCCGGCGTGGCGATCACCGTGCTCGTGCACACCGACATGGCCTCGGTGCACCTGTTCAACGCCGGCAGCGCGGCGCAGAAGGCGAAATGGATGCCGCGCGTGGTCGCCGGCGAGACGATCATGGCGATCGCCGTCACCGAGCCCGACGCCGGCTCGGACGTCAAGGGCATCCGCACCACGGCGCGCCGCGCCGGCGACGCGTACCGGCTCGACGGCAGCAAGATGTACATCACCAACGGCGTGCATGCCGGTCTCTACTGCGTGGCGGCCAGGACGGACATGCCGGGCCCGGCGAGCCGCGGCATCACCATGTTCCTGGTCGAGAAGGGCACGCCCGGCTTCCGCGTCGGGCGGGCGCTCGACAAGCACGGCTGGCGCTCGTCCGACACCGCGGAGCTCGTGCTCGAGGACTGCGTCGTGCCGGCGGATTCGGTTCTCGGCGAGGAGGGGCGCGGATTCTACGCGATCATGAGGAATTTCCAGAACGAGCGCCTGGTGCTGGGCGCCATGGCGATGGGCGAGGCGCAGGCCGCGCTCGACCTGACGCTCGACCATGTCCGCACCCGCAAGGCGTTCGGCGCGCCGCTCTACGAGAGGCAGGCGATCCGGCAGCGCCTGGCGATGCTGTCCGCCAAGGTCGAGGCCGGACGGCAGCTCGTCTATGCCACGGCCTGGCGCGACGCCCTGGGGCACGAGGTCACCAAGGAAGTCTCGATGGTGAAGGCTTATTGCGGCGAGCTGGTGAACGAGGTCATGTACGACTGCTTGCAGTTCCATGGCGGCTTCGGCTACATGCGCGGCACTGCGATCGAACGCCTTGCCCGCGACGCGCGCATCCAGTCGATCGGCGGGGGCGCGACCGAGGTCATGCTCGAGGAGGTCGCCAAGCGGCTGTGACGGCCATGCGCTTTCCAGGCAAGCCGCTGCCGGCGTCCTCGGGCGCTGGCGTCGAGGCTGGCCATCCACCCGAGTCATAGGCGCGTCGCCGCACCCCGCGTCTTGTCGTCGATGCGGCCTGGTCGAATAAGCCGCCGGATGCGCGGTCGACGATAGGGTGGCGACGGCAGCGGTGGGCTTTGGCCAGCCAGGACGCTGGTCAAGGAAGGTCGGCGACGCATCGCTAGTTGCGGTGCGCGATATTTCTTGGGTTTGTTCAATCTATGCGAGCTGGTATTTCCACAAAACGCACGTGGTCTCTTTCATGCAAAAGTAATC
>CAZLBB010000148.1:0-13457 GCA_964557415.1 uncultured Rhodospirillaceae bacterium
CGGCGATGGCGCGCTCGGGCCGCGTGCTGGAGTGGAAGTCCTTCGGCCTCGCGGGCCCGGTGCTGGACAAGCATTCCTCGGGCGGGGTGGGCGACAAGGTCAGCCTGATCCTGGCGCCGATCGTGGCCGCCTGCGGCGGCTTCGTGCCGATGATCTCGGGCCGCGGCCTCGGCCATACCGGCGGCACGCTCGACAAGCTCGACGGCATCCCCGGCTACCAGTCGCGACCCGACATCGCGACCTTCCAGCGCGTGGTGCGCGAGGTCGGCTGCGCCATCGTCGGCCAGACCGTCGACCTGGCGCCGGCCGACCGGCGGCTCTACGCCATCCGCGACGTGACCGCGACGGTCGAATCGATCCCGCTGATCACGGCCTCGATCCTGGCGAAGAAGATCGCCGCCGGGCTCGACGGGCTGGTGATGGACGTGAAGTTCGGCTCGGGCGCCTTCATGGCGGTCTACGAGCACGCCGAGGCGCTGGCGCAGAGCATCGCCACGGTGGCGCGCGGCGCGGGGCTGCGCAGCACCGCGGTCCTGAGCGACATGAACCAGGTGCTGGGCCGCACCGCGGGCAACGCGCTCGAGGTCGCCGAGGCGGTCGAGGCGCTGACCGGACGCTGCGAGGAGCGGCTGATGACGGTGACGCGCGCGCTCGCGGCCGAGATGCTGATCCTGGGCGGGCTCGTCAAGGACCAGGTCGAAGGCAAGGCGATGGTCAAGCGCGTGCTCGCCTCCGGCGCGGCCGCCGAGCGCTTCGAGAGGATGGTGGCGGCGCTCGGCGGGCCCAGGGACATCCTCGCGCGCTACCGCGACCACCTGCCGCGCGCGGCGGTCGCGATGGCGGCGAAGCCCGCGCGCACCGGCTTCGTGCGCGCGATCGACGTGCGCGCGGTCGGGCTCGCGGTGCTGTCGCTCGGCGGCGGCAGGCGGCGGGCGGACGACCAGATCGACCCCGCGGTCGGCCTGAGCGCGGTCGCGGGCCTGGGCGAGCGCGTCGGCCCCGACCGGCCGCTCGCCGTCGTGCACGCGCACAACGAGGACGAGGCCCGCATGGCCGTGGCCGACGTCGAGACCGCGATCGAGATCGGCGACGACCCGCCGCTGCTTTCGCCGGTCGTGCGCGCGCGCATCCACGGATAGGAGGCGGAATTGCCCCGCGCCTTCGTGCTGGTGATGGACTCGTTCGGCATCGGCTCCGCGCCCGACGCCGCCCGCTTCGGCGACGCCGGCGCCGACACGCACGGTCATATCCGCTCGGCCTGCGCCGAGGGGCGCGCTGACCGGGCGGGCCTGCGCCAGGGCCCGCTCGCGGTGCCGCATCTCGACCGGCTGGGACTCGCCGCGGCGGCGGCCCTGGTGGCCGGCGGCACGGCGGCGGAAGCGGGCGCCTGCTACGGCGCCGCCGCCGAGCGCAGCAAGGGCAAGGACACGCCGAGCGGCCACTGGGAGATGGCCGGCGTGCCGGTCATGGCCGACTGGGGCTACTTTCCCCGCACCGAGCCGTGCTTCCCGGCCGAGCTGACCGACGCGCTGGTGCGCGAGGCCGGGCTCGCGGGCGTGCTCGGCAACCGCCACGCCTCCGGCACGCAGATCATCGACGAGCTGGGCCAAGCGCATCTCGAGAGCGGCAAGCCGATCGTCTACACCTCGGCCGACAGCGTGTTCCAGATCGCCGCGCACGAGGAGCGCTTCGGATTGGAGCGGCTCTACGCCGTCTGCCTGGTGGCGCGCCGCCTGGTCGACCGCTGGAACATCGGCCGCGTCATCGCCCGGCCCTTCATCGGCCGGCCGGGCGGCTTCAAGCGCACCGGCAACCGCCGCGACTACGCCACGCCGCCGCCCGAGCCGACCTTGCTCGACCGGCTCGCGGCCGCGGGCCGCGACGTGGTCTCCGTGGGCAAGGTCGCCGACATCTTCGCCGGCCGGGGTGTCACGCGGACGGTCAAGGCCGACGGCAACGCCGCCCTGATGGACGCGACCATGACCGAGGCCGCGCGCGCGCCGGACGGCGCGCTGGTGTTCGCCAACTTCGTCGATTTCGACACGCTCTTCGGCCATCGCCGCGACGTCGCCGGCTATGCCGCCGCGCTGGAGGAATTCGACCGCCGCCTACCGGCGCTCGAGCGATCGCTGAAGCCGGGCGACCTCGCCGTGATCTCGGCCGATCACGGCTGCGATCCGACCTGGAGCGGCACGGACCACACGCGCGAATACGTGCCGGTGCTCGCCTTCGGGCCCGCGGCGCGTCCGCGCTGCATCGGCCTGCGCGACAGCTTCGCCGATATCGGGCAGACCCTGGCCGGACACCTGGGCCTGCCGCCGCTGCCCAACGGCCGGGCGTTCCTCTGATCCCGGCTCAGCCCTGCTCGGGCACCAGGTCCTTGTAGGCGTGCCAGGTGGCGTGGCCGATCAGCGGCAGCGTGACCAGCAGCCCGAGGTAGAGCGTGGCGATGCCGGCCGTGGTGAAGACCACGATCAGCGCGGCCCACAGCGCCATGGCGCGGAAATTCACGATCACCACGCCGATGCTGGTCGTGATCGCCGTGAACACGTTGCTGCCGGGGCGGTCGAGCAGCATGGGGATCGACACGGCCGAGATCGCGAACACCGAAGCCGCGAGCACCGCGCCGACGGCATGGCCGACGACGAGGAAGGGCAGGCTGGTGCTGGAGAAGAACACGGTGGCGACCAGCGCGTCGAAGGTCGGCGGCTGCTGGTGGAAGAACAGCACGAAGATGAACATGGCGATGCGCACCCAGAACAGCAGGGCCAGCATCAGCGTCAGGCCGAGGAGCGCGATCTGCAGCGGGTTGCGCCGGAAGGCGAGGAGCGCGTCGCCGAGCGATGCCGGCTCGCCCGCGTGCAGGCGCCGGCTGGTCTCGTACAGGCCCACCACCAGCACGGGACCCACCAGCATGAAGCCGGCGCCGAACGGCAGGACGAGATAGGGCATCTCGTAGACCCAGAGGCCGAAGGTCAGCACGTAGCTCGAGACCACCGCGAGCGCGCCGTAGGCAAGGCTGATCGCGGGCGCGCGGCGCATGTCCTGCCAGCCCTGCGCCAGCCAGAGCCAGGGCCGGTCCATGTCGACCGGCTGGCTCGCCGCAGCGGCGGCAGGGGCCATGGGAACAGCGTTGCTCATGTCCGATCTCTCTCCTGGCGCCGGCCGGTCCGCTACGGCTTGTTGCCGCCGTCGTCCAGCCGCTTGCCGTCGAATTCCTTCTTCTCGCGCTCCGCCTCGCGCCGCAGCGACGCCTTCTCCGTCGCCGCCCGGCCGAACCTGACGCGGTTCTCGGCCGCCACGCGTTCGGCGCGCGCGCGTTCCTTGCGCTTGCGGAAGCTGTTCAGGTTGACGAGCTCGCCCATGTCCCACGTCCTGGTCGTTCGTTGCGCCGTGCCGACGGGTCGATCCTTAAGGGTGCTTGCCATCGGGGCACAGCCGCCATGCGGCCGGCTCTGGGCCTGCCCCTCGAAGCCGACCCGTGCTGTCCACCCCTTTCTAGCTTATCCGAATTGCCGTAGGGTTCAACCGGGCGCCGAACCCTTCGTGAGGGTCCGGCGGCGAGGCCAAAGGGGGCACGCGGCTTCGGGCGCGCGGACGGGACCGGACCAAGAAGGCCAAACGAGATCCGGCGTCGTGCGATCGGCAAGGTAACGGAGCGGACCATGCGCAAAGTGCTGATCGGCTTGCTCGGACTGGTCGTCCTGGCCGTGGCGGCGGTCTTCATCGTCCCCGGCTTCATCGACCTGAGGTCCATGCTGGCGCCGGCGCTGCAATCGGCACGCGAGGCGACCGGGCGCGAGGTGCGCGTGGGCGATATCAGCCTGTCGCTGCTGCCCTCGCCGGTGGCCACGGTGAAGGACCTGCGCGTCGCCAACATCCCGGGCGCGGCCGTGCCGGACATGCTCCGGGTCAACGCGATCGAGGTGCGGATGGCGCTGCTGCCGCTTTTGTCGCGCCGCGTCGAGGTCGAGAGCGTCACGATCGTCGATCCGACCTTGCAGATCGAGACGCTGAAGGACGGCCGCTCGAGCATCGACTTCCCGAAGTCGCAGCAGCCCGCGTCGGGCGGCGGCGGCGGCTTCGACGTCAGCCTGCAGACGATCGTCGTCAAGAACGGCGCCGTCGTGCTGCGCGACGCGGCCGGGGGGCAGAAGGCGATCGACGCCATCAACGTGACGGCCTCGGCCGAATCGCTCGCCGGGCCGTTCAAGGCCAAGGGCCAGGCGCGCGCCATGGGCGTGCCCTCCAACCTCGACGCGGCGATCGGCCGGATCGAGGCGGGCAGGCCCGCCAACATCAACATCGCGCTCGACGGCGCCGGCGCGAAGGCGCAGTTCGGCGGCACGCTCACCGGCGGCGACAAGACGGCGATCGGCGGCAGGATGGCGGTCACCGTCGCCAACCTTTCGGAATTCGCGCGCGCCGTTAACAGCGGGGGCGGCGCCCTGCCGCCGCTCGCGGCGCAGTCCTTCACGCTGGAAGGCAACGTCAAGGGCACGCCGAGCCAGATCAACGTCTCCGACATCAGCGTGGCGCTCGGCGACATGCGCGGCACCGGCGCGATGGCGCTGGGCCTGGGCGACCGCACCACGGCGCAGCTCGCGCTCAATCTCGGCCGCATCGATCTCGACAAGATCCTGGGCCAGGTATCCGCCGCGCCGCCGCCGAAGGCGGCGCCGGCGGCCAAGGCGCCGCCGGCGGCGGGCCAGCCGCTCGTCCCGACCAATCTGGTGGCCGCCGTCGATATCGGCATCGACGGCATCGTCTATCGCGGCCAGGCCATGCAGAAGGCCAAGCTGCTGGTCGACGTCGTCAACGGCGTCGTGCTGCTGAAGCAGCTGTCGGCCCAGCTTCCGGCCGGTTCGAACGTGCTGGTGGCGAACCTGCCGCTGCCGCTCGGCGGCAGGCCGCCGGCGATCCAGGACGGCCGCGTCGAGGCGCATTCCGACAACCTGCGCGGCCTGCTCGAGTGGCTGGGCACGGACCTCTCGACCGTTCCCAGCGGCCGGCTGCTGCGCTTCGACCTGAAGGCCGGGGTCAAGAGCGACGGCAACGTCGTGCAGATCAGCAACCTCGACACCACGCTCGACGCCACGCGCATGACCGGCAACGTGTCGATGCAGTGGCGCGACCGGGCCGGCTTCGGCGTCAACACGCGGATCGACAAGATCAACCTCGACGCCTACATGCCGGTCAGCCGGTCCTCGGCGCGCCAGACGCAGCTGGCGCAGGCGCAGCCGGGCGCCGCGGGCGCCCAGCCGCCCGCGGCGCAGACGCCGCCCGCGAACCCGATGGAGACGCTGAAGCTGCTCGAGCGGTTCGACCTGAACCTGCAGACCGAGATCGGCAGCATGACCTACCGCGACACGCCGATCCAGGACCTGAAGATGCACCTGGAGCTGGTCGACGGGAAGCTGACGATCAAGGAGGCGACGGTGCGCGACGTCGCCGGCGCCCAGGCGGCCTTCACGCTGATGGCGGAGCGGCTGTCGACCAGCCCGGCCTTCTCGACCGCGTTCAACCTGCGCGCCACCGACGCCAAGCGGTTCCTCAAGTTCGCGACCGGCTACGATTCGCCGCTGCCGCCGCAGGCGCTGGGCGCGCTGACGGCCAAGGGCACCGTGGCGGGCACCGCGGACCAGCTCAAGATCGACACGCAGATGGAAGGCTTCGGCGGGTCGGGCAAGGTGGTCGGCAACCTGGCGCAGCTGACGCAGGCCGTGCCGAAGGTCGACCTCAACATCGACGCCAGCTTCCCCGAGTTCGGGCCGGTGCTCGGCGCCTTCGCCGGCGACAGGGCCAAGCACGGGTCGAACAAGCTCGGTCCCTTCGCGCTCAAGACGCAGATCGCCAACAGCGGCGCCGACGCCGTCGTGCTGCGCCAGACCGAGCTGCGCGCCTTCGGCGGCGAACTCGACGTCGACGGCACGATCGGCCAGCTCGGCTCGCCGAGCCCGTCGGTCGATCTCGGCCTCAAGATGAACATGCCGAGCCTCCGGCCGCTCCTGACCGCGTTCAACCCCGACCCGCAGCTCATGGCCTCGGCCGACCGGCTGGGCGGCCTCGCCTTCGCCGGCCGGGCGGCCGGCAATGCGAAGAAGGTCACGCTCAAGGACGCGGCGCTGAACGGCCTCGGCGGCTCGGTCCGGCTCAACGGCGACGTGCTCGAGCAGGGCCGGCAGTACGACCTGACCGCCGACATCCAGAACTTCAACGTCGGGCCGCTGCTCGCCGCCATGCCCGGCCAGGTGATCACGGCGCAGGGCGCGCAGCAGCTGGGCGCGCTGACCGGCCGCGTCGCCGTGAAGGGCGGGCTCGACAACCTGAACGTCGCGATCCAGAACGCCGGCATGCGCGCCTTCAACGGCACCATGGCGGTGAACGGCACCATCAGCGACGCGCTCGACCCCACGCGCAAGGCGGACCTGACCTTCGACATCGCCGGCGTGCACGCGGGCCAGCTGCTCGCCGCCTTCCCGGCGTCCGGCGCCTCGCCGGCGCTGGCGCAGGGGCTGCAGACCCTCAACGCCAAGGGCTCGATCAAGGGCCCGACCGACGCGCCGTCGGTGACGTTCAGCCCGGCGCAGGTGCAGGCCTTCGGCGGCTTCGCCTCGCTCAACGGCACGATCACCGAGCCCGCGACGCCCGCCGCCAAGTACGACATGACGGCGAACATCGACATGCCGAGCCTGATGACCGTGCTGCAGGCCTTCTACAAGCCGGCGCAGGCGATCCAGGGGCCGGTCAAGTTCCAGAACGTCCGGCTGGTCGGCGACGGCAAGAAGGTGCAGATCCAGAACCTGGTCGGCATGCTGGGCACGGTCGGCGTCAACGGCACCGGCAGCGTCAGCTTCGAGGGGCCGCGCCCGAAGATCGACCTCAACATCAACACCAACGGCGACATCCTGCTCGACGCCTTCATGCCGGCGGACGAGCAGAAGCGCGGTGACCTGCTCGAGCCCTATTGGAAGCTGCTCTTCCCCGACCTGATGCCGGCGGCGACGCAGGTGGCGCAGGGCCAGGCGCGGCCGCTCCATGCGCGCTGGGCGCGCCAGCCGATGGGACTGCTCCAGACGATCCGCGCCTACGACGCCAATATCGGCTTCCAGGGCCAGGCGCTCGTGCAGGGGCCGTACCGCATCGAAAAGCCCCAGGCGCACGCCAGCATCGCCAACGGCACGCTGACCGTGGACCGCATGCAGGGCACGCTGTTCGACGGCACCGTTTCGGTCACCAGCAAGGTGAACGCCGTGGCGCAGCCGCCGGTCGCCGGCATCCAGGCGCAGATTCGCAACGTCAACATCGCCAAGGGCGCGGCGGCCGCGCGCGCGCACCGCAGCGGGCGCAAGTGGTTCCTCGCCTTCGGCCGGGTCGAGCTGGTCGACGGGCTGTTCGACGCCGACATGGCCTACCAGGCGCAGGGCATCAGCGAAGCGGAGATGGTGCAGACGCTGAACGGCACCGGCAGCCTGAACGCGCGCAACGGCGTGATCGACGGCTTCGACATGAAGCGGCTCAGCGACAGCATGAAGAACATCGACAACGCGCTGAACCTGGTGCAGATCCTGGGCGCGACGACGCAGGGCGGGCAGACCCGCTTCCAGTCCATCACCTCGACCAACCGCGCGCAGAACGGGCTGCTGACCAGCAGCGACCTCTTGGTCAAGGCCGACGCGATGGACGGCAGGGGCGGCTACAACATCGACGTCCCGTCCTATACGATGAACACGCAGATCACCGTCACGCTGACCGACCACACCAAGACGCCGCCGATCCAGGTCAGCGCCGTCGGGCCGATCGACCAGCCGCAGACCGTGGTCAACGCCGACGCGCTGAAGCAGCACCTGCTCGCCAGCGCCACGCGCTTCATCCTGGGCGGGCCGAAGACCGGCCAGCCGGCACAGCCCGGGCAGCCGACGCAGCCGGCGCAGCCGGCGCAGGGCAACAACATCCAGGACCTCCTGAAGGGCGTGCTCGGCGGGCAGCAGCAACAGGCGGCGCCGGCGCCGGCGGGCCAGCCGGCGCCCGCGCCGGCGCCTGCGCCGGCGCAGAAGCTCGACCCGCAGCTGCTGCTGCAGCAGCTGTTGAAGCCGAAGCAGTAGCGCCTAGCGCAGTGTCCCGCCGCGCGCCTGCTCCAGCGCCACGACGCGCAGCGCGCTGCTGAGATTGGCCGAGCGGCCGCCGCCGGCCTGGTCGATCGCGGCGATCAGCGCGGCGACCGAGGTGCCGCGCCGGTCGGCGATCACGCGCAGCGCGTCCCAGAAGGCCTGCTCCAGCGACACGCTGGTGCGATGCCCGGCGATGGCGACCGAGCGCTTGCGGATCGCCTGTGCGGCGCCGCCGCCCGGCGGCGCTGCCGCCGCCGCGCTCACGATCCGGGCCCGATCATGGTTTCGGGCCGCACCAGGAGGTCGAACTCCTCGCCGTTCAGGTAGCCGAGGCGGATGGCGGCCTCGCGCAGCGTCAGGTTCTCGCGGTGCGCCAGCTTCGCCACCTTGGCGGCGTTGTCGTAGCCGATGCGCGGGCTCAGCGCCGTCACCAGCATGAGCGAGCGGCGCAGCAGCTCGTCGATGCGCGCCCGGTCGGGCGCGATGCCCTCGACGCAGCGCCGCGCGAAGCTGTCCGATGCGTCCGCCAGCAGGCGGATCGAGCGCAGCACGTTGTCGACGATCATCGGCTTGAACACGTTGAGCTCGAAATGCCCCTGCGATCCGGCGACGGTGACGGCGGTGTGGTTGCCCATGACCTGGGCGCACACCATGGTCATCGCCTCGGCCTGGGTCGGGTTGACCTTTCCCGGCATGATCGAGCTGCCCGGCTCGTTCTCGGGCAGGACGAGCTCGCCGAAGCCGCAGCGCGGGCCCGAGCCCATCAGCCGCATGTCGCTCGCGACCTTGAACAGCGCGGCGGCGGCGGCGTTGAGCGCGCCGGACAGCGCGACCAAGTCGTCATGCGCCGCCATGACGTAGAACTTGTTGTCCGCCGCCGCGAAGGGCAGGCCGGTGATGCGCGCCACCTCCTCGGCGAAGACGCGGTCGAATCCCTGCCGCGCGTTGAGCCCCGTGCCGACCGCGGTGCCGCCCTGCGCCAGCCCGTGGAGCCGGCGCGTCGCTTCCTCGATGCGCTCGGCGGCGGCGCGGACCTGGCGCGCGTAGCCACCGAACTCCTGGCCGAGCGTCAGCGGCGTCGCGTCCATCAGGTGCGTGCGGCCGATCTTGACGATGTCGGCGAATTCGCGCGCCTTCGCCTCCAGCGCGCCGCCGAGCAGCGCGAGCGCCGGCAGCAGCCGCGCGTTGACCGCCAGGACCACGGCGATGTGCATCGCCGCCGGGAAGGAGTCGTTCGACGACTGGCCCAGATTGACCTGGTCGTTCGGGTGCACCGGCTTCTTGTCGCCGCGCCTCCCGCCGAGCAGCTCGTTGGCGCGGTTGGCGATCACCTCGTTGGCGTTCATGTTGCTCTGCGTGCCCGAGCCGGTCTGCCACACGACCAGCGGGAAGTGGTCGTCCAGCCTGCCGTCGGCCACTTCCTGCGCCGCCGCCGCGATCGCCGCGCCGGGCTTCGCTTCGAGCGCGCCGAGCTTCATGTTGGCGCGCGCCGCCGCCAGCTTCTGGATCCCCAGCGCGCGCACCAGCTCGACCGGCATGCGCTCGGCGCCGATGGTGAAGTTGCGGCGCGAGCGCTCGGTCTGCGCGCCCCACAGCGCGTCCTCGGGCACCTCGACGGCGCCCATGGAGTCGGTTTCGGTGCGCGTCCCGGCCATGGCGCGCATGCTAGCACGGGCGCGCGGGGCGTCGTCAGGCGGTCCAGGCGCCGGCTACCCGGCCTGAAGAACGGTCTCGTGGCGGACGTCGGCAGGGACCACAAGAGCCGAGCGAGACGCGAGCCGACGTTCGAGTGACCGCCAGTGGCGGTGCCGCCTCCACCGTCCGCGCATTCCTATGGCGGCACTCCGTTCGAACGGCACGCGGCCGGATCGGAACGACACCGGCTTTACATGCTCTCCGGGGCGGCGATCCATTCCGCCGTCCCGGCCGTTTTCACGGCGCCGACGATCAGGCGCTGGCCTGCCGGCGAACCGTCGCGCCTTCGCGCTGCCGGCGCCATTCCTGCGCGCGGCCGTACATGTCGCGCAGGTAGGACATCTGTTCCGCGAAGACCTTGGCAGCGAGCGAGGCCTTGCCGTCGCGGATCGCCTCGAACAGCCGCTCGTGCTGCGCCACGATCCGCTGCCGCTCGCGGAACTTGTAGACCACCATGTTGGCGATCGGCTGGAGCGTCTCCGCGACGGCGGCCATCACGAACAGGAGCACGGGGTTCTGCGTGGCCTGCGCCAGCGCGTGGTGGAAGCGCACGTCCGAAGCGCAGAAATCCTGGTCGCTGATCGAAGGATCCTTCTGGATCGCGAGCTCGGCCTTCATCGCCGCAAGGTCGCTCTCGGACCGCCTGCTCGCCGCCAGCTGGCAGCACGCCAGGCCCAGGCTCTGGCGTGCCTCGGCAATGTTGTCGAAGTCGAACTCGCCGATGCTGATCATGAGCCGCGTGGCGTTGGCCATCGTGCGCACGAGCTGCTCGTGGCTCGGCCGGCTGACGAACCGGCCGCCGGCCGGGCCGCGCTGGCTGCGGATCAGGTTCTGCGCCGCGAGGCGCTTCAACGCCTCGCGGATGGTGGGCTTCGACACCTTGAACCGGGTCGCCAGCTCCTCCTCGGTCGGCAGGCGCTCGTCGACCTTGAGGCGCCCGCTCATGATCGCCTCGCGGATGCTCTCCGCGATCTGCCGGGCCGCGCCCTCGGTAATCACCGAATCGTATTCCATTATCGCGAAACCGCCATTGGAAGTGTTGCACGAAGCCGGACGCATATTCCCGGTGCGGGTCGCGGCGTCAAGCGGTTCCGCCCGATGCCGCGTCCGATCGCCACAATACTCTATTTGAATATTCAATTGAAAAATATTTCTTTCTATGAAAGCATGCTGCAAAGACCGGCACGGACCAGCGATGCCGGCTCAGGATGTGGGGAAACGCCTGTGGACCTCTACGAGCTCGGCGCTCGCCCGCCGCTCGGTCGCGTGCCCGAGCGCATGCACGCTTTCGTCGTCCGGCAGAACCGCTTCGGTCCTCCGCGCACCGCCTGGCAGCGGGAAGTCATCCCGACGCCGCAGATCCGCGACAACGAGGTCCTCATCTACGTGATGGCGACCGGCATCAACTACAACAACGTATGGGCGGCGCTGGGGCGTCCGCTCGACGTGATCGCCGAGCGCCAGAAGTCGCTCGGCGAGAAGGAGGACTTCCATGCCGGCGGCAGCGACTGCGCCGGCATCGTCTGGGCGGTGGGCAAGAGCGTCACCGCGGTGAAGCCGGGCGACGAGGTCGTCGTGCACAGCGGCTGGTGGGAGCCGAACGATCCCTGGGTGCTGTCGGGCCGCGACCCGATGCTGGCCGAGAGCACGCGCATCTGGGGCTACCAGACCAACTACGGCAGCTATTGCCAGTTCGCCCGCGCCCAGGCGCATCAATGCGTCCCCAAGCCGCGCAACCTCACCTGGGAGGCGGCCGCCTGCTATCTGCTCTGCGCGTCGACCGCCTACCGCATGCTGATGGGCTGGCAGCCGAACGTGGTCGAGCCGGGCGACGTGGTGCTGGTCTGGGGCGCCGCCGGCGGCCTCGGCAGCATGGCATTGCAGATCGTGCGCGCGGCCGGCGGGCGGCCGGTGGCGGTGGTGTCCGATGCGGCGAAGCGGCAGTTCTGCCTCGACCACGGCGCCGTCGGCGTGATCAACCGCAACGAATTCAATCACTGGGGCCGGATGCCCGACACCAACGACAAGGCCTATGGCGAGTGGGTCAAGGGCGCGCGCGCCTTCGGCAAGGCGATCTGGGACGCGGTCGGGGAAAAGGTCAGCCCGCGCATCGTGTTCGAGCATCCCGGCGAGGCGACGCTGCCGACCTCCGCCTTCGTCTGCGCCACGGGCGGCATGGTCGTGATCTGCGCCGGCACCACCGGCTACAACGTCACGATGGACCTGCGGTATCACTGGATGCGGCAGAAGCGCTTCCAGGGCAGCCACCTCTCCAACGACGAGCAGGCTGCGGCGGTGACCAAGCTGGTCGCGGCGGGACGCATCGACCCGTGCCTGTCGCATACGTTCTCGTTCGACGAGATCGGCGAGGCGCACCAGCGCATGCTCGACAACACGCACCCCTACGGCAACATGGCGGCGCTGGTGAACGCGATCGCGCCCGGCCAGGGCCGCGCCTGAGACGGAGGCGCGACGGCGGCCGGCGCGGACGCACGGGCGGGACAACAAGGCCGCGAGGCCGGGAACACATCGGAGGAAGCCATGACCCATTCCGTTCGGCACACGAGGCGCAGCATCATCCGCGCGGCCGGCGGCTTTGGCGCAGCGCTCGTCGCCGCGCCCTTTGTCTGGAGCAGCCGCGCGCGGGCGCAGGAGCAGACGCTGTTCGTCAATACCTGGGGCGGCAGCTGGACCGCGGCGGAGGACGCCGCCTACTTCAAGCCCTTCACCGAGAAGACCGGCATCAAGATCCGCACGGTCGCACCGGTGTCCTTCGCCAAGCTGAAGGCGCAGGTGCAAAGCAAGACCTATGAATGGGACGTCTCGAACGCCGGAATCGTCGAATACACCCAGGCCGTCGTCGAAGGCCTGCTCGAGCCGGTCGACAAGTCGATCGTCGATCCGGCGAAGTTTCCGCCGGGCAACGTGACGGATTTCGGTGTCGCGGGCGTCTCGCTCGGCACCTGCCTGGTCTATCGCAAGGACAAGTTCCCGAATGGCGGCCCGCGGTCCTGGGCCGATTTCTGGGACGTCAAGAAGTTCCCCGGCACGCGCTCGCTGTACAACCGGTCCTTCACCAACCTCGCCTTCGCGCTGCTCGCCGACGGCGTGCCGGCGGACAAGCTGTATCCGATGGACATCGAGCGCGCGTTCAAGAAACTCGACCAGATCAAGCCGCACATCAAGGTGTGGTGGACGCAAGGCAACCAGTCGCAGCAGCTGATCGGCGACGGCGAAGTCGACATGATCGCCATGTGGAACGCGCGGGCGCAGGAGATGATCGACCGCGGCGCGCCGATGCAGATCGTCTGGAACGGCGCCGAGAACTATGGCGGCTACTGGTACGCGCCGAAGGGAACGCCCCGCGCCAAGCTCGCCTTCCAGTTCCTCGAGTTCGTCTCGCATCCCAAGCCGCAGGCGGATTTCGTCAACATCCTGCCCTACGGCCCGCCGCACCCGAAGGCCTTCGAGTTCATCTCGAAGGAGACCGCGGCGAAGATGCCGACCAATCCCGACAATCTGCGCGTCAGCCACGTGCCGGACGCCAAGTGGCTGGCGCCGCGCCTGCCGGAGATCCGCGAGCGGTTCTCGCAATGGCTGGCGACGTGACCGCGCGGACGCGGCGCATCGGCCGCCGCGCGCTGCTGCGGT
>CAZLBB010000149.1:0-13385 GCA_964557415.1 uncultured Rhodospirillaceae bacterium
CCGCGCGCGACGCCCTTGATCGTCTGCACCGCCACGTTGCGCGCCTCAGCCAGCGCCACCGTCCTCTCGAAGTCGGGCGCGTAGGTCTGGTGCTGCGCGGCGAACCAGTTCCACGGCAGCAGGATGGAATCGAAATCGAAGCGCTCCAGGCTGCGACGATGCATGGCGGCGACCGTCCAGCCATGCCCGGTGACGCCGATATGGCGCACCAGCCCCTGCTCGCGCGCCTCGATGCAGGCCTCGAGCGCGCCGCCCGGGCCCATGGCGCGGTCCCACTCGTCGGGATGGAAGAGCGCGTGCAGCTGGATCAGGTCGACATGGTCGGTGCGCAGCCGCTCGAGCGAGCGGCGGATGCTGTCGCGCGCGCCCTGGTAGTCGCGGTCGCCGGTCTTGGTCGCCAGGAAGAAGCGCTGGCGGTGCCGGTCCATCCAGCGCCCGATCAGCCGCTCGGCCTCGCCGTAGCGCGCGGCCGTGTCGATGTGGTTGACGTCGTACTCGAACAGCAGGTCCAGCACGCGGTCGGCCGTGCTTTCGTCGGAACGCGCCAGCGCGGCGCCGCCGAAGATCACGGCCGAGCTCATGTGGCCGGTCCGGCCGAATGACCGCTTCTCGATCGCCATGCTGCTTCTCCCGCGCTTGCGTGCCGACAAATCTAGCAGAACGGGCATCGCCGTGGGATCGTATGCGCGGCATTCATGTCAACCGGGGAGGGAGAGCAGGCCATGGCAACCACCTACGACGCGATCGTCATCGGCACCGGACAGTCAGGTCCCCCGCTGGCCGAGCGCATGGCCGGGGCCGGCATGAAGGTCGCGGTCATCGAGCGCCACCGCTTCGGCGGCACCTGCGTCAACACCGGCTGCATCCCGACCAAGACGCTGGTCGCCAGCGCGCGGGCCGCCCATGTCGCGCGCCGCGCCGCCGATTTCGGCGTGCGCGTCGGCGGCCGCGTCGCGGTCGACATGAAGAAGGTCAAGGCGCGCAAGGACGCGATCGTGGCCCAAAGCAACCGCGGCGTCGCCAAGTGGATGCGCGGTACGGCGAACGTCACCGTCCACAAGGGCCATGCGCGCTTCAAGGGACCGAAGCGGGTGCAGGTGAACGGCGAGACGCTGGAAGCGGACAGGATCTTCATCAATGTCGGCGGCCGCGCCGAGGTTCCCGACATGCCCGGCCTCGCCGACGTGCCGTACCTCACCAACTCCAGCATGATGGAGGTCGACTTCCTGCCGCGCCATCTCGTGGTGATCGGCGGCAGCTATATCGGCCTCGAGTTCGGGCAGATGTACCGCCGCTTCGGCAGCCGCGTGACCATCGTCGAGCGCGGCGACCGCCTCATCAAGCGCGAGGACCCGGAAATCTCGGACGCCGTGCGCAAGATCCTCGAGGACGAAGGCATCGAGATCCGCCTGGGGGCCGAATGCCTGTCGGCCAGGAAGCGCGGCCAGGGCGTCGCGGTCGGGCTCGACTGCCGCCGCGGCGCGCGCGAGGTCGCAGGGTCGCACCTGCTGCTCGCCGCCGGCCGCGTGCCGAACACCGACGACCTCGGCCTCGACAAGGCCGGGGTCGAGACCGACAAGCGCGGCTTCATCCGGGTCGACGATCGGCTGGCCACCTCGGCGCCGGGCATCTGGGCGCTGGGCGACTGCAACGGCCGCGGCGCCTTCACCCATACCTCGTACAACGACTTCGAGATCGTCGCCGCCAACCTGCTCGACGGCGGCGACCGCCGCGTGACCGACCGCATTCCGACCTACGGTCTCTATATCGACCCGCCGCTCGGCCGCGCCGGCATGACCGAGCGCGAGGCGCGCGCGACCGGGCGGAAGCTGCTGGTGGGTCGCCTGGACATGGCGTCGGTCGGGCGCGCGCGCGAGCGCAGCGAGACCGCCGGCTTCATGAAGCTGGTGGTCGACGCGGAGAACGGACGCATCCTCGGCGCCGGCATGCTCGGCATCGAGGCCGACGAGGTGGTGCAGTCGGTCCTCGGCCTGATGTACGCCGACCAGTCGGTGTCGCTGATCAAGCGGGCGATGTACGTGCATCCGACCGTGTCGGAATACCTGCCGTCGCTGGTCGATACGCTGAAGCCGGCCGCCTGAGCCCGATCCCGCCTATGGTGGAGGGCGCGCGAACGTCCTAATGTCTGGCCCGCATTCGCAAGAACAGACCGGGAAGACGCCATCATGCCGCAATACCGCTCCCGCACGACCACGCACGGACGCAACCAGGCCGGCGCCCGCGGCCTGTGGCGCGCGACCGGCATGAAGGACTCGGACTTCGGCAAGCCGATCATCGCCGTGGCCAATTCCTTCACCCAGTTCGTGCCCGGCCACGTGCACCTGAAGGACCTCGGCCAGCTCGTGGCGCGCGAGATCGAGAAGGCCGGCGGCGTCGCCAGGGAGTTCAACACGATCGCGGTCGACGACGGCATCGCCATGGGCCATGACGGCATGCTCTACAGCCTGCCCTCGCGCGAGATCATCGCCGACAGCATCGAGTACATGGTCAACGCGCATTGCGCCGACGGGCTGGTCTGCATCTCGAACTGCGACAAGATCACGCCCGGCATGCTGATGGCGGCGCTCAGGCTCAACATCCCCGCCGTGTTCGTCTCGGGCGGGCCGATGGAGGCGGGCAAGGTCAAGCTGCACGGGCAGGCGCGCGCGGTCGACCTGGTCGACGCCATGGTCGCCGGCGCCAACCCGAAGGTCAGCGACAGCGACCTCGAGGTGATCGAGCGCTCGGCCTGTCCCACCTGCGGCTCGTGCTCGGGCATGTTCACCGCCAACTCAATGAACTGCCTGACCGAGGCGCTCGGCCTGGCGCTACCCGGCAACGGCTCGCTGCTGGCGACCCATGCCGACCGCGAGAGGCTGTTCCTCGAGGCCGGCCACCTGGTCGTCGACCTGACCCGGCGCCATTACGAGCAGGACGATGCGTCCGTGCTGCCGCGCGCGATCGCCGACAAGCGCGCGTTCGAGAACGCGATGACCCTGGACATCGCCATGGGCGGCTCGACCAATACCGTGCTGCACCTCTTGGCCGCCGCGCACGAGGGCCAGGTCGACTACACGATGCGCGACATCGACCGCCTGTCGCGGCGCGTGCCGGTGCTGTGCAAGGTCGCGCCCTCCGTGCCCGACGTGCACATGGAGGACGTGCACCGCGCCGGCGGCATCATGGGCATCCTGGGCGAGCTCGACCGCGCCGGGCTGATCGACGCCAGGGTCGCGACCGTGCACAGCCCGACGCTCGCCGACGCACTGGCGCGCTGGGACGTCAAGCAGAGCGACAGCGCCGCCGCGCGCAACCTCTATTTGGCCGCGCCCGGCAACGTGCCGACCACGCAGGCCTTCAGCCAGTCCAAGCGCTACGACGGGCTCGACCTCGACCGCGCCCAGGGCGTGATCCGCGACGCCGCGCACGCCTTCAGCAAGGACGGCGGCCTCGCCGTGCTCTACGGCAACCTCGCCGCGGACGGCTGCATCGTGAAGACCGCCGGCGTCGACCAGAGCATCCTCAAGTTCAGCGGCCCGGCGCGCATCTTCGAGAGCCAGGACGCCGCGGTCGCCGGCATCCTCGGCGGCAAGGTCAAGGAAGGCGACGTGGTGCTGATCCGCTACGAGGGCCCGCGCGGCGGTCCCGGCATGCAGGAGATGCTCTACCCGACCAGCTACCTGAAATCGATGGGCCTGGGCAAGGCCTGCGCGCTGGTGACCGACGGCCGCTTCTCCGGCGGCTCCTCCGGCCTGTCGATCGGCCATGTCTCGCCCGAGGCCGCCGAGGGCGGCGCGATCGGCCTGGTCGAGGAAGGCGACACGATCGCGATCGACATCCCCAAGCGCTCGATCCGCCTCGAGGTCGGCGACGACGAGCTGAAGCGCCGCCGCGCCGCGATGGAAGCCAAGGGCAGGCAGGCCTGGCAGCCCGCCGGCCGCAAGCGCCAGGTCTCGACCGCGCTCAAGGCCTACGCCGCGCTCACCACCAGCGCGTCGCGCGGCGCGGTGCGCGAGATCCGGTAGCCCTTCTACCCTCGCCCAGCGAAGCTGGGAGAGGGTGCGCGCGAAGCGCGCGGGTGAGGGCCGGCTCGGTGTCTCCAGCGGACTCGGACGGTTCTGCCGGAGGCATCGAGCCGGCCCTCACCCTCCCGTTGCTGCGCAACGGGCCCCTCCCTCTCCCGCCTGCGGCGGGAGAGGGGTTCATCGTCGCGACGCGTTCCGTTTCATCTGCACGCGCTGGTCGAAGCGCGCGACGTTGACGACCACGCGCTGGTGCGTGCCGTCGCCGATCGGCTCCTTCTCGTCGTGCGCCTCGACGCGGAAGGTCAGCGTGCGCCCGTCGACCGCGACCAGCTCGGCCGTGGCGTCGATGCGCATGCCGATCGGCGTGGCGGCAAAGTGGCGCACGTCGAGATGGATGCCGAGGCTCTGGTGCCCGTCCGGCAGCAGGTGCTCGCAGGCCGCGAGCGCGGCCGCCTCGATCAGGTTGATCATCACCGGCGTCGCCAGCACCGGCACCTTGCCGCTGCCGACGCGCGGCGCGCTGTGCTCGGGTCCGACCAGCAGGCCGGCGGCGCCCTTCAGGCCGGGTTTCAGGTGCGAGAGGTCGATCATGCCGGTCCTTAGCTGCTGCCCGAGGCCCGGCACTATACATGGTTCCTCAGTACGACTTCGGCAGGTCGAGCACCTTTTCGGCGATGTTGCACAGGATGAGCTGCGGACTGACCGGGGCCAGGCGCACGATCATCACCTCGCGCAGCAGGCGCTCGACGTGGAACTCCTTGGCGTAGCCCATGCCGCCGAGCGTCAGCATGGCCTGGCTGCACGCCTTCCAGCCGACCTCGCCGCCGAGATACTTGGCGGCGTTGGCCTCGGGTCCGCAGGGCTTGCCCCGGTCGTAGAGCCAGGCGGCGCGCAGCGTCGTCAGCCACGCCGCCTCGAGCTCGATCCACAGCGCCGCCAGCGGATGCTGGATCGCCTGGTTCTGCCCGATCGGGCGGCCGAACACGACGCGCTCGCGCGCGTAGCGCGCGGCGCGGTCGAGCGCGCTGCGGCCGATGCCGATGCCCTCGGCGCCGATCAAGACGCGCTCGGGGTTGAGCGAATGCAAGAGGCAGGCGAAGCCCTCGCCCTCCGCGCCGATGCGGTGCTCGTCGGGCACGTCGAGCCCGTCGATGAACAGCGCGTTGGTGTCGACCGCCGCGCGCCCCATCTTGTCGATCTCGCGCACCTCGATCCGCGCGCGGTCGAGGTCGGTGTAGAACAGCGTCAGCCCGTCGGTCGCCCGCCTGCACTGCGCGCGCGGCGTGGTGCGCGCCAGCAGCATGATCTTCTGCGCGCGCTGCGCGGTCGAGGTCCACAGCTTGCGCCCGTGCACGACATAGCCGCCGCCCGGCCGGCGCTCGGCGCGCGTCTCGATCGCGCCGGTCTCGAGGCCCGCGTTGGGCTCGGTCACGCCGAAGCAGCACTTGACCCGGCCCTGGATGATGTCGGGCAGGAAGGCGCGGCGCTGCGCCTCGCTCCCGTACACGACGATGGCGTGCGGCCCGAAGATGTTGATGTGGATCGCCGAGGCCGCGGTCATGCCGCCGGCGCGCGCGACCGTATGCATCAAGAGCGCCGCCTCGGTGACGCCGAGCCCCGCGCCGCCCAGCTCCGGCGGCATGGCGATGCCAAGCCAGCCGGCCCTGGCCATGGCGGCGTAGAACTCCTCGGGAAAGCGCGCGTCGCGGTCGCACGCCAGCCAGTAGGCATCGTCGAACCCGGCGCAGAGCCTGGCGACGCCGTCCTCGATCGCCTGCTGCTGCTCGGTGAGGGAGAAGTCCACGCGCCGTTCCTTCAGCCCGCGACGCGCGCGGGCGCATCCATTGTCGCGCCCGACGCGACCAGCGCATCGATCGCCGCTTCGTCGTAGCCGAGCTCGCCCAGGATCGCGCGGCTGTGCTCGCCGAGTCGCGGCGCCGGGCGGCGGATCGCGCCCGGCGTGGCGCCGAAGCGCACCGGGATGCCCGTGGTGCGCAGCCGGCCCTCGCTCGGGTGATCGATGCGCGGGAAGAAGCCTTCGCCCGAAAGATGCGGGTCGTCGAGCAGCGCATCCGGCGTGTTGACCGGCATGGCGGGGATGTCGGCCTGAGTCAGCGCATCGAGCCATTCGCGCGTCGTGCGCGTCGCCAGGATCCGGCCGACGGTCTCGTAAAGGAAACCGGCGTGGCGGCTGCGCGCGGCCGGATCGGCGAAGCGCGCGTCGTCCTTGAGCTCGGGCCGGCCGCCGACGTCGAGGAAGCGGCGCCATTGCTCGGTCGTGTAGGGCAGGATGCCGATGAAGCCGTCCCGGGTGCGGAACGGCCGGCGCTCCGGCGCCAGCACGCGCGCATAGCCGGCGCCGCCCAGCGGCGGGTCGAAGCTGCGCCCGGCCAGGTGCTCGGCCATCAGGAACGACACCATGGTCTCGAACATCGGCACCTCGACCGACTGGCCCTGGCCCGTGCGCTCGCGGGCGAAGAGCGCCATGGCGATCGCGCCGGCCAGCATCAGCCCGGTCGTCTTGTCGGCGATGACCGTGCGCACGTATTCCGGCGCGTCGCCGCCCTGCAGTGCCGCCAGGCCGCACGCGGCCTGGATCGTGTCGTCGAACGCCGGCCGCCCGCCATAGGCGCCGCCCTCGCGGAAACCATAGGCGGCGCAGTGGACCAGGCGCGGATTGCCGGCGCCGAGCGCGGCGGCGCCCATGCCCAGCCGTTCCGCCGCCTGCGGCCGCATCGAATGGACGAAGACGTCGGCGCGGTCGACCAGGCGCCCGAGCGCGGCGCGCGCCTCGGGCTTCTTCAGGTCGAGCACGAGGCTGCGCTTGTTGCGGTTGAGGTTGAGGAAGGCGGCGCCCATGCCCGGATGCCGGTAGGGCGCGCCGTAGCGCATGATGTCGCCGTCGGGCGGCTCGACCTTGATCACGTCGGCGCCCATGTCGCCGAGGATCTGCGTGCAGTAGGGGCCGAGGATGACCGCCGTGACGTCGACGACCCGGATTCCGGCCAATGGACCCATCGATAGCGGTCCCGCCCCGAAAGGAAGAGGGCGGCCAGTGTCGAGCGCGACGCGGATTTGCGCAAGCGGCGCGTCGGCGCCGCGCGGCTCCCGACCGATGCCCATGCTATGCTCGATGCCGTCTTGCCTGGCAGGTACCGCATGATCGGCTGGATCGCCCGCATCCTCATGGCCGCGGCCGGAATCATCACCGCCTGGTTCATCGCCGAGGACCAGCCGAGCTTCGGCCTGGTCCAGGCGACCGTGGCGATGCTGCTGCTGGTCTTCCTGGTGCTGGTCTTCGCCTACTGGCCCGCGCGCCGCGGCAGGCGGCCGGAGTAGCGGCGGCGTTCTACAGCGCCACCTGCGCGATGCCGCCGCGCGGCCGGCCCGCCTCGATGCTGCCCCACAGCACCTCGTGCCCCGCCGGCAGCGGCCGGTTGTTGGGCATGGTGAGCCACAGGCGGTAGAGCAGCCGGTCGCGGCCGGCCGCCGCGTCGTCGGCGAAGGCGGTGCGCGCGTGGTAGACGACATGGTTGTTGAGGAACTGCATGTCGCCCGGCTCGAACATCATGTCGCAGGCGAACTCGTCGGCCAGCGACGCCAGAAGGCCGATCGCCTCGCGCTGCGCCGGCGTCAGCTTCGGCACGCCGGGCACCATCTCGGCCGCCTCGATGTAGGTCAGCGAGTAGTGGCTGGTGAACTTGCCGTCGCAGAGGCCGAAGATCGGCAGCTTGTAGACGGTGTCGTTGCTCGTCGCCTCTTCGCCGAAGCGGCTGCGGGGGATGTCCTGGAACAGCAGCTCCAGCAGGTCGGGCCGGCGCTCGAGCATCGCGTTGTGGATCGCGACCGAGCTGGCGAGCCGGCTCAAGCCGCCGGCGCCGGCCTGGCGCACGCACAGCAGGCCGACCACGTCGCAGCGGTCGGTGTGGAAGCGCAAGGGCCCGCTCGAGAGCGTGCGCGCGTAGGACGACAGGAAGGCCTTGCCGTCGCCCTGCGCCACCTGGCCGTAGCGGTCGCCGACGCCCGCGCCCTCGTCGCGGATGTCGCGCATCAGTTCGCCCGAGCGGTTCTGGAACACCGGCCGGCCGACATGGCAGCCGATGCCGAACCAGATCCGGCGCAGATCGTCGGGCGCGTAGCGCGCGACCGGCAGGCCGCTGAGCTTCATCACGCCGCTGCCGTCCTCGAGCTCCGCGGCGATGTCGGCGAAGAGGCCCTTAAGTCCCGGCAGCGGGAAGGCCTCGCGCGTGACCTCGTGCCAGGCGAGGTTCCGTGCCCGCACCGACGCCAGCGCGGCGTCGATCGCGGCGAGCGCGCGGCTGTCGAGCGTGCGGATCCAGCGCGATGACGCGGCCAGCTCCTCGCCGCGCCAGGCGCAGGGGCCGGAAAGGGGCGAACGCGTGGGCATGGGCGACAGATACCACGCGTCCCGGCCGGCTGCCAGGACCGCGCCGGCAGCGATCACGCGCGCGCGGGCCTGCGCCGGGCGGGGAAATCCCCGGCGATCTCGGCCGCATGCAGCGCCCGGCCGTCGCGCACGTTGATCGTGCGCTGCGGATAGGGAATCTCGATCCCGCGCCGGTCGAACTCATCCTTCAGCAGCACGTGGAACTGGCGGGTGACGGCCCATTGCTTCGCCGGCGCCACCTTGATGCGCGCCAGCGCGACCATCGCGAAGTCGCCGAAGGTCTCGATGCCGTGCAGCTCGACGTCGTCCAGGATCATGGCGGCGTACTCGGGATCCTCGCGCATCCGCGCGACGGTCGCGCGGATGGCGTCCTGCACCTCGGCGATGTCGCTGTCGTACGACACGCCGATGCGCAGCACCGCAAAGGCGAAGTTGCGCGAGCGGTTGCTGACGGTCGTGATGTCGCCGAACGGCACGGTGTGCACGGTGCCGTCGAAATCGCGCAGCCTCAGTGCGCGCATCGACATCCACTCGACCACGCCCGACTTGCCGGCGACCTCGACGACGTCGCCGACGACGATCGAGTCCTCGACCAGCATCGAGATGCCGCCGAAGATGTCCTTCACCACCTGCTGCGCGCCGAAGCCCACGGCGATGCCGATCACGCCGGCGCCGGCGAGCAGCGGGCCGATGTTGATGCCGAGCTCCGACAGGCCGATCAGTCCCAGGAACAGCACCAGCATGCCCAGCGCGGCGCGGCGGACCAGCGGCAGCAGCGTGTGCAGCCGCGCCTGGCGCCGCATGCCGCTCACGCCGTTGCCCTCGACGCGGATCAGCCGCTCGGCCATCAGGTTGAGCGCTTCCCAGATCGCCACGCCGACGGCGACGATGACGCCGACGGAGATCAGGCTCGCCAGCAGGCGCCGTCCGCCCGCCTTCTCGAGCCATTCCAGCACCGGGATGGCCCAGGCTTCGCCGACCATCGCGAAGGTGACGGCGGCGACGGCCGCCATGACGATCCAGCTGAGCACGCCGACATAGATCTGCAGGCGCGCCGCGAACGAGAAATCGCGCGCCGAGAAGCGGCCGAGCTCGGCCAGCATGCGCGCGACCGCCCAACGGAATCCGGCCAGTACGGCGGCCGCGATGCAGACCGCCAGGATCGACAGCGCGATGGACCGGCCGAGGTACAGCAACCCGTCGCCGCCGCGCGCGAGCCAGATCGAGAGCGCGACGGCGAGAAAGGCCAACGCCGGGATATGCCAGATATCCGCCAGTCGCCACCGCAGGTACCGGTCGAGCACCGACTCGCCCGTGACGGTGCCGCGCGTCGCCGCGTGCGCACGCATGACCAGTACGCCAACCAGCACCGCGACCACGACGCCGATCAGCTTGACGATCAGATTGTAGACCCAGCTCGGCGTGCCGGCGGCGAGCGCCAGTGCGCCGAACCCGCCGTAGGCCGCGACCTGGATTACGGCGCGCGTGGTCCGGTAGAGGCTCATGGCCATGCGGTCGTCGAGCTTGACCAGACGCAAGCCCGACGCCCACGGCGCCAGCAGCATCGCCGGAATCGCGATCAGGATGCCGGACAGGACATGAGCGTTGACGATCGCGAGGGCCTCCAGCGTCACGCTCCTGTCGGGCCGCGAGATGGCAACGGCGGCGAGCGCGGTGATCCAGAAGGCCGGGAGCGGCAGCAGGCCGATTGCGGCGTGGGCCGCCGCCAGACCGATACGCTGCCGCGGCCGCTCGATCGGCCGCGCTGCCAGCCGTCGGCGCCAGCCCGAGAGAACGGATGCGACGCCCATCTGCGCGGCGACGGCGATGCCGATGATCGTCAGAAAACGCACGATGCTCCAGAACAGCCGTGCGCGGCTCTCGGGCGTGCCGAAGCGCACCTCGAACCAGCGCGGCAGCAGCGACAAGTCGCCAAGGAACGCACCGGCGTCGGACAGGCCGGCGCCGAGCCCGGTCGCCCCTTCGCCCAGCGCCATCAGGAAGCGGGTGACCGGGCGGTCGGGCTCCGGCTTCTCGGCCGGCTTGACGCCGTTCGGCGCCACGGCGCCGGCGCCCAGTTCCTGGATCAGCCGCTCGCGCGCGCCGTCGTCGCGCAACACCCGGATCAGCCGGTCGACATCGGCGCGGGTGACCGGCTCCGCCGGCGCTGTCTGCGCGTTCGAAGCCGGTGCGGCCGAGGTTTGCGCCGCCGCGGCGGCTGCGACGCTCAGGAGCACGAGCAGCGCAAGGCACACGCAGCAGAGACTATGGAAAATTCGCCGTCCCACGGACCGCGTTGCAGCGCGCGCCGTCACAGCCGTCTCCCGCATCGATCAATGCAAATCCGCGTCGGGGCGGCCCGACGATCGAATTGGCCTTTTCTTGCAAGGGAATGCGGCGATAGTAGGGCAGCAGCGCCGTCCTAGCCGGTCTTGCGCGTCAGCCTGCTGGTCACTTCCCCCGTGGTCGACACGCAGACGTAGCTTCCCGCATGTACTTGTGCGCAGTCGCATGGGCCGACGATCGGCATCGGTCCCTCTTCGACCGGCAGGAACCTGCCCGAGGCCGCGTCGTGCGCCAGCAGCCGGCCGATCACCAGATCGAAATACCATGCATGCAGGCGGAGCTTCTCGGCCTGCACGCGCTCGGCGATCCACGGAAACGTCAGCAGGTTGCGGAGCGAAACCAGGATCGTGGCCTGTTCCAGCGCCCTGAGCCTGAGGGCCGCGTCGCCGCCGGCCAGCACATCGTCGATGATCTGGCGCGCGGGCGTCGCCACGTTCACCCAGTCCGACAGGAACTCGAACCGCCCGCGCGTATCCGCGTCGCCTGCCAGGGCGCGCACGCCGCCGCATTGCGCGTGGCCCAGCACGATCACGTGCTCGACCTCGAGCGCGCGGACCGCGAACTCGATCGCCGAGCTCGTACCCTTGATGCGGCCGTCATTGTCGTAGGGGGGCACGATCGCCGCGACGTTGCGCACGATGAACAGGTCGCCGGGCTCGGCCGTGGTCAGGATCGCCGGATCGACTCGCGAATCCGAGCATGCGACAACGAGAACCTTGGGCGCCTGTCCCTCCCGCGCCAGCCGGTCGTACAGCAGCGGGGCGCCGACGAAGTAGGTGGCGCGAAACCGGTTGAAACCGTCGATCAGGCGCGCCAGGGGATCGGGCATCGGCGGACTCTCGGGTCAAGGACACGGCCGCCCCGCACGGACGTCGTCGGCGGAACGGGCGACGCGGCCGGCAGCAGAGCGGGCCGGATCATAACAGGGTTGCTCGTCGTCCGGACAAGGCGATGCGAACGCGGCGGGGCCCTGTGCGGCCTGGGCAGCGCCACGGCCGGGACGGACGGACCCCTGGTCGGGTCGCGGCCGCGACCGGGCGCCCACCGGCGCCGGCTGCGCCCGGATGGCGCAGGCCGGTATGATGCGCGATCGATCGGGGTCCATCGTGCGACGTTTCCAGCCTACCCTGCCCGTGGACGAGGCGCTGCCGGCGCTGTGCGACGCGCTCGCCCGGCGGAGCGCTGCCGTGCTCGTGGCGCCGCCGGGCGCCGGCAAGACGACCCGCGTGCCGCTCGTGCTGCTCGACCAGCCCTGGCTCGGGCGCGGGCGGCTGGTGGTACTCGAGCCGCGGCGCCTCGCCGCGCGCGCCGCCGCGCACTACATGGCCCGCACCCTGGGGGAAAGCGTCGGCGAGACCGTCGGCTTCCGCGTGCGCATGGAATCGCGCGTGGGGCCGCGAACGCGCGTCGAGGTCGTGACCGAGGGCGTGTTCACCCGCATGATCCTGGCCGATCCGTCGCTCGACGGCGTGGCCTGCGTGATCTTCGACGAGTTCCACGAGCGCAGCCTGGACGGCGATCTCGGCCTCGCGCTCGCGCTCGACGCGCGGGCCGCGCTGCGGCCGGAGCTGCGCATCCTCGTGATGTCGGCGACGCTCGACGGCGCGCGCGTCGCCGCGCTGCTGGGCGATGCCGAAGTGATCGAGAGCGCAGGCAAGGCCTTTCCGGTCGACACGCGCTATCTCGGGCGCGACCCGCATCGCCCGATCGTGCCGCAGGTCGCCGATGCGGCGACCGCGGCGCTCGTCGAGCAAAGCGGCAGCGTCCTGGTCTTCCTGCCCGGCGCGCGCGAGATCCGGCGCACCGAATCGCTGCTGCGCGAGCGCGTGGCCGATCCGGCCGTCGATATCGTGGCGCTCTACGGCGCGCTCGACGCGGCGGTGCAGGACCGCGCCATCGCGCCGTCGCCGCCGGGACGGCGCAAGGTCGTGCTGGCCAGCGCGATCGCCGAGACGAGCCTCACGATCGAAGGGGTGCGCGTCGTCGTCGACAGCGGCCAATCGCGCGTGCCGCGCTACGATCCCGAGACGGGATTGACGGCGCTGGCGACGGTGCGCGTTTCGCGCGCCTCGGCCGACCAGCGGCGCGGCCGCGCCGGCAGGCTCGGGCCCGGCGTCTGCTACCGCCTGTGGGACGCGGCCGAGACGCGCGCCCTGCCGGCGTTCCAGGCGCCCGAGATGCTCGAGGCCGACCTGGCGCCGCTGGCGCTGGCGCTCGCGGAATGGGGCACGCGCGATCCGACGAGCCTGTGCTGGCTCGATCCGCCGCCGGTGGGCGCCTTCGCCGAGGCGCGGAGCCTGCTGCGCGAGCTGGAGGCGATCGACGCCGACGGACGGCTGACGCCGCACGGCAAGGCGCTGGCGCGGCTGCCGCTGCCGCCGCGCCTGGCGCACATGGTGCTGGCCGGCGCCGCGCGCGGGCACGGGAGGCTCGCCGCGCGCATCGCCGTGCTGCTGACAGAGCGCGGATTGGGTGGACGCGACGCGGACCTGCGCCATCGCCTGGCGGCGCTCGCGGCCGATCGCGGCGAGCGCGGCCGCGCCGCGCGCCGCATGGCCGAGAACTGGCTGCGCCTGGCAGGCGGCGGCGGCGAGGGTGACAGCGAC
>CAZLBB010000150.1:0-13324 GCA_964557415.1 uncultured Rhodospirillaceae bacterium
GCCGCCGCGGCGACAGCGGCGGCAGCCGGGCGCGCGGCGGCCGCGTAGGCGGCCAGCGCGTCGGCGACGCGCGCGAACACCTCGTCCCAGTCGCCGGGCCGGCGCTGGCGGAACAGACGCAAGGTCGGCAGCCAGGGCGTGCGCTCGGGATCGTCGGTCCAGCGCCAATCGGCAGTCGTCGGCAGCACCGCGAAGCCGGTCTTGCCCAGCGCGCCCGCCAGCACCATCGCCGAGCTGTCGACGCCGACGATCAGGTCGAGCTCGGTGATCGCCTCGGCCGCGTCGGCCAGGTCGCGGAACTCGCCGGCGATGTCGCGCACCAGCGCTCCGGCCCCCGCGCGGTCGCGGTCGGCCGCCGCCGGGCCGGTCTGCAGGCGATACAGCGCTACGCCGGGAATGCCGGCCAGGCGCAGGAAATGGACGAAGGGACAGGCACGGTCCTCGCGCTGGGCGTCGGCGGCGCGATCGGCCCAGACGATGCCGACCTTCAGCCGCGCGCCCGGCGCCGGCGGCGCCCATTCCCGCGCCTCGCGCCCCGCCGGCACACCGAGATAGGGCACGGACGACGGCACGGTTTCGAGCGTCGTCGCGAACCGGTGCGGCAGACTGTTGAGCGCGACTTCCAGGTCCGCGACCGGCGCCGGCTCGGCGCCCGGCACGTGCACCGCGGCCACGCCGCGGATCGTGGCGATCACGCCGGCCATCGGCGCCGGCGCCAGCACGGCGACGCGCGCGCCGCGCGCCGCGAGCGCCGGCACGTAGCGCAGGAACATCAGCGCGTCGCGCGCGCCCGCCTCGAGCCGCACCAGGATGGACTTGCCGTCGAGCGGGCCACCGTCCCAAACCGGCGCCAGGCGCGGCGGCGCGCCGGGAACGCGCAGCCGATGCTCGAGCTCGGCAAAACCCTGGACGTAGTCGCCCGCGCAAAGCAGCGTCGTCGCCCGATCCAGCCGCACCTCGGGCCGGTCGTAGCCGCCGGCAAGCGCACGATCAAAGAAGCGCAACGCCTCGCGCCACAGCCGGACATCGTGCAGCACCAGCGCCATGTTGTAGGCGGCGGCGTGGTAGTTCGGGTCGAGCTCGAGCGCGCGATGCTGGCACTGCGTCGCCTCCTGATGGCGGCCGAGCAGGCGCAGCACGTTGCCGAGATTGCTGTGCGCGCCGGCGTTCTGCGGATCGAGCGCGATGGCGCGGCGGTAGCAGGCGGCGGCGGCCTCGAGCCGGTTGCGCGCGCGCAGCGCCACGCCGAGGTTGAGCCAGACGCGCGCGTCGCCGGGATCGTTGCGCAGCATCGCGTCATAGGCCTGGATCGCCTCGTCAAGGCGCCCGGCCCGTTGCAGCGCCACCGCGCGGTCTAGGGCCGTGGGCGGGCGCGGCGCGCGCTGCCCACCCATCGGCATCGCAGGCGACACGAGCGGCGAGTCGAGGCCGGGCCCCTGCACGCTGAGCGGGTCGACCTCGTCCGGGCCGGGGATCGGGATTTCCGCCGCCTGGTCGGCGAGGGCTTCGAGGCCCGTGGCGCCGTTGCCCTTCTCGCCGCCGTCGCTCATCCGGGCGGGCCGGCTTGCGTCAAGCGGCCTTGCTGCCGGCGCGCGGCTCGAGGATGCCGTCGATCAGGCGCTGGGCGATCTGCACCGCGTTGAGCGCCGCGCCCTTGCGCAGGTTGTCGGCGACGACCCAGATCGACAGGCCGTGCGCGACCGTCGGGTCCTTGCGGATGCGGCTGACGAACACTTCGCCCTGGCCGACGCATTCCTGCGGCGTCATGTAGCCGCCCGGTTCGCGCTGGTCGATCACCATGACGCCGGGCGCCTTGCGCAGCGCGCTGCGCGCCTGCTCGACCGAGATCGGCTTCTCGAACTCGATGTTGACCGCCTCGGCATGGCCCACGAACACCGGCACGCGCACGCAGGTGGCCGAGACCTTGATCGACGGGTCGAGGATCTTCTTGGTCTCCTCGACCATCTTCCATTCCTCCTTGGTCTCGCCGTCGGGCATGAACACGTCGATGTGCGGGATCAGGTTGAAGGCGATCCGCTTGGGGAACTTCTTCGCCTCGACCGGCAGCGTGCTGTAGACGTTGCGCGTCTGGTTCCACAGCTCGTCCATCGCCTCCTTGCCGGCGCCCGACACGGACTGGTAGGTCGCCACCACCACGCGCTTGATGCGGGCGATGTCGTGCAGCGGCTTCAGCGCCACCACCATCTGGATGGTCGAGCAGTTCGGGTTGGCAATGATGTTGCGCGCCTTGTACTGCTTGATCGCCTCGGGATTGACCTCGGGCACGACCAGCGGCACGTCGGGGTCCATGCGGAAGCGCGAGGTGTTGTCGATCACCACGCAGCCGGCCTTGGCGGCCTTCGGCGCATAGATCTCCGACACCTTGGCGCCGGGCGAGAACAGGCCGATGTCGATGCCCTTGAAGTCGAACGTGGCGAGGTCCTGGACCTTCAGGACCTTGTCGTCGCCGAAGCTCACTTCCTTGCCCACCGACCGCTCGGAGGCGAGTGCCACCACCTCGTCGACCGGGAAATCCTGCTCGACCAGCGTGTTCAGCATCTCGCGGCCGACATTGCCGGTGGCGCCGACCACCGCGACCCGGTAACCCATGTGCGACAATCCTCGTTCCTGCCCGCCGCGCCAACGCGGCCCGTGCGTTCAAATAGCCCCGAGGCCGCGGAGATTCAACGCCAATCCCGCGCTTAACCATCCCGAGTTTGACGCTTCCGCCGCGCCGCTGGCAAGGTCGGCGCACCATGACGTTCCGCGTCCCGGCCGCGCGCCGGACCTGCAAATTCGTCCCATGATGGACCGGCGGTGGGCTGCGCCGCTCACGATCGCCGGATTCGTGGCGATCGCCGCATGGATCGTGCGCGACGCCGTCGGCGCGCCGTCGATCGTGTGGATGAACATCTATCGCGCGGCGGATTTCCCGGATCTCGCGTCGATGGTCGCCTTTCTCGGCGAGACACGGCTTCCCTTGCCGCCGCTGCTCACGCTGGCGGAGCTCCTGAACCACGCGTGGGACGGCACGACCCGGGTGGTGACCGTCGGGCTGTATCGTTTCTGCCTGGTCGCCGCCTACGCCCTGGCGCTTTGGCACGCGCGCCGCTCGCCCACGCGATTGGCGATCTCCTTCGGCCTTGGCCTCGTCTTCCTGACCGCCACCGCGGCGATCCACCCCGCCGGCCCCTGGGTCTACGACCTTCTGCTGCCGACACTGCTGCTGGCATTCCTTGCCTTTCTCGAGCGCGCGCAACCGGATGGCGCTGCCGGCTGGGCTTTTCTCGCTGGCCTCAGCCTGGCGCTGGCCGAACTGACGCGGCCGTTCGTCATCGTGTTGATGCCGCTGTTGCTGCTGGGCGCCGTCATCCGGTTGTGGCCCTTGCCGGTCAGGTCCCGCGCGGCTTTCCTTCTGCCGGTCGTGCTGCTGTCGGGCGGCTGACATCTGCACCAGTATCTGCATTTCGGGCAGGTCGCCTGGGGCAACCACGGCGGCTACAACCTGCTCAACGCCTGGCCGATGATCGAAGTGCCGGCATTGTCGCGCGAACCCGACCGGCCGCTCGCCGAGGGCCGCGGGCTCAACCTCGACAACGCCGTGCACGCAGAAAACAGTCGCCGCATCGCCGGTGCCGTTCTCGCCCACATTGCCGCCAATCCCGGGCGCAGCGCGATTCATGTGGTCGAGCGCGTCGCCCGCCTGCTCTCGGCGCCGACCATGTTCTTCGATCGCTATCCCCAGCATTGGATCTTTGCGCTCTACCAGGTCGCTGTCCGCTATGCCGGACCCTATGCACTGCTGGCCGCCTTCGCCATCCTCGCCACGATGCTGCTACGGCCCGGTCGCAGCGGGACGCTGCTCGCGCAAACGGACAACCTCCTTTTGCTCACCACGGCGGCCATGATCATCGTGCTTGCGGTCGGTGATCAGGGCGAGGAGGCGCGGTTTCTCCTGTCGGTGCTGCCGCTGGCAGCGGCTGTCCCCGTCCCGCGTCTCGGCATGCTGCGCCCTGCGCGATCCCCATTCGCCCGGCGGTACCGCCGGCTTGCCGCGGGCGCCGCGGCAGCGGCCGCCATCGTCGCCGTCGAGATCGTGGTGGCCGGGGCCGCTCGCCATCCGACCGGCGCGGCGGAAGGGCGTTTCCCTTCGCTCGCGCCCGAACCTGCGGCAAATCCCGGCGCCAGCCTTCGCGTGCTGGCCATCAACATACGCGGCAGGCACTGGCGCGATGCGGACGCCGCGGCGCACACGCTGCACGAATGTCTCGACCGGGCCGACGTGGCGGGGCTGCTGGAAGTGGCCGGCACCGGCCTCCTCGGCCCGCCTGAAGGTCAAGCCGAACGCCTGGCACGACGGGCGCAGATGGGTGCCGTCTATGCGCCCGCCGAGCGCCGCTGGTGGCGCGAGCAGACCGGCAATGCCCTGCTCTCGCGCCTGCCGGGCACAGGATGGCGGCGCCTCCCGCTGCCGCGCGTGCACGGCGCCGGATACCGCAACCTACTCCAGGCAGAGCTCGTATGGGGCGCGCGGCGGCTCGGCGTGCTGGTCGGCCAGATCGACAGCGCGGATTCCGAGCGCCAATTCGCTGCGGCGAAAGCGTTGTTCGATTCGCTTTCGCCGCCGTCGATCATGATCCTGGAATTGGCCGGGCCGACCATGGCCTGGACCGCGCTTCCGTCGCTGCGCGGCGACCCCGCGATCGTGCTGTTGCTGAACGAGGATCAGCCCCATGGGCGCGCGCCGAACGGGGACCTGATTGCGGCGCGCGGTCTTCGCGCCGCGGCGGCGGGCCGCTGCCCCGGCGTCGAGCCGCATTATCCCGGCCTGATCCTGGAGCTCACGCCGCTCGATGGCGCGGCCGGCTGACCGCCGCCTCGATCCGGGCTACAGTCGCCGCGCCGATGTCGCCCCGCCTGCCCGCCGCCGCGCATAGCGGCCCGCTCTTCGCCTATCGCGCCCGGCTGCACGAGGGCGCGCTCAAGCCCGACCAGGCACAGGAGTTGGCGGCCGAGAAGCTGCAGAGCCTGCACAACGCGTTGCGCCACTACCGGCCGTCGCAGGGCACCGGCGGCTGGAAGGAGCGGCTCGGCCTCGGCGGTGAGCGGGTCGAGCCGCCGCAGGGTCTGTATATCTATGGCGGGGTCGGGCGTGGCAAGTCGATGCTGATGGACCTGTTCTTCGCCACGGCCCCGGTCAAGGCCAAGCGCCGGGTGCATTTCCACGCCTTCATGCTCGAGGTGCAGCGCCGCCTGCACGAGGCGCGCGAGAAGAAGCAGCCGGAGCCGCTGCAGCCGCTGGCCGAGCAACTGGCACGCGAGGCCTGGCTTTTGTGCTTCGACGAGTTCCACGTCTACAACATTGCCGACGCCATGATCCTTGGCCGGCTGTTCGAGGCGCTGTTCCAGCGCGGCGTCGTGGTGGTGGCGACGTCGAACTGGGCGCCGGACGACCTCTACAAGGACGGGCTGCAGCGCGAGCGCTTCCTGCCGTTCATCGAACTGTTGAAGCGGAAGCTCGACGTGCTGCACCTGGACGGCGGCCCGGACTACCGGCTGGCGCGCCTGCGCAACCTGCCCGTCTATCACCATCCGCTCGACGAGACGGCCGAGCGCGCCCTCGACCAGGCCTTCGCCGCGCTCACCGATGCCGCCGCCGGCGAGGCGCTGGAGCTCGCCGTCCATGGCGGGCGCGTCCTCAAGCTCGCGCAAACCGCGCTTGGCGTCGCCCGGGCGACTTTCGCCGAGCTGTGCCAGCGCCCCCTCGGCGCGGCCGACTACCTGGCGCTGGCTGAGACCTTCCACACCCTGATCCTGTCCGGGGTGCCCCAGCTCGGCCCCGAGCGCCACAACGAGGCGCGGCGGTTCATGGTGCTTGTCGACGTGCTGTACGAGCGCCGCGTCAACCTGGTGATGTCGGCGGAACGGCCGCCGCACGCCCTCTACCCGCAAGGGCTCGGCGCCCAGGAGTTCCAGCGCACCATCAGCCGGCTGATCGAGATGCGCTCGGCCGACTATATCGACGCGCCGCACACGCCCTGACGACCGGCTTCGGCCGGTCGGCCGGCATCGCCCGCCGCCGATTGTCCATCCGCCGGCCTGGCTCACGCAAACTTGCCTCGCGGCGGACTATTCCGGCCCGTACAGTGCCCATCATCGGTCATCTTCAATCGCAGGGAGGACACGCGACCATGCCCGGAGACATCCGCCGCGCCGATTTCAAGTCCGATCTCAAGAGCCTGATCCCCGACGCCCCGCTGACCCGGCGCGGCTTCGTGGTCACCTCGCTGTCGGCCGGCTTCGCCGCCGCGGCGATGCCGGTCCAGGCGCAGACCATGATCACGACCGACATGTACGGCCTCGAGGGCGGCGAGGTGAAGGTGCCGGTCGCCGACGGCACGATTCCCGCCTACCGCGCCATGCCGTCGAGCGGCAGCGGCTTCCCGACCATCCTGGTGGTGCAGGAAATCTTCGGCGTGCACGAGCACATCAAGGACGTCTGCCGGCGCTTCGCCAAGCTCGGCTACTTCGCGATCGCGCCCGAGCTCTATGCGCGCCAGGGCGATCCGTCGAAGATCACGGACATCCCGAAGATCCTGCAGGAGATCGTCTCCAAGGTGCCGGACAGCCAGGTCATGTCCGATCTCGACGCCTGCGTCGCGTTCGCGGCCAAGAGCGGCAAGGCCAACGCCGACAAGCTGGCGATCACCGGCTTCTGCTGGGGCGGGCGCGTCGTGTGGCTCTATGCAGCCCACAATCCGAAGCTCAAGGCCGGCGTGGCTTGGTACGGCCGCCTCGTGGGGCAGGCCTCGGCGATGACGCCGAAGCATCCTCTCGACCTGGCGGTCGACCTGAAGGCGCCGGTTCTGGGCCTCTATGGCGGCGCCGACAGCGGCATCCCCAACGACACCGTCGAGAAGATGCGCGAGGCGCTCAAGGCGCAGAAGAAGCCTTCGGAGATCGTTCTGTATCCCGACACGCCCCACGCCTTCCACGCCGACTACCGGCCGAGCTACCGCAAGCAGCAGGCGGAAGACGGCTGGAACAAGGCGGTCGCCTGGCTCAAGAAGCACGGCGCCGCTTAAGCGCACGCCTTGTCTTGGCGAGGAACGGCCCGCCGCAACGGCGGGCCGTTTCGTTTCTAGACCCAAATCGATGCCCGGGTCGCGGCTGCCGGGCGACGCGGGCTAGCGCACGGCGCAGGTCGCATGCCCGCGCCGGCTCAGCGCCGCGCAGAGGCTCTCGGCCCGCCCGCGCTCCGCGATCGTGCCGGCGGACAGCCGCACGAACTCGCCCTTGCCCGCCGTCTCGTAGCGCTGCATCTCGGGCTTGAGGCCCGTCAACAGGTCGCCGTAGCGCGCGGTCAGATAGCTCCAGGTCTGCTCTGCCTGGCGCGTGTCGCGGGTCACCGCCAGTTCCAGGCGGTACGCGCCCGCGCCGCCGGCCTTGGCTGCAACGGCGTCGCGGAGGCCGGCTGCCGCCGCGCCGGTCGACGCCGCCGCGATGGACCCGGTTTCCGCCTCCGGCGGCAGCGTCGCGACCCTGGCGAACTCGTCGATGGCGATGGCGAAGCCGATGGTCTGGATCTCGTTGAGGATGAAGCTGGTGATGCCGACGAGGTTGCCGAACCGGTCGAACAGACCGCCGCCCGACGAGCCCTGCGATATCTGCGCGGTGATCTGCACCAGAGGTTGCGTGTTGCGCCGGCGCAGCCCCGCGATCAGCCCCTCGCCCAGCGAGTTCTCGAGGCCGTAGGGCGATCCGATCGTGACGATGCGCTCGCCCGTCGCCAAGCTCGCATAGGGACGGATGCGCTTGACCGGCGTCAGCACCGCGTCGGCTACGGTTAACACGCAGATGTCCGCCGCCTCGTCCGCGCGCGCAAGCGCGGCGGTGCGCGCGCCGCCCGAGCGCAGCAGGACGATCAAGGGCTTGTGCTTGACGACGTGGCAATTGGTGATCGCTTCGCGCGCGCCGATCGCGACCGCGGAGCCCACGCTGATGTTGCGCCGGCTCTTGAAATCCTCCAGCGAGCCCGCGGCCTCGACCATATGGACCGAGGGCGACAGCATGCGATAAAGCTGCTCGGTGGAAAGCGCCTGCTCGTCCGACTGCGCGCCGGCGGAGCCGAGCAGCATTGCCGAAAACGCCACGAGCGTATGCGCCAGCGCCCCGCCGCGACGGGGCCGCGTGCGATTGACGGCCCTGCCGGCCAAGGCTATAACCCGCGCCACTTTTGAAGAATAAGCAAGGATCGATCACATGGCCAATCATGCTTCCGCCGCCAAGCGCGCGAGGCAGAGCGTGCGGCGCGCCCAGGTGAACCGGACGCGTTTGAGCCGCGTGCGGACGTTCGTGAAGAAGGTGGAAACCGCCATCGCCGCCGGCGACAGGGAAGCCGCGCGCGCGGCATTGAAGGCGGCACAGCCCGAGCTCGACCGCGCCGCGGACAAGGGCGTGGTCGCGAAGAATGCCGTCGCACGCAAGCTGTCGCGCCTGACGGCTCGCATCAAGTCAATCTGAATCTGCCCGATCTCGTTTGAAGCGGCCGGACGCGGCGCGTGAGCGCCGCGCACGCGCCGCCGTATGTCCGCGTTCACCATGATCGCATTTTCCGCGCCGATCAATGCGCTGTCGCCTGCATCGCATGTCGAGGATGTGCGTACGCTTGCATCTGCGCGTTGTCCGATCGCAACAGCGCGGCAAAAAACCCCGGCACACGACCTCCGTGCTTGTTGCGCCGACATACGCGCGGCGTTACAGTCCTCCGACAGTCAGGAGCGGCGGTGGGTTGGTCGTCGTGGCTTGGCAGATGCGCAGATTATCGACGGAACTTTCGAGATAGGCGGATCGTTTCCCTCCGGTCCCTCTCGTACTGCAAGGATCGGACAGGA
This sequence comes from uncultured Rhodospirillaceae bacterium, assembly GCA_964557415.1. Classification (GTDB taxonomy): domain Bacteria; phylum Pseudomonadota; class Alphaproteobacteria; order JAEULC01; family JAEULC01; genus JAEULC01. The sequence continues at coordinate 8,895 of CAZLBB010000150.1, forward strand.
TCGTCGTTCGGAAGCGTCGAGGGGTCGCGGTGATCCGGAAGGGTCGCCAACAGGCAGGGGGGCCTTGATGTCGGACTTGGTGGTATCTGTCGCGCGCCCATCCCGTTCTCTCCACCGCCGACGTTTGCGAAGCAACTAAAGGTAAGAACTTTGGCTGCCGCGCTATGACCCGATAGAGGTTCGCGCGCGGCGGGCGCAGCATCGCCGCTGCGCCGCGGAGCACGGGGTCAGGTAATGTCGAAGGAAGCTGTTGCGGCAAGTTGGGCGCGAATTCGCGGCCGTCTCAGAGCGGAATTCGGCGACAACGTCTACCGCAATTGGCTCAAGGCGATGACCCTGGTGGAGGTGCGCGACGCCGTCGTGCGCATCGCCGCGCCGACCCGCTTCAAGCGCGACTGGATCGCCAATCATTTCGGCGAGCGCATCCGCAGCCTCTGGCAGTCCGAGGATCCGACCGTTCGCGGCATCGAAATCATCGTCATGCCGGAACGCGCGGCCGTCTCCATGACCGAGGACGATGCCGACACGGCGGAGACGCTGGCGCCGGAACCGGCGCCGGCCGGCGCGCCGGCGGCGCCGCAGCCGATCCGTCCCGCCACGCTCGACGAGATCGAGCCGGTCGAGCGGCCCGACGAGCTGTCTGCGCGTCTCGACCCGCGCTTCACGTTCGAGAACTTCGTGGTCGGCAAGCCGAACGAGCTGGCCTACGCCGCCGCGCGCCAGGTGGCCGAAACGGTGACGGTCCGGTTCAACCCGCTGTTCCTCTACGGCGGCGTCGGCCTGGGCAAGACCCACCTGATGCACGCGATCGCCTGGCACATCCGCAAGCGCCAACCGAGCCGCAAGGTGGTCTACCTGTCGGCCGAGAAGTTCATGTACCAGTTCATCCGCGCCCTGCGGCTGAAGGAAACCGTCGCCTTCAAGGAGCAGTTCCGCTCGATCGACGTCCTGATGGTCGACGACGTGCAGTTCTTCAGCGGCAAGGACTCGACCCAGGAAGAGTTCTTCCACACCTTCAATGCGTTGATCGACCAGAACAGCCAGGTCGTCATCTCGGCGGACAAGTCGCCCAACGATCTGGCGGGCGTCGAGGAGCGAGTGAAGTCGCGCCTGGCCTGGGGCCTGGTCGCCGACGTGCATCCGACCACTTACGAGCTGCGCCTGGGCATCCTGCAGTCGAAGGCCGAGCAGTGCGCCGCCAAGGTGCCGCAGAACGTGCTGGAGTTCCTGGCGCATCGCATCACGTCCAACGTGCGCGAGCTGGAGGGGGCGCTGACCCGGCTGGTGGCGCACGCCGATTTCGTCGGCCGGTCGATCTCGCTCGAGACCGCCCAGGACGTGCTCAAGGACCTGCTGCGCGCCAACAGCCGGCAGGTGACGATCGAGGAGATCCAGAAGCGCGTCGCCGAGCACTACAACATCAAGTTCGGCGACATGCACTCCCCGCGCCGCGCCCGCGCCGTGGCCCGCCCGCGCCAGGTCGCCATGTACCTGGCCAAGCAGCTGACCTCGCGCTCGCTGCCGGAGATCGGGCGCAAGTTCGGCGGCCGCGACCACACCACGGTGATGCACGCCGTGCGCAAGGTCGAGGAGCTGCGGGCTTCAGATTCCGGCTTCAACGAGGACGTCGAGCTGCTGCGCCGGATGATCGAGGGCTAGCGGCCGAGAAGCTCGATTCGGCGCCCGTTTCACGGGCAATCCGTCGCCTCCGACGGCCGTCGCCCGGCCCGATTTCGGGCACTGGACTCGGGTCGATTGTGCTATACTGCCGCCCCGTCTGAATGGGGTATTTGCCCGCCCGGGCAGGCCCCCTGGAAACGGGCCGGCGCGACCGCCGGAATTGCACCCCGATCTCCTGGATTGACCCCGCCCGTCGGTGACACGGACATGAAGCTGACCATCGAGAGAGCGGCCCTGCTCAAGGCCCTGGCCCATGCGCAGAGCGTGGTCGAGCGCCGCAACACCATCCCGATCCTGTCGAACGTGCTGCTGGAAGCCGCCCCCGGCGGGCTGGCGCTGACCGCCACCGACATGGACCTCGCCATCGCCGAGCAGGCGCCCGCCGACGTGGCGATGCCGGGCGCCACCACCGTGTCGGTCCACACGCTGTACGACATCGTGCGCAAGCTGCCGGAAGGCGCGCAGGTCGAGATCGCCACCGGCGAGGCCGAGGGCGGCGACAGCGGCAGCCTGAGCCTGCGCGGCGGCCGGTCGCGCTTCCGCCTGCCGACCCTGCCGCGCGACGATTTCCCCATGCTGGGCGACAACGCCGAGCTGCCGCACGGCTTCAGCCTGCCGGCGACCGAGATGAAGGCGCTGATCGACCGCACGCGCTTCGCCATCTCCACCGAGGAGACGCGCTACTACCTGAACGGCATCTACCTGCACGCCGCCAACGGCGCCGGCGACGGCACGCTCCGGGCCGTGGCCACGGACGGCCATCGCCTGGCGCGCGCCGAGACGGCGCTGCCGCCCGGTGCTGCCGGCATGCCGGGTGTGATCGTGCCACGCAAGACCGTGGGCGAGCTCTACAAGCTGGTGCAGGACGCGAGCGACCCGGTGGCGGTCAACTTGTCCGACACCAAGATCCGATTCGCCCTGGATTCGGTGGTGCTGACCTCGAAGCTGATCGACGGCACCTTCCCCGACTACGAGCGCGTCATCCCGGCCAACAACGACAAGATGATGGAAGTCGACTGCAAGGAGTTCGCCGCCGCGGTCGACCGCTGCGCCACGATCGCGGCCGAGAAGTCGCGCGCCGTGAAGCTCAGCCTGAAGAAGAACAGCCTGACGGTCTCGGCCTCGAGCCCCGAGAACGGCACCGCCAGCGAGGAGCTGGAGGTCGATTACAAGGGCGGCGCCATGGAAATCGGGTTCAACGCTCGCTATCTCATGGATATCTGCCAGCAGGTAGGCGAAGGCCGGGCGCGCTTCGCGCTGGCCGACGCGGCGTCGCCGACGATCATCCGCGACGCCGAGGACGATGCCGCGCTCTATGTCCTGATGCCGATGCGCGTGTGATCCAGCGGGCCGCCAGCAGACCCCTTGCCGAACCGACCGACGCCGCCTCGGCCGCGCCGGCGCTCGCCGTGCTGCGCCTGGCCGTCAGCGAGTTCCGCTGCTACGCCAGGGCCGAGCTCGAGCCCGGAGCGGAAAGCGTCGTCCTGACCGGGCCGAACGGCGCCGGCAAGACCAACCTGCTCGAGGCCGTGTCGTTCCTCGCGCCCGGGCGCGGCCTGCGCCGGGCGACGCTGGCCGAGGTCGAGCGCCGCGGCGCCTCGCAGCGCTGGGCGGTCGCCGCCACCGTCACCGGGCCGGTCGGGCCGCTCCAGATCGGCACCGGGCGCGACCCGGAGGCGGGCGACGAGGCGGAGCGCCGCGTGGTGCGTATCGACGGCGTGGCGCAGCGCGGCCCCGCCGCGCTGGCCGAGCACGTGGCCTTGTCGTGGCTGACGCCCGCCATGGACCGGCTGTTCGCCGACGGGTCGAGCGGGCGGCGGCGCTTCGTCGACCGGCTGGTGCTGGGCTTCGACCCCGACCATGCGCGCCGCGTGGCCGCCTTCGAGCAGGCCATGCGCGAGCGCGGCAAGCTGCTGGAGGCCGGCGGCGCCGACGCCGCATGGCTCGACGCGCTGGAAGCGACCATGGCGGGCGAAGGCGTCGCCGTGGCCGCCGCGCGCAAGACGCTGGTGGACCGGCTGGCCGCGCTGGTGGACGAAGGCGAGGCCTGGAGCGGCGGCGCCTTTCCCGCGCCCTCCCTGGCGATGGCGGGCGAGTTGGCGGGATGGCTCGGCGCCATGCCGGCGCTCGATGCCGAGGAGCGGCTGGCGGCAGCGCTCAAGCAGTCGCGCCGGCGCGACGCCGAGGCGGGCGGCGCCTGCGCCGGGCCGCAGCGCGACGACCTGGCGGTCGCCTACCGCGCCAAGGACACGCCGGCGCGACAATGCTCGACCGGCGAGCAGAAGGCGCTGCTGATCGCCATCGTGCTGGCCCACGCGCGGCTGGTGGCGGCCGAACGCGGCCGCCCGCCGCTGCTGCTCCTGGACGAGATCGCCGCGCACCTGGACGCGTCCCGGCGCCAGGCGCTGTTCCGCGAGATCGGCCGCATCGGCGTGCAGGCCTGGATGACCGGGACCGACGAGATGCTGTTCGCGCCGCTCAACGGCCGCGCGCGGTTCTACCGCGTCGCCGACGGCCGGGTACAGCCGCGCTAGATTTTTCGAGGAGACCGACATGGCGAAGAAGACCGGCGACAATACCGGCGACACCGAGCCGACGACCGAGGCCGTGGCGAGCAACGGCAACGGCGCCACCTATGGCGCCGAGTCGATCAAGGTGCTGCGCGGGCTCGACGCCGTGCGCAAGCGCCCGGGCATGTATATCGGCGACACCGACGACGGCTCGGGCCTGCACCACATGGTCTACGAGGT
>CAZLBB010000151.1:0-13311 GCA_964557415.1 uncultured Rhodospirillaceae bacterium
GCCATGGTCTCGCCGGTGGTCGAGCCGCCGATGATGAAATCGACGTTGTCCTGCGCGATCAGGCGCTTCGCGAAGTTCGCGGCGTCCGCCGCGGCGCCGTTGGTCTCGTACAGCACGAGCTCGATCTTGCGCCCCAGCACGCCGCCCGCGCCGTTGATCTTCTCGACGTAGAGGCGCAGCACCTTGGCCTCGGGATCGCCCAGGAAAGCCGGGCCGCCCTGGGTCGCCAGCACCGCGCCCAGCTTGATCGGCTTGTCCTGCGCCGCCGCCGCCGCCGCGCCCAGCAGCAGGGCCATACCGGCCATCCATAGTGATTTCCCGCGCAGCATGACGCTCTCCCCCATTTGTTTCTCGCGGTTGATTCTGGCGTCAGGCTATATCACGCGCGTGACGCGGTAAACCGTCGCGACGGCGGCTACAGCGCGCTGGCGATGCCGTACTGGCCGCCGAAATACAGCAGCTCCTGCCCCGGCTTCTGGGCGAAGCGCTCGACTTCGCCGACCAGGATCAGGTGATCGCCGCCGCTGTAGCGGTGGCGCGTGCTGCACTCGAAGCAGGCGATGCAGCCCTTCAGGAGCGGAACGCCGCCGATGCCGCGGTCGACCGCGACGCCGTCGAAGCGCTCGGCTGGCGCGCCGGCGAAGCGCCGCGCCAGCTCGATCTGGTCCGCGCCCAGCACGTTCACGGCGAACCGCTCCGCATGCACGAACGCCTGGTACAGCGACCCCGCGCGGTCGATGCTCCAGAGGATCAACGGCGGATCGAGCGATACCGAGTTGAAGGAGTTGACGGTCATGCCCACGTTGCGCCCGTCCGCCGTGACCGCGGTCACGACCGTGACGCCGGTGACGAAGCGGCCGAGGGCGAGGCGAAAGGCGCGGGCGACGGGCTCGGGGGGCTTGGCGTTCGATGTCATTGCGTCGCATTCAAGCACAGGTCGCCACGGTCGCGCATCCATGGCCCGCTTCCGCCAGGATGTTATTTTACACCTAAAGCATCGCGCGCTATAGTGCCCGTGGACCGGCGCTCGGGGGAAGCGGATCGATGCTGGCCGACCGCATCGAAGCGAAATGGATCGACGCGTTCGCCGAGGTCTTCGCCCTTTGCCGCGTGGCCAAGGGCGAGGCGGCGGCGATCCTGTCCGAGACCCAGTCGCGCGCCGTCAACGTCCATCTCGCCGAGCTGGCCCTGCTGCGCCTCGGCGCGCGCCCGTTCCATGTGATCCTGCCGACGCCGCCGCAGACCGCGCCCGCCGCGGTGCGCTCGACCGGCGCATCCAACGCCGTGCAGGGTCTGGCGCCCGTAGTCACCGCCTTGGCGCAGGCCGGTTTCGTCGCCGACCTGACGGTCGAGGGCATGCTGCATGCGCCCGAGCTCAAGCACATCCTCAAGGGCGGCGCGCGCCTGCTGATGGTCAGCAACGAGCATCCGGAGGCGCTCGAGCGCCTCGCGCCCGATCCCGGACTCGCCGGCAAGGTCAAGGCCGGCATCAAGCGGCTGAAGTCCGCCCGGCGCATGCATGTCGCCTCGCCCGCCGGCACCGACCTCGACGTCTCGCTCGACGGTGCCGTGCCCGGCGGCGTGTGGGGCTGGTGCGACCGCGCCGGCACGGTCGCGCACTGGCCGGGCGGCTTGTGCCTGTGCTTCCCGCGCGCGGGCGCCGTCAACGGGCGGCTTGCGATGGCGCCGGGCGACGCCAACTTGACCTTCAAGCGCTATCTCGAGGCGCCGGTCGCCATGACCGTGGTCGACGACCACGTGACCGCGATCGAGGGCGCGGGCAGCGACGCGGCGATGATGCGCGACTACTTCGCCGCCTGGAACGATCGCGCCGCCTACGCCGTGTCGCATGTCGGCTGGGGCATGAACCCGCGCGCGCGCTGGGAGGCGCTCGCCATGTACGACAAGCGCGACACCAACGGCACCGAGCTGCGCGCGGTCGCCGGCAATTTCCTCTACTCGACCGGCGCCAACGAGACGGCGGGGCGCTTCACGCTCGGACATTTCGACCTGCCGATGCGCGGCTGCACGGTCAAGCTGGACAACGTCGCCGTGGTCGAGGGCGGAAAACTTGTAGGAGAACTGGCGTGAGCATCGTCCCCTTCGCGATCTTCGCCGGCGACCGCGGCACGCCGGTGCTGTTCCTGCACGGCATCGGCGGCAATGCCGGGCTCTGGCGCCCGCAGCTCGACGCGCTCAAAGCGACGCACCGCTGCATCGCGTGGAACATGCCGGGCTACGGCAAGACGACCTCGCCCTTGCCGGAGATGACCTTCCCGGCCCTGGCCGCGGCGGCCGGGCGGCTGCTCGACCGCTGCGGCTTCAATGCGGCGCACATCGTCGGCCATTCCATGGGCGGGATGGTGGCGCTGGAGTTCGCCGCCACCTGGCCGGAGCGCGCGTCGAGCCTGGTGCTGTCCGGCAGCTCGGCCGCCTTCGGCAAGAGCGACGGGACCTGGCAGACCGAGTTCCTGGCGCAGCGCCTGAAGCCGCTCGACGAGGGCCTTGGCATGGCCGGCATCGCCGGCGAGGTCGTCGACGGGCTGCTGGGCGACAAGCCAGACCCGGCGGCGCGCGCCGCGCTGGTCGCATCAATGGCGGCGATTCCCGAGCCGGTCTATCGCGCCGCGCTGAAATGCCTGGTGACGTTCGACCGCCGCGATGCGCTGGCGGGGCTCAAGATGCCGACGCTGCTGATCGCGGGCGGACGCGACAAGGTGGCGCCGCCCGAACTGATGCGCCGCATGGCGGAGCGAATCGCGGGCGCGCAATACGTCGAGATCCCCGGCGCCGGGCATCTGGCCAACCTGGAGCAGCCGGCCGCCTTCAACGCAAAGCTGGTCGCGTTCCTCGAGGCGCAGCGGAAGCAAGCGGCATGAGCGCGATCGACACCATGGCCGGCCTGAGCGAGCGCCAGCGCGAGCTGGTCGGCATCGCGGCAAGGCTGGGGCGCGAGAAGTTCGCCGCGCGCGCCTTCGACTACGACAAGGAAGCGGCCTTCCCGTTCGAGAACTACGCCGACCTGCGCGCCGCCGGCTTCCTCGCCTTGTGCGTGCCCCGGCGCTTCGGCGGCCTCGATGCGGACTACGCGACCTATTGCCTGGTCTCGGCCGAGATCGGTCGCCATTGCGGGGCGACGGCGCTGACCTTCAACATGCACAGCTGCGCCGCGCTGTGGTCGGGAACCCTGGCCGACGACCTCAAGATGTCGAACGAGCAGCGCGACGAGCACGAGCGCCACCGCGCGCTGCACTACCGACGCATCGTCGAGGAGGGCAAGGTCTATGCCCAGCCGTTTTCCGAGGGCAGCGCCGCCGCCGCCGGCAAGGCGCCCTTCGGCACGACGGCCAAGCGCGGCGATGGCGCCTGGATGCTCAACGGCAAGAAGATCTTCGCCTCGCTCGCAGGTGCTGCCGACTACTACGGCATCCTCTGCACCGAGGACAAGCCGGGCGCCTCGATGCGCGACACGCTCTATCTCGCGGTCCCCAAGGACGCCAGAGGCCTCAGCGTGGTCGGCGACTGGGATCCGCTCGGCATGCGCGCGACCGTGTCGCGCACGCTGCTGCTCAAGGACGTGACCGTGCCCGAGGACGCGGCGCTGATGCCGCCGGGCATCTACCATCAGGCGGCGACGCGCTGGCCGCACATGTTCCTGACCCTGGCGCCGACCTACATGGGCATCGCCCAGGCCGCCTACGACTTCACGGTCGCCTATCTGCGCGGCGAGATCGACGGCCTGCCGCCGGTCAGGCGCCGCATGTACCCGACCAAGCAGATCGCGGTGGCCGAGATGTTCGTGAGGCTGGAGCAGACCTGGGCGCTGTTCCGCCGCGTGATCGGCGAGGCGCGTGTCGACCCGCCCAGGCACGCGCGCCTGCGCTGCTACGCGGCGCAATACACGATCATGGAGAACGCCAACGAGCTCTGCCGCCTGGCGATCCGCACCTGCGGCGGCCAGGCGATGCTGCGCCCGCTGCCGCTCGAGCGCCTGTACCGCGACAGCCGCTGCGGCTCGCTGATGCTGCCCTGGACCGCCGAGCTCTGCCTCGACCGCCTCGGCCGCGAGACGCTGTACGAGCCGGGCGAGAGCGACGAGTAGCGGCGATGTGGCTGAGCCTCGCCCGTTGCACGCGATCCGCGTTCCCCCTCCCGCCCCTTCGACCAGGGCCCGGGAGGGAGGAGGGGCCGGATCAGAGGGGGCGCTGATGGACCTCTCCACCTGGATCGAGCGGCATGCGGCGTTCCAGCCGCGCAAGGTGGCGATCCGTTTCGAAGGGCAGGCGATCGACTACGCGACGCTGGCCGGGCGCATCCGTGGCGCGGCGGCGATGCTCTCTCAATCAGGCGTGAAAGCGGGCGACCGCGTCGCCTATCTGGGCCTCAACCGGCCGGAGATGATCGAGCTGGTGTTCGCCTGCGCCCGGCTCGGTGCCATGCTGGTGCCGCTCAACTGGCGCCTGGCGCCGCCGGAGCATGCGTACATCCTCGGCAATGCCGAGCCGCGGCTGATCGTCGTGGAAGCGGAGTTTCGCGCAGGGCTCGAACCCGCTCTGCCGGACGTGACGCGCATCGTGCTTGGCGCGGGATTGCAGGCGTGGCCCGGCGGCGTCGATGCGCCGGCGGCGGGCGACGCCGGATCGCCCATCCTGATCGTCTACACCTCGGGCACGACGGGCCGGCCGAAGGGCGCGGTGCTGACGCAGGACGCGCTGCTCGCCAATGCGCTCAACTCGGTGCACGCGCACGACCTGGCGTCGCGCGACCGCGTGCTGACGGTGCTGCCGATGTTCCATGTCGGCGGCCTCAACATCCAAACCCTGCCGGCGCTGCATGCCGGCGCCGACGTGGTGCTGCACCGGCGCTTCGATCCGGCGGCGACGCTCGAGGCCATCGCCGCCGACCGGCCGAGCCTGGTCGTGCTGGTGCCGGCGACCATCGCGGCGGTGATCGAGCATCCGCGCTGGCGCGAAACCGACCTGTCCGCGGTGCGCGTGGTGACGACCGGGTCGTCGATCGTGCCGGCGCGGCTGATCCAGGCCTTCCACGACCGGGGCGTGCCGGTGATCCAGGTTTACGGCTCGACCGAGACGGCGCCGATCGCGGTCTATCTGCGGCCCGCGCAGGCGCGCGCGCATGTCGGCTCGACCGGCCTGCCCGGGCTGCATTGCGAGGCCAGCATCCGGGCGGCCGACGGCAGCGAAGCCGCGCCGGGCGTGCGCGGCGAGATCCTGGTGCGCGGCCGCAACGTCATGCGCGAATACTGGCGCGATCCCGCGGCGACGGCCGAGGCGCTGGCCGGCGGCTGGTTCCATACCGGCGACGTCGGCCACCGCGATGCCGAAGGCTTCTTCTGGGTCGACGAGCGCAAGAAGGACGTGATCATCTCCGGAGGCGAGAACGTCTATCCGGCCGAGCTCGAGGAGGTGCTGCTGGAAGACCCGGGAGTGGCGGAGGCGGCCGTGGTGGCGCGTCCGCATCCGCGCTGGGGCGAGGAGCCGGTGGCGGTCGTGGTCGCGCGATCCGGCGCAGCGCCAGCGCCCAAGGCGATCCTCGAGCGATTCGACGGGCGGCTGGCGCGCTTCAAGCACCCGCGCGACGTCGTGTTCGTCGAGCGCCTGCCGCGCAACGCCATGGGCAAGGTGCTGCGCTACGAGCTGCGCGCCATGCTCGCCGGTGCGAAGCGGGCGGGAGGCTAGCGATGCGCGTCGCGATCATCGGCGGCGGGCCGGCCGGGCTCTACCTGTCGATCCTGCTCAAGCTCGCCGACCAGCGCCATCACGTCACCGTGGTCGAGCGCAACCGGCCCGACGACACGTTCGGCTGGGGCGTCGTGTTCTCCGACCAGACCATGGAGAATTTCGCCGACGCCGATGCCGCGACACATCGCCGCATCACCGAGAGCTTCGCGCACTGGGACGACATCGACATCCACTTCAAGGACCAGGTCGTTACCTCGAGCGGACACGGCTTCTGCGGCATCGCGCGCAAGGCGCTGCTCGGCATCCTGCAGGGCCGCGCCCAGCGCCTCGGCGTCGAGCTGCATTTCTCCACCGAGCTCGATCCTGCGTCGCTCGACCGCAATCCGCTCATTGCTGGCGCCGACCTGATCGTCGCCGCCGACGGCATCAACAGCCGCGTCCGCGCCGCCTTCACCGACGCTTTCGGCCCGGACTTGGAGGTCCGCCGCAACCGCTATATCTGGCTGGGCACGCGGCAGCCCTTCGACGCGTTCAAGTTCATCTTCAAGGAGACGGCGTCCGGCTGGTTCTGGGTCCACGCCTACCGCTTCGACAAGGACACGTCGACCTTCATCGCCGAGACCAGCGAAAACGCCTGGCGGCGCGCCGGCCTGGACAAGGCGTCGACGGACCAGACCATCGGCTTCCTCGAGCACGAGTTCCGCGACCATCTCGGCGGCCACCGCCTGATGAGCAACGCCGCGCATCTGCGCGGCTCGGCCTGGCTCAACTTCGTGCGCGTGAGCAACCAAACCTGGCGTCACGGCCGGATCGTGCTGATGGGCGACGCGGCCCACACCGCGCATTTCTCCATCGGCTCGGGCACCAAGCTCGCGATGGAGGACGCGATCGCGCTGGCGCGCCATCTCGACCGCGGCGTCGGGCTCGACCGCGCGCTGCAGGACTACGAGGACGAGCGCCGGCTCGAGGTGCTGCGGCTGCAGAGTGCGGCGCGCAACAGCACGGAATGGTTCGAGAACGTGCATCGCTACCTGCATCTCGAGCCGACGCAGTTCGCCTACAGCCTCTTGACGCGCAGCCAGCGCGTCAGCCACGAGAACCTGCGCAGGCGCGACGCGGGGTACCTGACGAACGTGGAGCGCTGGTTCGCCGCCAGGTGCGGCGCCGCGCCGGAAGCCGACGCCGGCGCGCCGATGTTCCAGCCCTTCACGCTGCGCGGCATGACGCTGCCGAACCGCATCGTGGTCTCGCCCATGGCGATGTACAGCGCCGTCGACGGGGTGCCGGGTGATTTCCACCTCGTGCACCTGGGCGCGCGCGCGCTCGGCGGCGCCGGGCTCGTCTATACCGAGATGACCTGCGTCGCGGCCGATGCGCGCATCACGCCGGGCTGCGCCGGCCTGTACGACGATACGCATGCCGCCGCCTGGAAGCGCATCGTCGATTTCGTGCACGCGAACAGCCGCGCCAGGATCGCGGTCCAGCTCGGTCATGCCGGGCGCAAGGGCTCGACCCGCGTCGGCTGGGAGGGCTATGACGAGCCGCTGCCGTCGGGGAACTGGCCGCTGATCGCGGCCTCGTCCATCCCCTACGGGCCGCAGAACCAGGTCCCGCGCGAGATGACCCGCGCCGACATGGACCGCGTGCGCGACCAGTTCGCGGCCGCCGCCCGGCGCGCGGTCGCGGCCGGCTTCGACCTGCTCGAGCTGCACATGGCGCACGGCTATCTGCTCTCGGGCTTCATCACGCCGCTCAGCAACCGGCGCGCCGACGAATACGGCGGGTCGCTCGAGAACCGGCTGCGCTTTCCGGTCGAGGTGTTCGATGCGGTGCGTGCCGTCTGGCCGCAGGACCGGCCGATGTCGGTGCGCCTGTCGGCGACCGACTGGGTCGAGGGCGGCGTCGACGGCGCCGACTCGGTCGCGATCGCGCGCCTGTTCAAGGCGCATGGCTGCGACCTGATCGACGTCTCGGCCGGCCAGACGACCCGCGAGGCGAGGCCTGTCTACGGCCGCATGTTCCAGACGCCCTACAGCGACCGCATCCGCAACGAGGTCGGCATTGCCACCATGGCGGTCGGCAACATCACCGAGTTCGACCAGGTCAACGGCATCCTGGCGGCCGGGCGGGCCGATCTCTGCGCGCTGGCGCGGCCGCATCTGTCCGATCCGCACTGGACGCTGCGCGCCGCGGCCGACCAGGGCTACGGGCAGCAGCCCTGGCCCAACCCGTATCTCGCCGGCAAGGAGCAGTGGGAGCGCCTGCGCCGGCGCGTCGCCGAGGCGGGGCCGATATGAGCGCGCTGGGCGGCGCACACGCAGTCGTCACCGGCGGCGGAAGCGGCATCGGTTTCGCCATCGCGCAGGCGCTGGCGGGCGCAGGCGCGCGCCTGACCCTGATCGGCCGCGACCAGGCGCGGCTCGGCCGCGCGGCGGAAGGCCTTGCCGAGGCGCAGGCGATCCAGGCCGACATCAGCGACGGTGACGCGGTGGCCGCCGCGTTCCGGCGCGCCGCGGACGAGTTCGGCCCGGCGGCGATCCTGGTCAACAACGCGGGACAGGCCGAAAGCGCGCCGTTCGACCGCACCGACGCGGCGCTGTGGCAGCGCATGATCGCGGTCAACCTGACCGGCGCCTATCTGTGCTGCCGCGCCGCGCTGCCTTCCATGCTCGCGCAGGATTACGGGCGCATCGTCAACATCGCCAGCACGGCAGGCTTGAAGGGCTATGCCTATGTCACGGCCTATTGCGCCGCCAAGCACGGGCTGGTCGGGCTGACGCGCGCGCTGGCGATGGAGACCGCGCGCACGGGCGTGACGGTCAACGCCGTGTGCCCCGGCTACACCGATACCGACATGGTGGCCGAGAGCATCGAGCGCATCGTCGCCAAGACCGGGCGGAGCGCCGCCGAGGCGCGGGCCGAGCTCGCGCGCGGCAACCCGCAGGGCAGGCTGGTCGAGCCGCGCGAGGTCGCCGCGGCGGTGCTGTTCCTCTGCGGCCCCGACGCCGCCGCCATGACCGGCCAGGCGATCGCCGTCGCCGGCGGAGAGGTGACGTGACCATGGCGCGCGCGAGCGCCAGCCGCAACGAGGCGCTGCCGGACGACGGGCGCGGCGGCGAGGGCCGCGACGCGCTGCGGCTGTGGCTGCGCCTGCTCTCCACCGCGAACCTGATCGAGAACCAGGTGCGCGCGCGCCTTCGCGACCAGTTCGCGTCGACCCTGCCGCGCTTCGATCTCCTGGCCCAGCTCGACCATGCGCCTGACGGGCTGACGATGGGCGAGCTGTCGCGCCGGTTGATGGTCACCAACGGCAACGTCACCGGGCTGGTCGCGCGGCTGATCCGGGAAGGCCTGGTCGAGCGCCGCGTCGACGCGGCCGACCGCCGCTCGGCGCGCGTGCGCCTGACGCCATCCGGGCGGCGCGCCTTCAGCGCCATGGCGCCGGCCCATGCCGGCTGGATCGACCAGCTGTTCGACGGGCTCGACGCCGCGCAACGCATGCAGCTCGCGCAGCTCCTGGGGACGCTCAAGCACGCCATCGGCGCTCCGGCGCCGTCTCAACGCGAAGGCAGGGACGAATGAAGGCCGCCGATCTCCGACCCAAGCATTTCGACTGGACGCTCGACGGCAAGGTGGCGACCGTCACCTTGAACCGGCCCGAGCGCAAGAACCCGCTGACCTTCGAATCCTACGCCGAGCTGCGCGACACGTTCCGCGCGCTCAAATCCGTCGACGACGTGAAGGCGGTCATCATCACCGGCGCCGGCGGGAATTTCTGCTCGGGCGGCGACGTGCACGACATCATCGGTCCGCTGGTCCAGATGGACATGCCCGGCCTCCTGGCCTTCACGCGCATGACCGGTGCGCTGGTCCAGGCCATCCGCGAATGCCCGCAGCCGGTCATCGCCGCGGTCGACGGCGTGTGCGCCGGCGCGGGGGCCTGCGTCGCCATGGCGTCGGACCTGCGCCTGGGCACCCAGCGCAGCAAGGTCGCCTTCCTGTTCGTGCGGGTCGGGCTGGCCGGCTGCGACATGGGCGCCTGCGCCATGCTGCCGCGCATCGTCGGCCAGGGCCGCGCCGCCGAGCTGCTCTATACCGGCCGCGCCATGGACGGCGCCGAGGCCGAGCGCTGGGGCTTCTACAACCGGCTGGTCGAGCCCGAGCGGGTTCTGGCGGAGGCCCAGGCGCTGGCGCGCCTTCTGGCGGACGGCCCGACCTTCGCCCATGCCATGACCAAGACCATGTTGAACCAGGAATGGCACATGAGCATCGAGCAGGCGATCGAGGCCGAGGCGCAGGCGCAGGCAGTCTGCATGACGACCAAGGATTTCGGCCGCGCCTATCACGCCTTCGCTGCGAAGCAGCGCCCCATGTTCGAAGGCAACTGATCTCGAAGACGATCGATGGCCGACGCGTCCTTCCTCGCCTGGCCCTTTTTCGACGGAGCGCATCGCGCGGTCGCCGAGGCGCTCAACGCCTGGGCTGACCGCGAGGTAGGCGCGGGCCGGGACCATGCCGCAAGCGCGGTGGGCGAGGCCTGCCGCGACTTGGTCGCTCGGCTCGGCGCCGGCGGCTGGCTCAGGCACTGCGTGCCGGCGCCCTATGGCGCGTCGCAGCGCCTGGACGTGCGCACGCTGTGCCTGGCTCGCGAGATCCTGGCGCGGCATGACGGGCTGGCGGATTTCGCCTTTGCCATGCAAGGGCTCGGCAGCGCGCCGATCGCGCTGTTCGGCACCGAGGCGATGAAGCGCCGCTATCTGCCCGATGTCGCCGCCGGCAGGCGCATTGCCGCCTTCGCCCTGTCCGAGCCCCAGGCCGGCTCCGACGTCGCCGCGATCGCGACGACGGCGCGCCGCGACGGCGAGAACTACGTGCTCGATGGCGAGAAGACCTGGATCTCCAACGGCGGCATCGCCGGCTTCTACGTCGTGTTCGCGCGCACGGGCGACGCGCCCGGCGCCAAGGGCCTCACGGCCTTCGTGGTCGATGCCGACGCGCCGGGCCTCAGCATCTCCCGGCGCATCGACGTGATCGCGCCGCACCCGCTCGCCACGCTCCGCTTCGCGGACTCGCGTGTCCCGGCCGTGCATATGCTCGGCAAGCCCGGGGAAGGGTTCAAGGTGGCGATGGCGACGCTCGACGTGTTCCGCTCGACCGTGGGTGCGGCGGCGCTGGGGTTCGCCCGGCGCGCGCTGGACGAGGCCGTGGGGCGCGTCAAGTCGCGCCGCGCCTTCGGCCAGGCGCTGGCCGAGTTCCAGATCACCAAGCAGAAGCTGGCGGACATGGCGGTCGAGGTCGATGCGGCCGCGCTCTTGGTCTACCGCGCCGCGTGGAGGCGCGACACCGAGGCCGGGCGCGTCACGCGCGAGGCCGCGATGGCGAAGTACTACGCGACCGAGGCGGCGCAGCGCGTCATCGACCGCGCGGTCCAGCTGTTCGGCGGCGAAGGCGTCGTCTCCG
Source organism: uncultured Rhodospirillaceae bacterium (assembly GCA_964557415.1). GTDB lineage: Bacteria > Pseudomonadota > Alphaproteobacteria > JAEULC01 > JAEULC01 > JAEULC01. Next base: position 11,163 of record CAZLBB010000151.1, read on the forward strand.
GCGCCCCGGTCGAGCGGCTCTATCGCGAGATCCGGGCGCTGCGCATCTACGAGGGAACGTCGGAGATCCAGCAGCTGGTCATCGCCGACCAGGTGCTGCGGCAGGGTGCATGACGGCCATGCGCCCGCCGACGCGCCACCGACGCCCGGCGAAGATCGAGGAGGTGGTGCAGCATGCGTGAGCTCCGTCTCGAACCCTCCGGCCACGTCGACGGCTTCGCGCGCGCGAACCTGCCGCCGGCCGAGCTGTGGCCCGATCTCGTGTTCGACGGGCTCGACTATCCCAAGCGCCTGAACGGCACGGTCGAGCTGCTCGACCGCTGGCTCGGGCGGGGACACGGCGCCAGGGCGGCGATCAAGGCGGCCGCCGGCAGCTGGAGCTACGCGCAGCTGGCCGAGACGGTCGACCGTATCGCCGCGGTGCTGGTCGAGGACCTGGGCTTCGTGCCCGGCAATCGCGTGCTGATGCGGGGGCCGAACAATCCGATGATGGCCGCCTCGATCCTGGCGGTGTGGAAGGCCGGCGGCGTGGCGGTGAACACGATGCCGTTGCTGCGCGCGCGCGAGCTCGCCTACGTCATCGACAAGGCGCAGGTGCGGTTCGCGCTCTGCGACGGGCGGTTCCTCGCCGACCTGGAAGCGGCGAAGCAGCAGGCGCCGGTGCTCCAGCGCATCGTGCCGTTCAACAGCGAGTCCAGGGATTCGCTGGAATCGCTGCTGGTCGCCAAGCGTTCAGGATTTCGCGCCTGCGATACCGCCGCCGACGATGTCTGCCTGATCGCCTTCACCTCGGGCACGACCGGCCGGTCCAAGGGGACGATGCATTTCCACCGCGACCTGCTGGCGATCTGCGACACTACGCCGCGGCACGTGATCCGGCCCGACGCGGACGACACCTTCATCGGCTCGCCGCCCTTTGCTTTCACTTTCGGACTCGGCGTGCAGCTGCTGTTCCCGCTCCGGGCCGGCGCCAGCACGGCGCTGGTGGAACAGCCGTCGCCGCCGAACCTGATCGGCGCGATCGCCCGGCTCGGCGCGACCATCCTGGCGACGGCGCCGACCGCCTACCGCGCCATGCTCGACCAGATCCGTCCCGGCGATCTCGCCAGACTGAAGAAATGCGTGTCGGCCGGCGAGCACCTGCCGCTGCCGACCTTCGAGGCCTGGCGCAAGGCCACCGGCATCAGCATCATCGACGGCATCGGCGCGACCGAGATGCTGCACATCTTCATCGCCGCGTCCGGCGACGACATCCGTCCCGGGTCGACCGGCCGCGCCGTGCCCGGCTACCAGGCGCGCGTGGTCGACGATCTTGGCCGCGACGTGAAGCCGGGCGAGATCGGGCGGCTCGCGGTGCGCGGGCCAACCGGGTGCCGGTACCTCGCCGACCCGGAGCGGCAGCAGGAATATGTGAAGGGCGGCTGGAACTACACCGGCGACGCCTATCGCCGCGACGAGGACGGCTACTTCTGGTACTGCGCGCGCACCGACGACATGATCGTCTCGGCCGGCTACAACATTTCCGGGCCCGAGGTCGAGAACGTGCTGCTCGACCATCCCAAGGTGAAGGAGTGCGGCGTGGTCGGCGCGCCCGACGCCGAGCGCGGCATGGTCGTCAAGGCCTACGTCGTGCTGCGCGACGGCAAGGATGCGGGTCCCGCGACCGCGAAGGACTTGCAGGACTACGTGAAGCGCGAGATCGCGCCGTACAAGTATCCCCGGGCAGTGGCCTTCGTCGACACCCTGCCGCGCACCGAGACGGGGAAGCTGCAGCGATTCAGGCTGAGGCAGATGGCAGCGGCGGAATCCGCGGCCGAGGAACCCACTGGGGGAGGGACGAGATGACCGCCGTGCAGCCGCCGGGCTGGCCGCGCCCGAAGGGCTACAGCAACGCCGTGCAGGCCGAAGGGCGCCAGGTGTTCCTTGCTGGCATGATCGGCTGGAATCCGCTGACGGAGAAGCTGGAGAGCGACGACTTCGCCGTCCAGTTCCGCCAGGCCCTCGACAACATTGTCGCCGCCCTCAAGGCCGCCGGTGCCGGGCCGGAGCACCTCGTGCGTACGACGTGGTACGTGACGGACAAGCAGGCGTACTTGCGCCAGCTCAAGCAAGTGGGCGCCGCCTGGCGCGCGGTGATCGGCCGGTACTAC
>CAZLBB010000152.1:0-13301 GCA_964557415.1 uncultured Rhodospirillaceae bacterium
ACCGAGCCGGCCAAGGCGTCGATCGTGCCGCTCTACGCGCATCTGGCGCTGGTGCTCGGCGCCGGGCTGTACCTGCCGCCGCCGGTGGCGGCCTGGTTCCAGCACGTCGCCGGGCAACTGGGGTAGACGATGCCGAGCGACGTGATGCACGACCAGACGACGCTCACCGATTTGCTCGGCGCCAGCCGAGCGATCGCAAACCACCGTCCCTGGCCGCGGGCGGTGGTCACGCCGGAGTCCTGGCTTCTCGCCGGCCGGCAGCTCGCGGCGGAACGACTTTCCCTGCTCGGATACTGGGGCGAGCGCGACGCCGTGCACATGGCGGTGTGCGAGGAAGGCTCAAGCGCGGTCGGCGTGCTCAGCCTCGACTGCCCGGCGGGCCACTTTCCCTCGGTCGCGCAGGTCCATCCTCCGGCGCTGCACCTGGAGGCGGCGATCCGCGACCTGTTCGGGCTCGAGTGCCGCGGCTCGCCCGACCCCAGGCCATGGCTAGACCACGGCCGCTGGGACATTCGTCATCCGCTCGGCCGGCGCGACGGACCCGCTGAGCCTCGACCCTACGAGTTCCTCCCGGCGGAGGGCGAGAGCCTGCACGAGATCGCGGTCGGCCCCGTGCATGCCGGCATCATCGAGCCGGGACACTTCCGCTTCACGGCGCAGGGCGAAACCGTGGTCCGCCTCGAAGAACGGCTCGGCTACGTCCACAAGGGCGTCGAGAGCCTCATGGCCGGGGCGGAGCTGGGCTGGGCGGCGCGCCTTGCCGGGCGCGTCTCGGGCGACAGCACCGTCGCCTATGCCCTCGCCTTCGCCCGCGCCGCCGAGGCGGCGCTGAGCATCGACGCGCCGCGACGCGCCGCCTGGCTGCGCGCGCTCATGGCCGAGCTCGAGCGCCTGGCGAACCATTTCGGCGATATCGGCGCCGTGTGCAACGACGCGGCGTTCTCGCTCATGCACACGCATTGCGGCATCCTGCGCGAGCGCGTCCTGCGCGCCGCCGACGCGTGCTTCGGCCACCGCCTGATGCGCGACCGCATCGTGCCGGGCGGCGTCGCATCCGACCTCGGCGACCAGGGCATCGCCCGGCTGCGCGAGCTGACCGGCGAAATCCGCCGCCGCTTCCCCAAGCTGGTCGAGCTCTACGACAACACCGCCTCCCTGCAGGACCGCACCGTGGCCACCGGCATCCTGTCAAGCGCGCTGGCCCGGCAATACGCCTGCGGCGGCTTTGTCGGCCGCGCCTCGGGGCGTCCGTTCGATGCGCGGCGCGCGCTGGCCTATCCCCCCTACGACGAATTGCGCTTCGACGTGCCCGTTCTCGATGCCGGCGACGTGAACGCCCGCGTCTGGGTGCGCATTCACGAAGTCGGGGCGAGCCTGGCGCTGATCGATCAGATCCTCGATCGGCTTCCAGCGGGTGCGCTGTGCGTCGAGGCCGCCGCCAACGGCAGCACCCGGGAAGGTATGGCGCTGGTCGAGGGATTCCGCGGCGACATCCTGGTCTGGCTGCGCCTCGACGGAAGCGGCCGGGTCGAGCGCTGCCATCTGCGCGACCCCTCCTGGTTCCAATGGCCGCTGCTCGAAGCCGCGATCGAGGCAAACATCGTGGCGGACTTTCCCCTCTGCAACAAGTCGTTCAACTGCTCGTATTCCGGCCACGATCTTTGAAGGTGAACCGGCATGCGCAAGATCATCCTCGAGAGCTTCACCCACGGTCCGCTGACCGAGCCTTCGCCGGGCGCCGACGCGGACGCCGTCGCCGAATACGCCGCGGCGCTCCGGCGCGCCGCACGGCGGCGCTTCGGCCGCTCGCTGGCCATTCGGCAGGTCGACGCGGGCTCCTGCAACGGCTGCGAGCTCGAGATCCACGCCCTCAACAACGCGTTCTACGACGTCGAGCGGTTCGGGCTGCGCTTCGTCGCGTCGCCGCGCCATGCCGACGTGCTGCTGGTGACCGGCCCGGTGACCAGGAACATGCGCGAGGCCCTGGAGCGCACGTGGCGGGCGACGCCCGACCCGAAATGGGTGGTGGCGGTGGGCGACTGCGCGGCGGACGGCGGGATGTTCGCCGGAAGCTATGCCTGCGTCGGCGCGGTTTCCGCTGTGGTGCCGGTCGACCTTCATATCCGCGGTTGCCCGCCCAGCCCGACCACCCTGCTCAAGGGATTGCTCGCACTGGTCCAGGGCGGAGCGGCCGACCATGCGGCATAGCAACGTCATTCCCGCGTCCGGCTGATCACCATCACGTTCTGCGGCAACGACGCATCCGCAGCCGGCGCACCTGCAGATGGGAGGAGCAAGCCATGGTGGACAAGGTACAACTGTCGATCCTGAAAAACGGAGCTGGCGCCTGGAACGCGTGGCGGACCGCACATGCCGACGCGAAGCCGGACCTTACGGGCGCGGATCTGTGCGGGTTGGACCTGATCAACGTGGACCTGACCGGCGCCGACCTGCGCAAGGCGGACCTGCGGGGCGCGAACTTCACCGGTGCCCGGCTCGCCGACGCGCATCTGGAGGGCGCCAACCTATTCCGGGCGGTGCTCGATCGCGCCGACCTGTCCGGCGCGCATCTCATCGGCGCGCAGTTCCTGTCGAGCGAGCAGCTGATCGCCAGCCGGAACTGGCAGTCCGCATTCCGCGACGCGGAGCTTGCCTGCGGCGCGCCCATTCCGCGGGAGCACTGACGGCGAGCGTCGCGCGCCTCAATTCGCGGCGGTGCGCGGCAGATAGAGCGCGAGGCCGGGGAAGGCGACCAGGATCAGCACCATCAACAGCAGAGTCAGCACGAACGGCGCCGAGCCGACGATCACGTCGTTGATCTTGCCGCGGCCGCGCACGCCCTGCACCACGAACAGGTTGATGCCGACCGGCGGCGTGATCATCGCCGTCTCGATCAGCAGCACCATGATGATGCCGTACCAGACCGGATCGAAGCCGGCGGCGAAGACGACCGGGGCGACGATCGGGATGGTCGCCACCATCATCGACAGCGTCTCCATGAACATGCCGAGGACGACATAGAAGACGATTACCGCGAACAAAAGCTCGTAGGGCCCGAGGCCGAGCGCGGTGATCGCGCGGTTGACCTGCGCCGTCAGGCCGATCGATGTGATGACGAAGTTGAGGAAATACGCCGCCAGCAGGATCGCCATCACCATCGCCGTCGTGCGCATCGTGCCTTCGAACACCTGGCGCAGGACCGCAAGGCTCAACCGCCGGCGCCAGGCGCAGATCGCCAGCGCCGCGACCACGCCAAGCGCCGCCGACTCCGTGGCCGTGGCCAGCCCACCGTAGATCGAGCCGATCACCGCGACGAAGATGATCAGCGGCGGCAGCAGGTCGGGCAGGCTCTTGATGCGCTCGTCCCAGGTCGACGTCACCCGGGCGCCGCCGAGGGCCGGGTTGACCAGGCAGGCGATCAGCACGGTCAGCATGAACAGGCCCGCCAGCACGATGCCCGGGACGATGCCGGCCAGGTAGAGCTTGGGAATCGAAGTGTCGGTCAGCGCGCCGTAGACGATCAGGTTGATCGAAGGCGGGATGAGGATGCCGAGCGTGCCGCCTGCCGCCAGCGTCCCGAGGAACAGGCGCTCGGAATAGCCGCGCTTGTCGACTTCGCCCAGCGCCACCGTGCCGATCGTCGCCGCCGTCGCCACGCTCGACCCCGACGTCGCCGCGAACAGCGCGCAGGCGGCGATGTTGGAATGCATGAGCCCGCCCGGCAGCCAGGGCATCCACTTCACCAACGCGTTGTACATCCGCTCCGCCATGCCCGACCGCAGCAGGATCTCGCCCAGCATGACGAAGAAGGGGATGGCGACGAGGAGGAAGTTGTTCGAGGTATGCCAGGCCATCTCGCCCATCGCCAGCGTCAGCGGCAGCTTGGAATAGCTGGCATCGAGCACGATCGCGAGCATGCCGAGCGACGCCGCGACGGGCACCGCCAGAGCGAGCAGCACGACGAGGACGAGGAGCGCAAACGCGATCATGCCGCCTGACCCCGGCCCTTGCCGGGCGCCGCGCCGGCCGTCGCATGGATTGCCTCGGCGCTGCGCACCTCCTCCGCCGTCTCCTCCTCCGTCGTGCGCACGCCGATCATCGCGACGACGCCAGCGAGGTTCCCGCGTACGGCCCGAAGCAGCGCGGCGATCAGCAGCAGCGACGCGACGCCGAGGAACAGGCTGAGGCCCATGAGCCACGCGCCCTGCGGCAGGACGAGCGGCGTCTGCAGGCCGGACATGCTGCGCGACCCCGCCGTCCAGGACTGCGTCATCACGCCGATGGCATGCCAGAAGATCAGGCCGAAGACGACCGTGAACGCCGCCAGTGCGGCGAGGTCGAGCAGGGCGCGGACGCTCACCGGCAGCAGCAGATAGAGCGAGTCGATGCGGATATGGGCGCGATCGAGCAACGCGGCGCCGAGGCCCCAGGCGGTGCCGATCGCGAGCGCGAATCCGGCCAGCTCGTCGGCGCCGCCGATCGACACCGCGAAGGCCTTGCGCAGCACGACGTCGACGCCGATGACGATGGCGGAGAGCAGGACCAAGGCGCCGCCGAACCAGAGCCCGAGGCGCGATACCGCCCTTGCGGCGGACAACAGCCGATCCACGAAGCCCCCTAGCGCGGAAGGGACCGCCGGCCGGATGCCCCGGCGCGGCGGCCCCGCCGGGTCAGTTGGTCGGCGCGGTCAGCTTCAGCACCTTGCCGACGGTCTGGTTCCACTCGGCGGCGCAGGCTGAGCCGCAGCGCTTGGCCCAGTTCTTCAGCACGGCCGTCTCCATCAGCTTCTTGTGCGTCTCCATCTCGGCCGGCTTGACCGCGACCAGCGTCATCTTGGCGGGCTTGCCCATCTTGCAGGGCTGCTTGTTGAAGTTGCAGTTCTCGGCATCGGCCAGGGCGGCTTCGGCGGTCTGCCACATCTTGTCCTCGAACTGCTTGAACTGGGCCGTGAAGAAGGCCTGCAGCTCGGGCGAGAACTTCTTCCAGCTGTTGAGGTTGACCGCCTGGACGTTGATGCTCCAGCCGAGATACATCGGATAGAGATGCGTGGCGACCTCGGGCCAGTTGGCCGTGTTGCCGGACAGCGTGCCGGTGACGCCGCAGTCGACCACCCCGTTGTTGAGCGCCGGCACGACCTCGGCGAAGGCCATGCTGACCGCGGTGGCCCCGACGCCATCCAGGAAGTCGCGCATCGTATTGTTGAACACGCGCACCTTCTTGCCCTTGAGATCGGCCAGACCGCCGATCGCGCCCTTGCACCAGAAGACCTGTGGCGGGTTGGTGCCGAAGGCAAGCAGCTTGGCGTTCCAGTTGGCCTGCATGCGCTTGTCGATCACGTCGCGATAGGCGTCGCAGGCGGCGCGGGCGGTCTTGATGTCGAGCGCCATGCCGGCCAGGTCGCAGCCCTCGAAGCGCGGGTCGTCGCCGGCCATCTTCGAGATGTCCATGCCGGCGAAGTCCATGACGCCGAGCTTCAACAGGCGCAGCAGCGTCTTGTCGTCGACGCCCATCTGGTCGACCGGCGTATAGTCGCCGGTGACGGCGCCGTTCGACGCCTTCGGGATCGTCTCGCCCCAGAACGGCTTCTCGTCCAGCATCGAGACGACCGTGGGACTGTTCAAGCCCACGATCTTGACGTTCGTCTTCGGCAGGTTCTGCGCAGCGGCCGCGGTGGCCAGCGCGCATGCCAGCGTCAGAGACGTGGCGGTTGAGAGGACCTGAGTTCGCATCATTACCCCCTGTACGTTGATCACCCCGAGATGCCCATCCGGTGGCTTGCTGCCGCCCCGTCAGGGCAATTTCCGCGCCAATCGTGCGCCTGTCGCCCGCCGACCGCAACTGGCGACGGCACCGGCGGGCCTAGAACACGCGATACTTGTCGAACAGCTCGCGGATGCTGCCGCCCGACTGCAGCTGGCCGCGCACGATCGTCTCCTTGTCGCGCACCGTCTCGGCGGTCGCGACGACGTCGGCGACGATCGCCTGGGGAATCACCAGGACGCCGTCAATGTCGCCCAAAACGAAGTCGCGCGGCATGATGTTCACGCCGCCGATTTCGATCGGCTCGCCGAAGTCGGTGATCTCGAAGCGGTAGACCGCGGTCAGCGGCGAATGGAACTTGCGGAACACGGGAAAGCCGATCTCGAGGATCTGCATCGAGTCGCGCAGGCCGCCGTTGATCACGCAGCCCGTGGCCCCTTTCTGTCGCGCCGTATTGCTCATGAGCTCGCCCCAATGTGCCGCGCGCGTCTCGTCGCCCGGATCGATCACCACGACGCTGCCGGGGAAGATGCCGTCGAGCATGTCCATCTGTCGGTAGCGCGGATCCGGGCGTTCGCCGGGTGGTTTCGCCCGCCCACGCACCGGATAGATCGGCCCCGCCACTTTCATGCGCGGCTCCAGCGGCCTTATGGTCGCCGGCAGGCACTGATTGCGGTAGCCCATGTCGTCCATGATGTCGGCGATGGCGCCGGTATAGAGCTGCAGCAGACGCGCGCTGAGATCGGCGGGATAATTCTGCATTAGGTTTCCTCTCCGTGTTGTTCTGCCCCCGCCGCGCTATGCGCCGAGCTCGATCACGATGTTGCTGGCGGCATCCAGGCTGGCGCGGGCGTCCGGCGGGATGACGCAGGTGGAGTCGTATTCCTCGATGATCAACGGTCCGAACCGCGGCGTCGACAGGTCGGAGCGGCGCAGCACCGGCGTCTCGACCCAGCCGTGACCCGGCCCGAAATAGGCCGGGCGCGGCGGCGGCGGCGCGGGTTCGGGCCGGCTCGGATGGAGGCGCTCGGGCATGCCGGGCCCGTCGCGCAGGCCTTGGCCGATGACCTGGATCGAGACCAGCTCGACCGGCTCGTCCGCGCCGGCGCGATGGCCGTAGGTCTTCTGGTGCTCCTGGCCGAACGCTTCTTCCAGATGCGCGACCATGGCGGCGTCGACCGGCCCGTCCGGTACCGGCACGACGAGCTCGAACGTCTGGCCCTTGTAGTGCAGCGCGGCCGACCGCCGCAGCCGCGCCCGCGCGCCCTGGAAGCCCTCGGCGGCGAGCTGGTCGGCAGCCTGTCGCGTCAGCTCGTCCCACGCTCCCTGGATCTCGTCCAGGCGAGCGCGTCGCAGCAGGCGTCGGAACGTGCGGGAATAGCGATGCTCGACGTCGGCGTAGAGGAGGCCGAAGGAAGAAAACAGCCCGGCCGAGGGCGGCACGACGATGCGGCGCATCTCGAGCGCGGCCGCCATGCCGCAGGCGAACAGCGGTCCGTTGCCGCCGAAGGCGAACAGCGCGAATTCCCGCGGGTCGCGCCCGCGCTCGCTCGAAACCGCCTTGATCGCCCGGATCATGTTCGAGGCGGCGATCTGGTGCGTGCCGTACGCCGCACGCTCGATCGTCATATCGAGCGGCTTCGCCACTGTGTCTGCGAAGACCTGCCTCGCCTTCTCCGCGTTCAGCTTCAGCGCGCCGCCGACCAGATGCTGGGGATTGATGTAGCCGAGCAGGACGTTCGCGTCGGTCACCGTCGGCACCTCGCCGCCCTTGTCGTAGCAGACAGGGCCGGGGTTCGCGCCGGCGCTTTCCGGGCCGATCTGCAAGGACCCGCCGGCATCGATCCACACAAGCGATCCGCCGCCGGCGCCGACCTCGGCAAGGTCGATCGCCGGCACCTTGAGCGTGTAGCCGGCCCCAGTCAGCAGCCGCGAGCCGATCATGATGCCTGCGCCGACGGAGTACTCGGCGGCGCGCGAGATCTCGCCGTCCTCGACCATGGCGGCCTTGGCCGTCGTGCCACCCATGTCGAAGGTGATGATGCGCGGCAAATCCTTGGCGCGCGCCAGCGCCTGGGCGCCGATCACGCCGCCGGCGGGACCCGATTCGATGATGTTCATCGGGCGCTCGGCCGCTGCCGCGTCCGTCGTCAGGCCGCCATTCGACTGCATCAGCAGCAGCTGCGCCGGAATGCCGGCGCGGTCCAGCCCCTGGCGCAGCAGGCGCAGGTAGCGCGCGACGATCGGCATGACATAGGCGTTGATGACCGTCGTCGAGGTGCGCTCGTACTCCTTGATCTCCGGCAGGACCTCGTACGAGACGCTGTACGGCAACTCGGGTGCCAAGCGCCGGACCGCGTCGCGCAGCATCAGCTCGTGCGCCGGGTTGGCGAAGGAGTTGAGCAGGCACACGGCGATCGCCGCGACCTTCTCGCCGAGCAGGTGCGACACGACGCGCTCGGCCTCCTTCGGATCCAGCGGCCGCTCGACCTCGCCGTTGGCGTTGATGCGCTCATCTACCGTGACACGCAGGTGGCGCTCGATCAGCGGCTGCGGCTTGGTCCAGCCGATGTCATAGAGCCGCGGCATGCGTAGCGTCCGGATCTCAAGGACGTCGCGGAAACCCCGGGTCGTGACCAGCCCGACGCGCGCGCCCTTGTGCTCAAGGATGGCGTTGGACGCGACGGTCGTGCCGTGCCGGATCTCCTCGATCGCCTTGCCGTCGAGCCCGACCTCGCCGAACAGCTCGGCGAGGCCGTCGACGATCGCCTGTGCGTAGTTCTCGGTGCTGGACGAGACCTTCTTGGTATGCACCGTGCCGTCGGCGCCGAGCAGAACGATATCGGTGAAGGTGCCGCCAATGTCGACACCGACGCGAAACCGGTTCATCGGCTTATTCCGCCGCGCGCGCAAGCGGCACGGGATCGTGCCATTGCACCTTGGGCACCTCGCGCCAGCCCCTCGCCTTGCGGATCTCGGCGCGTCGGCGCTCGGTACCCTTCTCGTCCACCATCCAGCGCGTGGCGTCGATCACCACGCCGTAGTCGGCCGCCGCCTTCGCCGGCGAGAGCAGCTCGTTGCGCACGTCGCGCAGCACGGCCTGCGGCTCGCGCTCCAGCGGATCGCCCCAGCCGCCGGCCCCGGCCAGCACGTGGCGGAAAACGTCGCCCTTTCGGATGGTCATCGTCAGCTTGCTGGGCAGCACGCGGTTCTCACCGTCGGGATTGAGGTAGTTCTCCGAGGGCTGCCCCGGGCTGCCGCCATAAAGCCCGAACGGGCGATGATCGCGCCGGTCCGAGCGTACCTGCAGCACGCCCTCCTCCTCGACGAAGCGGTAGTCGCGGCGGAACGGCACGCCGCCGCGGTACTTGCCGGCGCCGGCCTTGTCGGGCACGAACTCGTAGGCGAGCAGCTGGATCGGGTGCTCGGCCTCGGTCACCTCGATCGAGTGCGACGCCATGTTGGCGAACATGTGCGAATTGCCGTCGAGCCCGTCTGCCCAGGGACGCGCGCCCCAGGCGCCACAGGTGAAGTCGACGTAGATGAACGGCTTGCGGTCTGCGTGGTATCCGCCGATCGAGATGCCGGTGTTGCCGCCGTCGCCCGCGGCCTTGACCCTGTCCGGCAGCATCATGGCCAGCGCGCCGAACATGCAGTCGGTCATGCGGAACCCGGTCAGGCCGCGCGCGGCGCAGGCTGCGGGCAGCACGCCGTTGCCGACCGTGCCCGGCGGGCAGATCACCTCGATCGCGCGGAATACGCCCTCGTTGTTGGGGATTCCGTGCGGCAGCACCGAGCGCACGCCGGTATAGGACGCGGCCTTGGTGAAGGAGAGCGTGTTGTTGATCGCGCCCTTGACCTGCGGGTTGGTGCCGGTCCAGTCGACGACCATGTGCGAGCCTTGCTTGCGGATGGTGACGAACAGCCGGATCGGCTTGCCGTAGTCGACGCCGTCGTCGTCGATCCAGTCCTCGAAGCTCCATTCGCCGTCAGGGAGCTTGGCCAGCGCCGCGCGCGTCAACCGCTCGGCATAATCGATCGTCTCGCGCATCAGCGCCGTGGTCTCGGCCGGTCCATGGCGCGCGACGAGCCGCGCGAACTGCGTCTCGGCGATGTGGCAGGCGGCGAGCTGCGCGCGCAGATCGCCGAACACCTGCACCGGCAGTCGCACGTTGCGCTCGATGAACGTCATGATCGTCTTGTTGAGCACGCCGGCGTCGAACAGCTTCAAGGGCGCGATGCGCAGCCCCTCGGCATAGATCTCGGTCGAGTCCGACGCATTCGAGCCGGCGACGCGCCCGCCGACGTCGCTGTGGTGGCAGACCGTGCAGGCGAAGGCCATGCGCTCGTCGCCGTGATAGAGCGGCTTGAGGATGAAGATGTCCGGCAGGTGCATGCCGCCGTCGAACGGGTCGTTCATGATGAACACGTCGCCCGGCCGCATGTCATTGCCGAAATGCCGCATGATCGATTCCATCGCGGTCGGCACCGAGCCGAGATGCCCCGGCAAGGTCAGCCCCTGCGCCACCAGCTTGCCGTCGGCGTCGGCGAAGCCGGTCGAGTAGTCCATGTTGTCCTTGAGCACGCCCGAATAGGTCGTGCGGAACACCGTCAATGCCATCTCGTCGGCGATCGAGAAGATCGCGTTCTTGAACAACTCGAAGGCAATCGGATCGATCGGGTTGGCCATGGTCTGGGCATCTCCGGCGCGAAAAGCGGGGCCTCGGCGACCCCAGCTAAGGACTATACGCGAGCGGAGGCGCATGGCGGAATACGGCGTATGCTGACGTTCGCCCGCCGCCCCGGCCGGAGTTCGGGCGGGATTCGCGCGAACGGCACACGTAAATCCCTGGTCTGGGTTCCGTTTTGACGGCAAAATGCGGAAAAGCGCCGGTGTCGCGATCGAACGGCGCAATGCAGCAATGAAGGGGGGAAGCGGCGGGTTAGACTATGGACCGGCGGCGCGATCGTGGCCGTCGCGATCCGGCCACCGGCGCCGACAGGTTCGTTGGTTACAGAAATCCTCGATGCAAGGCGGCCGACGGCTGCGACGCTCGGCCGTTTCGATGCGCTTACGCTAGCGCTGCTCGCAGCGATCGCCGCCTTTGCTCTCGGTACCTATGGCGATTTCGCCATTTCGAATGACGAAGAGGTGCAGCAGCGCTACGGCGAGATGATCGTCGCCTACTATCAGAGCGGCTTCGCCGACCGGTCGGCGTTCGAGTTCCGCAACCTGTACCTCTATGGCGGGCTGTTCGACATCGTGGCGGTCCTGCTGGGACGCGCGCTGCCCGTCGATCCCTATGCGCTGCGGCATCTCCTGAGCGCTGCCGCCGGCATCGCCGGAATCGCGGCGGCCGCCGCGACCGCGCGGCTGATCGCCGGACCGCGCGCCGGCTTCATCGCGGCTGCCGTCCTTTCGATCTGCGGCGTCTGGCTCGGCGGCATGTTCAACCACACCAAGGACGTGCCGTTTGCCGCCGCTATGATCGGCGCCGGTTTCTTGCTGCTGCGGATCGGACGCGACCTTCCGCAGCCGCGCATGATCGACGTCGTCGGCTTCGGCCTCCTCATGGGCGTGGCGCTCGGCCTGCGCGCGTTCGGGATTCTGCTTCCGTTTTATGCCGGATTCGTCGTTCTGGCGGGTGCGATCCGAACGCAGGGAGAGTCCTGGCCGACGCGCGTGCGTTACGCCCTTCTGGGCTCCGCCCGGCTGCTCCCGGCGATGGCGATCGCCTATGTCATCATGATCACCGCCTGGCCGTGGGCATCGCTCGACCCGCTGAACCCGATCAGGGCGATCTGGGCCTTTGCCCGGTTCGACTACCAGATCAGGACCCTGTTGGCCGGCGAGGTGTACTGGATGAACGCGGTGCCGCGCTGGTACCTGCCGGCGTATCTCGCCATCAAGCTGCCGATGTTCCTGTTCGCCGGCGCCGTGGTCGCGCTGTCCGCCCTGGCTTGGCCACGGCTCCTTGCCGCGGCATCGGCGCCCGCCTGGCGGCGCGGAGCCGCCCTGGTCGCCTTCATGACCGCCTTCCCGATCCTGTGCACGGTGGCGCTGAACGGTCCAGGGTTCACCGGAATGCGGCATTACCTTTATGTCGTGCCGCCCCTTGCCGTGCTGGCGGGCGTCGGCTTCGACGCCCTGCTTGCCTCGCTGGAACGGTCTGGCACGGCGGTCGCCGCGGCGGCTGCCGCCGCGATGATCGCTGCCGCCGCCTGGAATGCGGTCGAGCTCGCGCGGCTGCATCCGCACCAATACCTCTATTTCAACGGGATCGTCAGCGGACTCGAAGGCGCCTCGCGCCGTTACGACACCGATTATTGGGTCAACATCGTGCCGGAAGCGGCCAGGGGTTTGGACGCCTATGTCCGCCGGACCGGCGGCGATCCGGCGCGCCGCCATACCGTCGCCGTCTGCGGCGAACGGCTGCCGTTCGAGCGCGTGGCCAGCCCGCGCCTCGCCTGGACCGGCGATTGGCTGCATGCCGATTTCTTCATCGCGCCGACACACATGGATTGCGACCGTGTCCTCAAGGGCAAGGTCGCATTCACGATCGAGCGCCTCGGCGTCGTGATCGGCGTGGTTCAGGACCTGCGCGGATTGGGCCCCTACGAGCGCGACTTCATCGAGTTTCGCCGCGCCACCCGGCCCGATGCCGCGCGCGGGCGCTAGCGCCGGACCGCGGGCGATGTATGCCCGCGGCCTCGGCGGAAGTTCGCCCGACGGCGGCGCCGGCTAGAAGGAAATCTGGTCGCCCGGATTGATCGCATGCACCTTCGTGCGCGTCTGGCTGCCGAGCGCGGCCTTGAACTCGTCGGGCGTCCCTTTGAGCGGTGGGAACGTGCCGTAGTGCATCGGGATGACGTGCTTGGGCTTCAGGAACTCCTTCACCGCATAGGCCGCTTCCTTGGGCCCCATGGTGAAATGGCCGCCGATCGGCATCAGCACCAGATCGGGCTCGTAGTACTCGCCGATCAGCTTCATGTCGCCGAACAGGCCGGTATCGCCCATGTGGTAGATCTTGAAGCCGTTCTCCATGGTGAGGATCCAGCCGACCGGCTCGCCGCCCGGGAAGCTGCGCTCCTTGCCGGTGATCGGGTCGACCCAGCGCAGCTCGGAGCTGTGCTCCGCGCGCACCATGGTCATCGACAGGCCGGACCCCAGCGGCTGCACCGTGCCGCTCTTGTTCATGCGCGGCGCCAGTTCGGCCGGCAGGATGCCGAGCGTGATGAAGGTGTCGGCCAGCCCCGGCGGACCCCAGACCGGCGCCTTGTACTTGGTCGAGAGCCCCGGCGCATCGGCCGTGTGGTCGAAATGGCCGTGCGTCACCAGGATCAGGTCCGGCTTGCCGACCTTGTCGAGATCCTTGTACTGCTCGGGCGTCTTCGGGTTCTTCAGGATGAACGGATCGATCATGACGACCTTGCCGCCCGGGCTCGTGATCTTGAACGCGGCCTGCCCGTACCAGTGAAGCTGTACCTTCCCCGCCGTCTGCGCGGCGGCGGGCGGGCCCGCCAGCAGCACGAGCGCAAGC
>CAZLBB010000153.1:0-13067 GCA_964557415.1 uncultured Rhodospirillaceae bacterium
AGGGCGCCGGCCGGCGCGTCGCGTGCTTCAAGGCATGACATGACCGCGCTGCTCGAGCTCGACCGCATCAGCAAGCAGTTTCCGCTGCGCGGTACCGGGCTGTTCGGGGCGCATCTCGGCACGGTGCACGCCGTCAGCGACGCCAGCCTCGCCATCGCGCCCGGCGAGACGCTGGCGCTGGTCGGCGAAAGCGGCTGCGGCAAGACCACGCTCGGGCGCGTGGCCGCGCTGCTGCATACGCCGAGCGAAGGGCGCGTGCGGCTCGGCGGGCGCGAGGTCGGGTCGTTGCGCGGCCGCACCCTGCGCGCGCTGCGCCGCAACGTGCAGACCGTGTTCCAGGACCCGTTCGGCTCTCTCAATCCGCGCCTCACCGTGGGCGCGAGCCTCGGCGAGCCGCTCGACATCCACCGCGTCGGCACTTCGGCGGATCGCCGCCGGCGGGCCGCGGCCCTGATCGAGGCGGTGGGCCTGAGCGCGGCCGACCTTGGCCGCTATCCGCACCAGTTCTCGGGCGGGCAGCGCCAGCGCATCGCCATCGCCCGCGCGCTGGCGCTCGACCCCGCGCTGATCGTGCTGGACGAGCCGCTGTCCTCGCTCGACGTCTCGGTGCAGAGCCAGGTGCTCAACCTGCTCGCCGACCTCAAGCGGGCGCGCGGCCTCGCCTATCTCTTCATCAGCCACGACTTGGCCGCGGTCGAGCACCTGGCCGACCGCATCGCCGTCATGTATCTCGGCCGCATCGTCGAGTTGGCGCCGCGCGACGCGCTGCTTCGCGCGCCGGCGCACCCCTACACGCGCGCGCTGATCGACGCCGTGCCGCGGATCGAGCAGGGGCGCACGCGGCGCCGGTCGCTCCAGGGCGACGTGCCCAGCCCGACCGCGCCGCCGCCGGGCTGCGCCTTCCATCCGCGCTGCCCGCGCGCCGAGGCGCGCTGCGCCGTGGAACGGCCGGTGCTCGACCCCGCGCCGGAACGGGGCCCCGAGCACCGTGTCGCCTGCCATTTCCTGCTCCCGGTCCCCGGGATGCCGTCATGATCCGCTACCTGCTCGACCGCCTGACGCAATCGGCGGCGGTGCTGCTGGTCATGTCGCTGGTGATCTATGCGCTGATCGGGCTGATGCCGGGCGACCCGGTCGACCTGATGATCAGCGCCGATCCCAAGATCACGTCGGCCGACGCAGCACGGCTGCGCGCGCTCTACGGCCTCGACCGGCCGCTGCTGGCGCGCTATGCGTCGTGGCTGCAGGCCGCGCTTGCCGGCGACTTCGGCTATTCGCGCCTCTACGCCAAGCCGGCGCTGGACGCGCTGTGGCCAGCCCTGGTTTCGACCACGCTGCTGGTCGGCATCAGCTTCGTGCTGGCGCTCATGATCGCGCTGCCCGCCGGCATCTGGGCCGCGCGCCATCCCGACGGGCCCGCCGACCGCACCATCAACGTGCTGTGCTTCGCCGGCATCTCCACGCCGCCGTTCTGGCTCGCCATCCTCTTGATCCTGCTGTTCGCCGTCTGGCTCGGCTGGCTGCCAGCCGGCGGCGTGCCGACGCGCGCCGGCGCCGGCTGGGTCGACTACGCGCGGCACATGGTGCTGCCGGTCCTGACGCTGACCCTGCTCCATGTCGGCGGCTATCTGCGCTTCATGCGCGCCTCGATGCTCGAGACCTTGCGCCAGGACTATATCCGCACCGCCGAGGCAAAGGGCGCCGGCGCCGCGCGCGTGCTGCTGAGGCACGCGCTGCGCAACGCACTGATCCCGGTCGTGACCGTCGTGGCGCTCGGGTTCGGCGGCCTGTTCTCGGGCGCGCTGATCACCGAGAAGATGTTCGCCTGGCCCGGCATGGGCAACCTGATCTTCGATTCGATCATGGGCAACGACTACAACCTGGCGCTCGTGGCGCTGCTGTTCGCCACGCTGCTGACGCTGGTCGGCAACCTTCTGGCCGATCTCGGCTATGCCTGGCTCGACCCGCGCATCTCCTACACGAAGAGCGAGCCGTGAGCGCCGCTTCGATCGGTCTGGCCGCGGTCGAAAGCGACGGCTTCCTGCGTCGCCTCGTCCGGCGGCCGCTGGCGGTCGGCAGCGCCGTGCTGCTGGTGGTCCTCGCCGCGCTCGCGCTCTTGGCGCCGCTGATCGCACACTTGGCCGGCATCGACCCGAACGCTGTAGACCTGCTGGCGCGCTTCGAGCCGCCCTCGCCCGCGCATTGGCTCGGCACGGACGAGATCGGCCGCGACGTGCTGATGCGCCTGCTGCTGGGGGGGCAGGTGTCGCTGTTCGTGGGCCTGAGCGCGGCGCTGGCCTCGGCCCTCATCGGCACGGCCATCGGCCTCGCCGCCGGCTATTGGGGCGGCCGGCCGGACGCGCTCTTGATGCGGCTGACCGACGGCGTCATCGCGCTACCGCTGCTGCCGCTGCTGATCGTGCTCGCCGCCGTGGACCTGAAGAAGCTCGGCGTGCCCGGCGAACTGGCGGATTCCGAGGCGGTCAGCCTCTACCGCATCGTCGCGATCATCGCGCTGGTCGGCTGGACCACCGTGGCGCGTCTGGTGCGCGGCGCCGCCTTGAGCGTGCGCACGCGCGACTTCGTGCTGGCCGCGGTCGGCCAGGGCGCCGGACCCTGGCGCATCATGACGTTCCACATCCTGCCCAACGTGGCCTCGCCGATCATCGTCGCCACCACGCTGTCGGTCGGCAACGTGATCCTGCTGGAATCCGTGCTCAGCTTCCTCGGCCTCGGCATCCAGCCGCCGCTGCCGAGCTGGGGCAACATGCTGACCAACGCGCAGGAACTCGTCACCAGCGCGCCATGGCTGGCGATCTGGCCGGGCCTCCTGATCTTCGTGACGGTGATCGGCTGCAACCTCTTGGGCGACGGGCTGCAGGACGCGCTGGATCCAAGGGCGAGCGAATAGTCGTCCTTCGACAGGCTCAGGACGAGGTGCTCTTTCCTGTCTTCCTCATCCTGAGCTTGTCGAAGGATGAGGCTGCCGCACGGCTGGCTCGATCTCGTCCAGCGAATGGAAAACCTTCCCGCCCTTCCTGCGGATCAGGTCGACCTCCTGGTCCGCGCCCCTGGACGGGCCGCCGATGCGCAAGACCGCGTCGCAGCGTTCGGCGAGCGCGAGCGACAGGGGCGTCATGATGGCGTCGAACTGGTCGCTGCCGGCGGCCGCGATCAGCGGCAGCGCCATGTTGACGCCGATCACCGGCACGTGGCCGCGCTTCCAGACCTCGTGCGCGGCCCGGTTCATGGCGCGGAGGTTCTCGGCGCGCGCGTCTTCGTCCGGCGCCCCCGAGCCATAGGGGCCGGCGACCATGATCCACATGGCGGCCGGTCAGCCCTGGCGCGGCAGGCTCTGCTCGACCAGCGTGGCCCAGTAGCTGGCGCCGACCGGCAGGATCTCGTCGTTGAAGTCGTAATGCGGGTTGTGCAGCAGGCAGCCGCCCTCGGCCGAGCCGTTGCCGATCCACACGTAGGAGCCGGGCCTGGCCTGCAGCATGAAGGCGAAGTCCTCGGCCCCCATGCACGGCGTCGGGTCGCGCACCACGTTGTCCGCGCCCACCACGGCGGCGGCGGCGCGCGCCGCGCGCTCGGTCTCGGCCGCGGTGTTGACGGTCGGCGGGTAGCGCATCTCGTACTTCATCGACGCGAGCTGGGCGCCGTGCGCCTGGGCGATGCCCCCGGCGATGCGCCGGATCGAGGGCTCGATGGATCGCTGCACCTCGGGGCGGAACGACCGCGTGGTGCCGCGCAGGACCACCTCGTCGGGGATCACGTTCCAGGTGTCGCCGCCATGGACTTGCGTCACGGACACGACGACGGAATCGAGCGGGTCGATGTTGCGGCTGGCGATGGTCTGCAGCGCCGTCACGACCTGCGCCGCCGTCACCACCGGGTCGATGCCCTGGTGCGGCATGGCGCCGTGCGCGCCGCGGCCGAGTATCACCAGCTCGAACACGTCGTAGGCCGCCATCATCGGGCCTGCCCGCACGCAGATCTTGCCGGGCTCGACTCCCGGCATGTTGTGCATGCCGTAGACGCCTTCGACCGGGAATTTCTCGAACAGGCCCTGCTCGACCATGACGCGCCCGCCGCCCTCGTTCTCCTCGGCCGGCTGGAAGACGAAATGCACGGTGCCGGAGAAGTTGCGCGTCTCGGCCAGGTAGCGCGCGGCGCCGAGCAGCATGGTGGTGTGCCCGTCATGGCCGCAGGCGTGCATCTTGCCTGGGTTCTTCGAGGCATGGGCGAAGCCGTTCTTCTCGTGGATGTGCAGCGCATCCATGTCGGCGCGCAGCGCGATGGCACGCCCGTTGCCGCCGCCGGCGCCTTTCAGCGTGCCGACCACGCCGGTGCCGGCGAGGCCGCGATGCACCTCGATGCCGAACTCGGCCAGGCGTTTGGCCACGAGGTCCGAGGTGTGGTGCTCTTCGAACGCGGTCTCGGGATGGGCGTGGATCTCGTGGCGCCACGCCTTCATGTCGGCGTGGAACTCGGCAATCCGGTTGACGATCGGCATCGCGCGGCTCCTCCAGCGGTCCGGTAGGCGGCCGATGATCCGGCCGCCAACCCAAATGCCAGCGCGCGCGGATCAACGCGCGCGCTTGACCGCCGGAGTGTCGCGGCCCGAGGCCGCGCCGTCAACTTTGTGGGATTTTCAGTGCGACAGCAGCACCGGCACGGTCATGTGCTGCAGCATGTGCCGGCTGACGCCGCCGAATACCATTTCGCGCAGGCGCGAACGGCCATAGGCGCCCATCACCAACAGGTCGACGCCGAGATCGGCGGCGCGCGACAGGATGAGATCGGCGGGATCGAGCTCGTTCGAAACGATATGCGTGGACGCCACTTTCACGCCGTGGCGCGCAAGATGCAGCGAGATGTCGGCGCCCGGCTGCTCACCGTGGCCGTCGTCGCCGGTCTGCGGGTTCACGGTCAGGACCGTGACCGACTTCGCCTGCTCGAGGATCGGCAGCGCGTCGTTGACGGCGCGCGTCGCCTCGCGGCTGGCGTTCCAGCAGATCATCACGTTGTCGCCGACGCGCGGATATTTGCCGACATAGGGCACGGCAAGCACCGGCCTTCCCGCGGTCAGCGCCAGCATGCCCGGCAGATCGACGCGCTCGCCGTCGCCCTCGTCCGGGTTCGCCTGGCCGACGATGGCGATATCCGCATAGCGGACGTGAAGCGCGAGCTGGTCGAGCAGCTCGCCGCCGGTCTGGCGCCATTCGCTGCGCGCGCCCAGGCCGGCGGCGCGGCACGCGGAGTCGAACGCCTTGTGGGCCTTGTTTGCCGCGTCCGCGGCCTGACGCGCCTGCAGCTGCAGCACGCTCTCCGGGATCATCGCCCGCACATGCTCGGGCACGCGCGCCATGGCGATGGCATAGAGCGCCGTCAGATGCGCGTTGTGCCTTCCGGCCAGCTGCAGCGCGACATCGAGCCGTGCCGGCACGGAGCGCCCGTTGTCGATATGGACCAGGATGTTCGTCAGCGCCATTTATTCCTCCCCGGGGAGTCACGCGCTTCATAGGTCGCGCCGCGATCCTGCGCCTTGATCCAGGTCAACGCGCTGGTGCACTCTCGCGCCTTTCCGGGTCGTGGGGAGATCGAAAGGATGCCGAGGACCGTCGAGCGCGTGCCGCTCATGTCGATGACGCCGGGCACGTCGCGCGTGCTGACCGTGTTCCGCTATGGCCGGCCAGGCACGCGGCCCAAGGCCTACCTGCAGGCCGCCATCCACGCCAACGAGTTTCCCGGGACGATGGCGCTGCACCATCTCGTGCCGATGCTCGACCGGGCGCAGAAGGCCGGGCGGATCAAGGGCGAGATCGTGGTCGTGCCGACCGCCAACCCGATCGGCCTGTCGCAGGTGCTGATGCAGAGCCATCTCGGCCGCTACGACTTCGTCGGCCGCGACAACTTCAACCGCAACTACCACGACCTCGCCGAGCCGGTGGCCGCGCGAGTGGGCAAGAGGCTGACGAACGACGCCAGGCGCAACGTCAACATGATCCGCGCCGCGGGCCTGGCCGTGCTGAACGAAATGACGCCCGCCAACGAGATCCAGGACCAGCGGCTGCAGCTGATGCGCCGGTCGATCGACGCCGACATCGTCATCGACCTGCATTGCGACGCGCAGGCCGCGCTGCACCACTTCATCAGCCGGCGCGACTGGCCCGCGATCTCCGATCTCTCGGCGCAGATCGGCGCGGTAGCCGTGATGTACAACGCGCCCTATCCCTTAACCATGACCTTCTCGGGCTGCAACGGCAGCTGGTGGTCGAAGCTCAAGGACATGTTCCCGGACAAGCCGATCCCGCAAGCCTGCCAGTCCTCGACCATCGAGTATCGCGGCCAGCACGACGTCGACCACGACCTCGGCGAGGCCGACGCCCTCAACCTCTACAGGTTCCTGCAGCGCCGCGGCGTCGTCAGCGGCAATCCCGGCCCGCTGCCACGCGCCAGGTGCAGCGCGACGCCGATGGACGGCATGGACGTGGGCTACGCGCCCTCTGCCGGCGTGCTCACGTATCTCAAGCCCGAGGGCAGCAAGGTTCGGAAGGGCGAGACGATCTGCGAGGTGATCGACCCGATCGGCGCCGACCCCCTGAACGCGCGCACGCCGGTCAAGTCCCGCACCGACGGCGTGCTGTTCAGCCGCCGCCCCAACGGACGGCTGGCCTGGCCGGGGATGGTGATCTTCCGGATTGCCGGCCCGAAGCCCTTGCCGCACCGCACCGGCAAGAGCGGGCTGGACGACTAGGGGGAAAAAAGAAGCCCCCATACCGAGCGTGCCGAGGCATGGGGGCTAGCGGGAGTTCCGCTACGACGGTGCGACGCCGCGAGCGGAGCGGCGTCCGGAGGAGCGCTAGAAGCCGTATCGGATACCCACGGAGAACTCGTGCGTCTTCAGATCGCCGGTCACCGCGTCGACGCTGCGGCAGGTTCCGGCCGCGCACGCTTGCCCGGCATCCGACGAGAACTCGCCCATGTCGAGATACTTGTAGCCGAGGTCGACGATGATGCCGTAGCCGGCGTCGATGCCGGTGCCGGCGGTCACCATCCAGGCGAAATTGGTGCTGCTGCCGCCCGGCGCGGTCTCGACCAGGCCGGGCGTGGTCGGCGAGTGCGAGGTGATGTCGTCCATCATGTTGTGGGCAAACCCGATGCCGGCGCCGACATAGGGCTG
This sequence comes from uncultured Rhodospirillaceae bacterium, assembly GCA_964557415.1. Classification (GTDB taxonomy): domain Bacteria; phylum Pseudomonadota; class Alphaproteobacteria; order JAEULC01; family JAEULC01; genus JAEULC01. The sequence goes on from CAZLBB010000153.1 coordinate 7,187, forward strand.
GAACACGCCGAGCTTGCGGCGCGGCAGGAAACCCGCGAAGTCGAGGTAACCGTTCAGCATGCCGGTGACCGACGCGATGTCGGCCTCGAACGGCCGGTCGGCCGTGGCAGGCCTGACGATCGTGCCGTCGACATCGAACATCGGCCGGTAGCCGAGCGTCAGGTCGCCGCGGAACCAGGGGGCGAAGCGATAGCCGAAGCCGCCGCCGACTGCGAGCGAGGTGCCGGCCGTGCTGTCGAGCGTGGTGCCGCAGCCGAAGAACGGGTTCGGGCTGCCGCAATTGTCGTCGCGCGTCTCGGCATCGCCGGAAATCGCGATGCCGAGATCACCGCGGACATAGAACCCTGTACCTTGCGCGTTGGCCACGCCCGCTCCCGCTGCCATTGCGAGTAGAACCGCAACGGCGAGCGTCCGGGCCGGAATTGCCTGGACCATCATCCCGTTCCTCAAGCGCCCGCCGGGTCTTGTTCTGCGCTGACCGCCCGCCGGGTCACGAATCGTTGCTTTGATATATAAAGATTGCTTCTTAGTCAATTAAGATTGCTGATTCTTTTATTGTTATCAACAGGTGGTGTTCGCGGGTGGCCGATGGCCCAGACCCGGGGCAGCACGGGCACAGCCGCGCGCCCGGCCAGGACGGTGCCCGCGGCGGACTGATTCGTCGGTCGGTTGTGCCCATCGGCATTGCGGTCGCGCCGGCCCTCTGCGACCTTGCCCGGCAAACCCCGGTCGGGAACGACGCTCATGCCCTTGGATGTCTGCATCGCCGGTGCCGCCGGCGCGGTGGGGCGCCAGCTGGTCGAGGCCGTGCTGACGTCGGATGCGTTCCGCTTGGTGGGCGCGGTCGTGCGCCGTGGCGCGGGCAGCGATATCGGCACGCTGATCGGCCGGCCCCCGTGCGGCGTGATCGCGACCGACGATCTGGCGGCGGCGCTCGCTGGGCGGCCGCGGGCGCTGATCGACTACACGCACCCGTCGTCGATCCGCCGCCACATCGAGCTCGCCTTCGCTGCCGGCGTGCCGGTCGTGATCGGCACGACCGGCCTCACCGACGCGGATTTCGAGCACATCGACGCCGCCGCCCGGGCCGCCCGCGTGGGCGCAGCGACCGGGAATTTCTCGCTCACCGCGGCGCTGATGCAGCACCTGGCGAAGATCGCGGCGCATCACGTGCCGCACTGGGAAGTAGTCGAATACGCAAGGGCCGAGAAGCCGGATGTGCCGAGCGGCACGGCGCGTGAGCTGGCGGAGGTGCTGGGCAAGGTGCGCCGGCCGCATATCCACCTGGCCGACGACCAGCTCTTCGGGCCGTGCGCGGCGCGCGGGGCCGAGTTCGGCGGCGCGCGCGTGCATTCGATCCGCCTGCCGGGCTGCAGCAACGCGGTCGAGGTGATCTTCGGCCTGAAGGGCGAGCGGCTGATCCTGCGCCACGACGAGCAGCAGGACCAGTCGATCTTCGTGCACGGCTCGCTGCTGGCGGCCGAGCGCATCCAGACGATCACGGGCCTGGTGCGCGGGCTCGACGCGCTGCTGTTCGACACGCCCGCCTGAGACCGCCTACCGCCGGATCAGCGCCCAGTAGTCGAAGTCGAGCAGCACCGACGGATCCGGCTTGCCGGCGGCGTCCTTGTCGGGGAAGTCGGCGCACGGGCGGTCCTTGGTCGCAACCAGGCGCAGGCGGAGCGCGCCGACGTCGCTGCGGCCGGGGATATCGGCCTTGTCCAGCACCTCGCTCCAGGCGAACACGGTGTCGCCGCCGAACAGCGGGCCGACGTGACGGCCGCCATTGATCGCGAGCAGGCGGAAGGCGTTGCCGAGCCCGTTGAAGCTGAGCGCGCGCGCGACGCTGATGACATGGCCGCCGTAGATCAGCCGGCGCCCGAAGCGGCTCTGCCGCGCGCCGAAGCCGTCGAAATGCACGCGCGCCGTGTTGTGGTAGAGGCGCGTCGCCATCATGTGCTCGGCTTCTTCGACCGTGACGCCGTCGACATGGTCGATGCGCTCCCCCTTTTCGTAGTCGCCCCATAGATGCGTCGAGCCGCTGAGCGTCGCATCGTAGCGCGCGACGCTGAACTCGGGCGGAACGAGCAGTTGGTCGGGCGGCACGACCGGGGCCAGGTCCGGTACGCGCTCCTCCGCGATGATCACGGCCTCCTTTGTGCGCTTTCGCACCATGACCCAGCGCACGTAGTCGAGCACCATCTCGCGATGCTGGTTGCGGCCGACCGTGCGCACATAGACGATCCCGGTCTCGCGCGAGGAATTCTCCTTGAGCCCGATCACCGTCGAGCGCGCGGTGATGGTGTCGCCCGGATAGACCAGCGCACCGAAGCGCCCCTCGGCATAGCCCAGGTTGGCGACGGCATTGAGCGAGATATCGGGCACCGACTTGCCGAACACCACATGGAAGACCAGAAGGTCGTCGATCGGCGCGCGCGGCAGGCCGAGCGACCGGGCGAAGGGATCCGACGCGAACGCCGCGAAGCGCGCGCCGAACAGCGCGGTGTAGAGCGCCACGTCGCCGTGGGTCAGCATGCGCGGCGTGGCGTGCGCGATCTCCTCATCGAGCCGGAAATCCTCGAAAAAGCGGCCGCCGGACGTCTTGTCGGTCGCGGCCATGCTCAGTTCCCCCCTGCTTTCGACATGGCGCCTTCGAGCGCCTCGATCGCGCGGGCCAGCGTCATCAGGCGCTTGGCGTTGGCCACATGCAGCGCCTCGACCAGGCGGCCGTCGACCACGACGACGCCCTTGCCCTGACGTGCGGCCTCCTGGTGCGCCGCGATGATCTTGTGCGCCTCGGCGATTTCCTCAGCGCCCGGGGCGAAGGCGGCGTTCGCGGCGGCAATGGTCTTGGGATGGATCAGCGTCTTGCCGTCGAAGCCCAGCACGCGCCCCTGGCGGCAGGACTGGGCGAAGCCCGCATCGTCGGCGAGATCGAGATGCACGCCGTCGAGGATCGCGAGCCCGTGCGCCCGGGCCGCGAGCAGGCACAGGCCCAGGCTCGTCAGCAACGGCAGGCGGTCCGGCGTATGCGCCGCGTGCAGGTCCTTTGCCAGGTCGGACGTTCCCATCACCAGGCAGGCGAGGCGCTTGCTGGCGCCGGCGATCGCTTCCGCGCGCAGCACGCCGAGCGGCGTTTCGATCATGCACCACAGCGCGAGGCTCGGCGGCGAGCCGCCGGCGACCAGTGCCGCCTCGGCCGCTCGCACCTGGTCGGGATGCTCGACCTTCGGCAGCAGCACGGCGTCGGCCGGCGCGCGCGCCGCCGCGGCGAGATCGGCCTGGCCCCAGGCGGTATCCGCCGCGTTCACCCGGATGACGAGCTCGCGACCGCCATAGCCGCCGGCGGCCAGCGCCGCGATCACCTGCGCGCGCGCCGCATCCTTCGCCTCGGGCGCGACCGCGTCCTCGAGGTCGAGGATCAGCCCATCGGCCGGCAGGCCGCGCGCCTTGTCCAGGGCGCGGGCGTTCGAGCCGGGCGTGTAGAGCACGCTGCGCCGCGGCCGGACGGGTACGGTCATCGATGGCTCCTCTCGCTTGCCGGCGCGACGCCTCTGGCCTTTCCGTGGGCGCATGACTGCCCCCGCCAGGATTCGATAGCTTGCCGCCGCGCGGGCGTGATACGCAACGCAGCCATTACCCGATCCCAAGACCGGTTCCCAGTGGGCGCGCTGATGAACATCCTGTCGATCCAGTCCTCGGTGGCCTATGGGCATGTCGGCAACAGCGCCGCGGTCTTCCCGCTGCAGCGGCTGGGCCACACGGTTTGGCCGGTCAACACCGTGCAGTTCTCCAACCATACCGGCTACGGCCAGTGGCGCGGACCCGTGTTCGCCGCCAACGACGTGGCGGCGGTGATCGCCGGGATCGCCGAGCGCGGCGTGTTCGCGAAATGCGACGGCATCCTCAGCGGCTACATGGGCGATGCCGCCATCGGCTCGGTGATCCTGGAAACCGTTGCCTCGGTGCGCAAGGCCAACCCCAAGGCGCTCTACTGCTGCGACCCGGTGATCGGCGACGTCGGCCGCGGCGTGTTCGTGCGCCCGGGCATCCCCAAGTTCATGCGAGACCGCGCCGTGCCGGTGGCCGACATCATCACGCCGAACCAGTTCGAGCTCGAGTATCTCACTGGTACCGGCCTCGAGAAGCTGGAGGACGTGCTGCAGGCGGTCGAAATCGCGCGCAAGCTGGGGCCCCGCGTGGTGCTGGTCACGAGCCTGCTGCGCAAGGACGCGCCGGACGACACGATCGAGATGCTGGCGGACTCGGCCGAAGGCAGCTGGCTGGTGGCGACGCCGCGGCTCAGGTTCGACCCGCTGCCCAACGGCGCCGGCGACGTCGTCGCCGCGCTGTTCCTCGCCACCTATCTCGAGTCCGGCAACGCGGCCCGCGCGCTGGGCGACACGGCCGCGCGCATCTTTGCGATCTTCGACGCCACCCGGCGCGCCGGCAGCCGCGAGCTGCAGCTGATCCAGGCGCAGGAAGAAATCGCCAGGCCGACGCGCCGCTTCGACGTCATGAAGCTGCGGTGAGCGGCCGCGCGGCGCCCGCCTCAGGCCCGCGGGTCGGCCGCATCGCAGACGAACAGGTCGAACGGGCCCTCGCGACGATGCATCGCGACCACCCAGCCCGCCATGGCGAGCTGCGCTTCCAGCTCGCTGCGCGAGAAGGCGTTGAACCAGCCGGCGGCAGCGCGCGCCTCGGCGTCGCCACCCTCGGACAGACGGTAGGTCAGCACCAGGCGCCGCGCCGCCGCGCGCGCGCGCTTCAGCACGGCCAGCGGGTCGTGCAGGAACTCGAGAACCTCGAGCAGCGCCACGGCGTCGAAGACGCCGGGCGGAAAATCACCCTGGTTGAGGTCGACGACAAGGCTCTCCGGCGACCGCGGTACCAAGTCGGCCGGCAGGTAGATGGCGCCGGCCGGCAGATTCTCCTTGAGCCCGAGGGCACCGGCGCCGAGATCGAGCACGCGCGGCGCCGGATGCGGCGCCAAGTGCGGCGCGGCCAGTGACGCGCGTTCGGCCGCCCCTTCCGCGATATTGGCGGGATCGGCCCAGCGCGACGCGTCGCTGGTGCCAGCGAGCTTCAGCTGGGCGGTGCGCGCGCGCCGCGCCGACTGATCGAGCCCGGCATAGTGTCTGGCGTCGGCGGTGGGCCGCGCCGCAGGCGAGCGGTCGGCATAGTCGCGCTTGCGCTCGAACCCGCGCGGCAGGCTGAAGATCGTGGCCGGCTCGCCGATCGGCGCATAGGGCACGAGCGGCCCGCCCAGATTGTCGTCCGGCAGGCGGAAATGGCGGACGCCGAGCGCACCCAGATCGTCGAGCAGCCGGGCGAAGCGCACGGCACCGGCCGGCTCGTCATAGGCGGGGGCGCGCCGCCACAGGATCGCGCCGATGCGCCCGCGCGCCAGCAGGTCGATGCCGCCGGCGACGATCTCGGGTTCGCGCCCGCCGCTGTCCAGCCTGAGGAAGACGCGCCCCGACACCGCCGGCCGATCGTGCAGCAGGCCGTCGAGCATCAGGACGGGCGGTGCGTCGGGCCGGCCACCCACCGCCTGCGCGCCGAGCGTCGCATTGATCGTCTCGATCGACCCGGCGACCCCGCTGCGCTCGGCCGCGCTGCGCAGCTCGGCCAGCGCGCCGGCATCGGGGTCGAGCGCGATGACACGGACGCGCCCGCCATGGCGCGCGGCCGTCGTCAGCGCGAACAGGCGACCGCCGCCGCCGAGATCGACCAGCGCGTCGCCGGGCTCGAGATGCTCGTCGAGGAAACGACGCACGGCGAAGAACTGGCCGCCCGCCCCTTCGTCGCCGACGCTCGCGCCCAGGCCGGGCTCGTCGCCGCGCGGCACGGGCGCCGCGAGGGGCGTCTCGGTCGCAGT
>CAZLBB010000154.1:0-13021 GCA_964557415.1 uncultured Rhodospirillaceae bacterium
CGTCGGCGAGGCCTCCAAACGGGCCGTCGGGCGCACGGTCGAGCTGATCGCCCCGATCCAGGCGCTGCTGTCGACCCTGGCCGCCAGCACCTCGTTCCGCTGGCTGGAGAGCCCGGCGCAGGCCCATGAGCTCTTGCCCGTGTTCCGGGCCGCCCTGGCGCAATTACCGCAGCTCTACAGCATCTACGTGGGCTTCGATGACGGGAGCTGGCTGCAGCTGGCCAATCTCGACAATGTTCCCCGCCAGCAGATCGAGGAGATGCGGCCGCCGCCGCGCGCACTGTTTCGCGCGACGATCATCGCGGTGGACGCAGGCCAGCGCCAGATCACGAAGCGCGTGTTCCTCGGGCCCGAGGGCGAGGTGCTGGAGGAACGCGAGGACGCGGACGACCGCTACGATCCGCGCACGAGACCTTGGTTTGCCGACGCACGCGATCCCGAGGCCGGCCCGATCACCGACATCTACATGTCCTACTACCTGAAGGCGCCGCTCTATACGGTGCGCGCGCCGCTCGGGACCGGCGTCAACGGGGTCATCGCGGCGGACGTGCTGCTTACCGATCTCAACAACGCGCTGCAGGAAGCGCGCGTCGGCAAGACCGGCGTGGTGTTCCTGTTCGACGATCGCGACCGCCTCGTCGCCCACCCGCGCATGGCCGAGCTGATAAAGACGGCTGCCGCCGGCGAGGCGATGTCCGTCCCGCGCCTGCAGGACCTCGCGACGGCCGATCAGTTGTCGATCGTCGACGACTGGAAGAAGACCGGCCAGAGCAGCTACGAGACGAACATACGAGGACGCGACCTCGTCGTCTCGTTCGAGGAGGTGCCGCTGCAATTCGCGGCGCATACCTATCTCGCGGTCATCGCGCCCCAGGACGAGTTCTTCCAGGACATCCAGGCGATGCGCGTGCAGACCATGGTCGCCGCCATCGCCGCCGTCGTCCTGGCCGTGCCCCTCGTCTGGTGGCTCGGGCACGCGGTTTCGCGCCAGGTCCGGGCGCTCGCCCAGGACAACGAGCGGATCCGCCGCTTCGAGATCGACGAACGCCCGTGGACCGGCTCGCACATCCGCGAGATCGACGAGCTGGGCCGCTCGGCGGTCATGATGAAGACGGCGTTGTCCGCCTTCGGGCGCTACGTGCCGAAGCAGCTCGTGCGGCAGCTGATCGAGAGCGGGCAACGCCCGGAGCTGGGTGGCTTCCGGCGCGAGATCACCATCGTGTTCACCGACATCCGCGACTTTTCGACCATCGCGGACGCGCAGGAGCCGGAAAAGCTCATGCGCTACATGTCGCGCTACCTCGCCGCCGTGACCGACGAGATCATGCGGCATGACGGGACCGTCGACAAATTCATCGGCGACGCCGTCATGGCCTTCTGGAATGCGCCGACGCCGGACCCGGACCATGCCGTCAAGGCCTGCGCCGCCGCGCTGGCGTGCCGCCAGCGCATCGCGGCGCTCAACCGCCAGTTCGCCGAGGAGGGATTTCCGGCGTTCCATACGCGGTTCGGGCTGCATACGGGCGAGGCCATCGTCGGCAATGTCGGCTCGTCGGAGCGCATGAGCTACACCGCCATGGGATCGGCGGTGAACATCGCGGCCCGCCTCGAGCAGCTCAACAAGGAGCACGGGACCGAGATCCTGGTGTCCGAGACGTTGCGCGCGCGCGTGGGCGAACGGTTCGCGTTCCGCCGGGTCGGCAATGTCGTCCCGAAGGGCCTCCTGCACACGATCGACGTGTTCGCGCTGCGCGATGTGCGATAGGCGTTGCGGCGTGCAAGCACGTCGCCTCTTGATCCTGGCCACGACGTCGCTGACATGCTTCGCGTCGCCTGATCCGACCGCGGCAGCCGAGCCGATCAAGCTCTCCCTCGGCGGATACGCCGTTTCCGGCCTGACGGTGCGGGCTCAGGACAACGTCGCCGATGCGGTGCCGGGTCCGGTGAACCGCGGCGCCAACGACGACCGCGGTTACGCCTCCACGACGGACCTCGGGCGCACCGACCAGTTCTGGGAAGCCGAAGTGTACCTTGTCGGCGAGACGACACTGGACAACGGAATCAAGGTCGGCGTGAACATCGAGTTGGTTTCCTATGCCTCGAACAATCAATTCGACGAGAACTACGTATACGTCTCCGGCGGGTTCGGCAGGCTGGTCGCCGGTGCCCGGAACTCCGCGGCCTACACGATGCATTTCGTGGCGCCATCGCCGTCGGCCGAGTTTACGGTCGACGAAGACCGCAACCTGTCGCCATTCCGCGCGCCGTCCGCCCACGCCGCCGGCGGCACGGTCACGACGCTGACCCAGCTCACGTCGAACGCGAACAAGATCACGTACTACACGCCGCAGTTCGCGCCGGGCTTCCAGTTCGGATTCTCCTATACGCCGGACGACGATGCGCCTCAGGGCGTGCAGACGGTGAACGGCGCCGGAGATTGCCGTAACGGCTGCGCGTTCGACGCCGGCAACGGCATTTCCGATACGCGGCAGCCCAACCATCATCATTTCATCGAAGCCGCCGCCGGCTTTTCGCGGTCGCTCGACGGCGTCGAGCTGGGGTTCGACGTGGGGTTCGGCTACGGATTTCTCGAACGGCAGTCCCGCTCCGGCGCGAACGATCGCCTCGGCAAGGATCGAATCGTCCTGGGCGCGGGCTTCAATGTCGCATTCGCCGGCTGGACGATCGGCGCCGCCGCCGCCTGGGACAACAACGGCTTGCAGGGTCCCAACAGTCGCTACGACGTGACGTTCGGCGCGACCTACGGGTCCGGACCGTGGCTCGTCGGCTTCGACGTCGGCTACGCCATCGCCAAGGACGGCCAGGCGCTGCAGGGCGCACCCGCCGGCCCCGCGTCCCCAACGCTCGTGCGGCGCAGCAACGACACGCTCCTCTACAGCGAGGTCGGCGGCTCGTACCAGCTGGGGCCGGGCATCAAGCTGTTCTCGGTGGTCAATGTCGCGCGCTGGACCGGCAACGGCACCCCGACGGAGGAATCCACGGGCGTCGCCCTCTCCACCGGTTTTCAGCTGACGTTTTGATTGCGTCCCGCCGGAAGCCGACGTTGAACGGGCCCGTCCAGGTTGATCCACGTCAAGGCAGCTCGCTGGGGCATCGATACTGTCTAACAAGGGGAAGTGTCCCCTAAGAGAGGGAACGCCATGGACACGACCGCAGCATTGGCCGAGAAGCCGAAAAGCCGTGACCCTTGGCGCGGCTTCAAGCCGGGCAGCTGGCGCACTTCCGTCGATGTGCGCGACTTCATCGTCTGCAACGTCACGCCCTACGCCGGCGACGAGTCGTTCCTGGCCGGCTCCTCGGCGCGCACCAAGGCCGTGTGGGCGAAGCTCGAGCCGTATTTCCAGGAAGAGCGGAAAAAGGGTGTGCTCGCGGTCGACGCACGGACGCCCTCGACCCTGCTGGCGCACGAGGCGGGCTATATCGACCGCGACAACGAGGTGATCGTCGGGCTGCAGACCGACCAGCCGTTCAAGCGCGCCATCTTCCCCTGCGGCGGCCTGCGCATGGTCGAGGCGGGCCTGAAGGCGGCCGGCTTCGCGGCCGATCCCCAGGTCCACGAGGCCTTCACCAAGTACCGCAAGACGCACAACGACGGCGTGTTCGACGCCTACACGCCGGAGATCATGAAATGCCGCAGGTCCGGCATCATCACCGGCCTGCCCGACGCCTATGGCCGCGGCCGGATCATCGGCGACTATCGCCGCGTCGCCCTTTACGGCGTCGACCGCCTGCTCGAAGCGAAGCGCGCGGAGCGGGCGCAGGTCGACGACATGTGGCCGACCGACGAGGTGATCCGCACGCGCGAGGAGCTCGCGGAGCAGATGCGGGCGCTGAAGGACCTCGCCACGATGGCGAAGCGCTACGGCTGCGACATCGCGCGGCCGGCGAACGACGCGCGCGAGGCCGTACAGTGGACCTATTTCGCCTATCTGGGCGCGGTCAAGGAGGCCAACGGCGCGGCCATGTCGATCGGCCGCATCTCCACCTTCCTCGACATCTTCATCGAGCGCGACCTCGCGGAACGCGCGCTGGACGAGGCCGGCGCGCAGGAGCTGTGGGACCAGCTGGTGCAGAAGCTGCGCATCGTGCGGTTCCTGCGCACGCCGGATTACGACGCGCTGTTCAGCGGCGATCCGTACTGGGCGACCGAGTGCGTCGGCGGCGTGGACCTCGACGGTCGGCCGCTGGTGACCAGGAGCAGCTACCGCATGCTGCATACGCTGACCAATCTCGGGCCCGCGCCGGAGCCGAACATCACCGTCTTGTGGTCGAAGCACCTGCCGGAGAACTTCAAGCGCTATTGCGTCAAGGTGAGCAAGGAGACCTCGTCGCTGCAATACGAGAACGACGACCTGATGCGGCCGCACTGGGGCGACGACTACGCGATCGCGTGCTGCGTCTCCGCCATGCGGATCGGCAAGCAGATGCAGTTCTTCGGCGCGCGCGTGAACCTGGCCAAGGCATTGCTTTACGCCATCAACGGCGGGCGCGACGAGATCTCGGGCGAGCAGGTGGCACCACCGATGCCGCCCGTGGCCGGCGACGTGCTGGACTACGACGAGGTGTCCGAGAAGTTCGACCGCGTGATGGAGTGGCTGGCGCGCACCTATGTGCACGCCATGAACTGCATCCACTACATGCACGACAAGTACTTCTACGAGCGCCTGGAGATGGCGCTGCACGACCGCGACGTCCTGCGCACCATGGCGTTCGGCATCGCCGGCCTGTCGGTGGCCGCCGACAGCCTGGCGGCGATCAGGTACGGCAAGATCCGCGTGATCCGCGACGACAAGGGCCTGGCAGTGGACTACCGCAACGAAAGCAAGGCCGCGGTCCCGCAGTTCGGCAACAACGACGACCGCGTCGACGGCATCGCCTGCGACCTCGTCGCGCGCTTCATGCAGAAGCTGCGCAAGCACCCGGCCTATCGCGGCGCGACCCACACGCAGAGCGTGCTGACGATCACGTCCAACGTGGTCTACGGCAAGGCGACCGGCAACACGCCCGACGGGCGGCGCAAGGGCGAGCCGTTCGCGCCGGGCGCCAACCCGATGCACGGCCGCGACAGCCATGGCTGGCTCGCCTCGTGCCTGTCGGTGGCGAAGCTCCCCTATAATGACGCGCTGGACGGCATCAGCTACACGGTTTCGGTGGCGCCGCAGAAGGCGCATCTGTCGGACAAGGAGCTGCTCGATGCCGCCGTCAAGGCGTTCGACATGTATTTCGACCATGGCGGATTCCACATGAACCTGAACGTCATCGACAAGGAGACGCTCGAGGATGCGATGCGGAATCCGGACAAGTATCCGCAGCTCACGATCCGCGTTTCGGGCTATGCCGTCAACTTCATCCGGCTCACGCGCGAGCAGCAGCAGGACGTGATCAGCCGCACGTTCCACGGCCAGGTCTGAGGCGGAGGAGACAACCATGTCGCAACTCGGCCAGATCGAGCCCGGCAGCCGGCACGACCTGCGCGTCGGCATCTCGCCCGACGCGCCGGACGAAGAGAAGCAGCCCGGCGATGGCGACGGCGCGTTCGGCTACGCCCATTCCTACGAGACCGCGTCGCGCTACGACGGCCCCGGCCTGCGGGTGGTGCTGTTCGTGTCGGGCTGCCTGCTGCGCTGCTCCTACTGCCACAACCCGGACACCTGGCATCTGCGCGACGGCACCTACATCTCGGCGCAGCAGGTGATCGACCGGCTGAGCGGCTTCGCGAGCGCGCTCAAAGCCCTCGACGGCGGCCTCACCATCTCGGGCGGCGAGCCGATGGTGCAGCGCGCCTTCACCGGGCGCATCCTGGCCGGGGCCAAGCGGATGGGGCTGCACACGGCGATCGAGACATCGGGCTATCTCGGCGACCAGCTCGACGAGCCATACCTGTCGAATCTCGATCTCGTCCTGCTCGACATCAAGAGCTCGAACCCGGAGACCTACCGCTCGGTCACCGGGCGCGACCTGGCGCCGACGCTGCGCTTCGCCGAGCGCCTGGCGGCAATGAACAAGCCCGTGTGGGTTCGGTTCACGCTGGTGCCGGGATTCACCGACGATCCCGCCAATGTCGACGGGATCGCGCGGTTCGTGGCGCCGATGAAGAACGTCGAATGGGTCGAGGTGCAGCCCTTCCACCAGCTCGGCGCCTTCAAGTGGAAGGCGATGAACCTTCCCTACAGGCACGAGCGCACGCCGACGCCGACGCCCGACCTGGTCAACCGCGTGATCGAGCAGTTCCGCGAAGCGGGCTGCCGTGCGCGCTGAGGGGACTCCGGCCGAACGGCGCCTCGTCACATCCCTGGGGGCAGTGTAATGATCGACCTTGCACGGGAAGTCGTCGGCACCCAGCCGATCCTCGCCGTGTTTCTCGCCATCGGCCTGGGCTACCTGGTCGGCCAGGTCAGCATCGGCGGGTTCTCGCTCGGCGTCGGTGCCGTCCTGTTCGTCGGGCTCGCCATCGGGGCTTTCGCGCCGAAGGCGCAGATCACCGGCCCGATCGGCCTCATCGGCCTGATCATGTTCCTCTACGGCATCGGCATCCTCTACGGACGGCAGTTCTTCGAGGGGATGGTCGGCGCCGCCGGGCGCAAGTACAACCTCCTGGCGCTCGTCGCCGTCCTCGCGGGGCTGGCGGTCGCCTTGGCGCTCGGCCAGGTGTTCGGCATCAAGGTCGGCCACACGCTGGGCCTCTTCGCCGGCTCGATGACGAGCACCGCCACGCTGCAGGCGGCGCTCGAGGTCATGCGCACCAGCGAGCCGTCGATCGGCTATTCGATCGCCTACCCGTTCGGCGTGATCGGCCCGATCCTGTGCATCTACTTCATGACGCGCATGGTCCGGCCGGTCTTCCCGCCGAAGACGCCGCGCTTCCACATGGCGGAGATCACGCTCGGCGACGGCGGCGCGGCGCGAACGCTCGGCGAGCTGAGCAAGGAGTTGCCCGACGGCGTCCAGGTGACGATGGTCCGCAAGGAGGGACAGAACTTCCTTCCATCGGGCGAGATCCTGCTGGCGCCGGGAGACGCCGTGCTGGTCGTCGCCGACCGGCAGGAGGCGATGGCGGAGGCGGCTGCGCGGCTGGGCAGGCTGGAGCCCGGGCGGATCGCGAAAGACCGTTCCGCGCTCGACTACATCCGCGTCTTCGTCGGCAAGGCGGGCGTCGTCGGCGTCCCCTTGGCGCGGCTGCCGATGCCGGCGGGATTTCCCATGCACCTGCTGCATGTCCGGCGCTACGACGCGGATATCGTTCCGACCCCGGACCTGGCGCTCGAATTCGGCGACCGGGTCGGCGTGCTGGTGCCGCCGGACCGCAAGGAGGAGGTGCGGCGGCATTTCGGCGACACCGTGAAGGCCGCGGCGGAGTTCAGCTACGTCTCGCTCGGCGTCGGCATGGTCCTCGGCGTCCTGCTCGGCCTGGTCCCCATTCCCGTTCCCGGCGTCGGCACCGTCACGCTGGGCATCGGCGGCGGGCCGCTGATCGTCGCGCTCGTCCTCGGCCGGCTGCGCCGCACCGGCCCGTTGCTGTGGGTCATGCCGCTGCCGGCCAATATCGTGCTGCGCAATTTCGGCCTCGCGGTCTTCCTCGCCGCGGTCGGCATCAACGCGGGCCAGCCGTTCGTGCGCACCGTGTCGGAGGCGGGCATGACGATGCTGTTCATCGGTGCCGCGGTGCTGCTGACGACGGTGCTGATCGTCCTGCTGGTGGGCCACTACGTCATGAAGATACCGTATGACGACCTGGTCGGGGTCGCGTCGGGCGCGACGGGAAACCCGGCCATCCTGGTCTACTCTACCCGCATGGCGCCGACCGAGCGGCCGGATATCGGCTATGCAATGATCTTCCCGTCGATGACCATCGTGAAGGTCATCGCGGTGCAGATCGTGGGGCTCGTCATCGCCGCTGGCTGATCGGAGTGCCGCCGGAACCCGCGGGCGCGCTGCGTCAGCCGCCGAGCGCGATGGCGACCGCGACGAGCGCGCCGCCAAACGCCACCATCGCAAGCCCCGTCGCCCAGGGCCGCATGCCGCCGTAATGCCCCAGCGCGGCGCCGCACAGGAACAGCATCGCGACGGCGACCGCGTTGGAGGCGCGCAGCGCCAGCCTGGCGTCGTCGATCAGCAGGAACGGAATCACGACCGGGAACGTCGACAGGAAGCTGAGGAGGCAGATCGCCGACGCGCCCAGCCAGTCGCGCCGGACCAGGCCCGGGCGCTCGGGCGCCTCGGGCATCTCCCGGACCTTGCGCCGGATCGACTCCAGCTGCTCCGCCGGCAGCATGCCGGCCAGCAGCGGCGGCAGCGCGTCGGCGATGACGCGGTGCGCGCTGCCCGCGTCGCGCGCCGCGCGCACCGCCCGGAACATCATCAGCTTGCGTCCGCGCTCGTGGAGGCGCGCCATCAGGTAGACGCCGCCGTCGATGATCCCCCAGGCCAGGTTGCAGCCGAGCGCGCCGACGATCATGGTGCGGACCTGCAGGTCGTCCGCCGTCGCGACCCCCAGCGTGCCCGTGAAGGTGAGGACCATGATCAGGCCGAACAGCGTCTCCGAGATGCGGTCGATCGGCTCGAGGACGCGATAGGCCGGCTTGGCCGGGTCCGCCGCCATGGCTTCTACCGGTCCCGGCCGGCGAGCAGACGGTCGAGCGTCAGGGCGCGGTCGAGGCCGCCCACCTTCCCGGCGATGCCGTCGGCCCGCAGCAGGTCGCGCACATGCCCGTGCGCGCCGACGATGCGAAGGGCGATGCCGCGCGCGGCAAGCTCGCCCTGCAACCGGTGCAGCATGCGCGATCCGGTCAGGTCCATATAGGGCGACGCCGACAGGTCGCAGACGACCCGGCGAACCTTGCCGGGCGCGGTGGCGCCGACCCGCCGCAGGACCGCATCGAGGATGGCGTCGGCATTGACGTAGATCAGCGACGCCTCGGGGCGGAACGCGATCACGCCCGGCAGCGCCTCGTTCTCGGGATGGCGGTCAAGGTCGGAGTAGGCGTTCGTGCCGGGGATGCGGCCGAGGAACGCCACGTGCGGACGCGACACGCGGGCCAGCAGCATGAGGACCGATGCCAGGGCGGCGAGCAGGATGCCCTGCAGGATGCCGAGCAGCAGCACGCCGGCGAGCGCGGTCGACGCGGCGTAGAAGTCGAGCCGGCTCGCGCGCCACATGTGGATCATGGCGGGAAGATCGATCAGGCCGGCGACCGCGGTCAGCACCACCGCGGCCAGAACCGCCTTGGGCAGGTCTTCCAGCAGCCCGGTGAGGAAGAGCAGGCAGACGGCGAGCGCGACCGAGGCGAAGACGAGCGCGAGCGGCGTGCGCGCGCCCGCCTTGTCGTTCACCGCCGATTGCGACAGCCCGCCGGCGACCGGATAGCCGTGCCCCAGGGCCGCCGCGAGATTCGCGGCGCCGATGCCGAGCAGCTCCTGCCGCGCGTCGACCGCATGGCCGTGTTTCGCCGCGAAGGTGCCGGCGGCCGAGACGCTTTCGATGTAGGCGAGCAGCAGGCATCCGGCGGCCAGGGGCACGATGCCTTCGACGTCGCGCAGCCGCAGCGCCGGCCCCGCCAGCTCGGGCAGGCCGGGCGGGATCGCGCCGGTCGTCGGCACGCCGAGCCCGGGCAGCCCGAGTGCGGAGGCCGCGACGATCGACACCGCCACGACGCCGAGCGCCACCGGACGTCCCGGCAGCAGCCGCTCGCCGGCGACGAGGAGCACGAGCGCGACCGCACCGACCGCGACGACGGGATAGTGCACCTGGCCCAGTTGCCCGGCGAACTGGACCGCCCGCTCGAAGAAATTGTGCCCGCCGCCCGGCATGCCGAGCAGGCTCGGCAGCTGGGTCATGGCGATGGTCAGGCCGGCGCCGGCCTTGAAGCCCACCAGGATGCTGTCGCTGATCAGCTTGACCAGCGCGCTCAGCCGCAGCGCCCAGGCGATCAAGCAGAGCGCGGCCACCGTGAAGCCCGCCAGGCTGGCGATCTGCGCGTAGCGCAGCGGATCGCCGCCCGCCATCGCCCCGACCGTCGCGGCGATCATGAGCGAGATGGCCGAGGTCGGTCCGACCGCGAGCTGGCGCGACGACCCCAGCAGGGCGTAGCCGAGACCGCCCAGCATGTAGCCGTAGATGCCGACCTGGGGCGGCAGGCCCGCGAGGGCTGCGTAGGCCAGCGACACCGGGATCGCATAGGCCGCCAGGGTAACGCCGGCGACGATGTCGCCGTGCAGCCAGGTCGCGCCGTACCCCGCGAGCCATGCGGCGGGCGGTGTGCGGCGCAGCCAGGCCGGCAAGACTGCCCGGTAGCTCGGATCGCTCATGCGCCGCACCGCCCGCGATGTCGCCGCCCGAAACCCGGCCGTATGCCGGATCGGCGGCCGCCGCCGGCACCATGACTCGCCCTCAGGCCGTTGCGCAATCCCTGGTCGGTCCGCCACCCGTCGCCCTTGACCTGGATCAACGCACAAGGACAATTGCGTGGGCACTGTTGCAGCTGACCGGGCCGGGGGAGAGCATCGATGGCGAAGCGCGATGATCCGCAGACCGCAAGATCTTCCACCTTTCAGCTGCCGGGCTTCGACGCCCTGCTGCGAGCGCCGGAGTCGGCGCTGGATCCGTTCCGGCTGTCGGGCAACGCCCTGCTGGAGTCCACGCAGGCCCTGAACAAGGAAATCCTGGGCTTCGCGCAGGAGCGTCTGGCCGCGGGGATGTCGCTCGGCCAGTCCCTCGCCCAGTGCAGGTCGCTCGAGGATGCGCTCAAGCTGCAGGCCGATTTCGCGCAGCGCGAGGCGCAAAGCTACCTCGCGATGGCGGAGAGGTTCATGAGCCTGGCGCTGAGCGCGGCGGCTCCTCAATCGCGCGGACGTGAAAATCGCGGAAGCAAGCCGTGAGCCGGATAGCCGGTGCGGCCACCGCCCGCGTGCGGCATGATGCCGTGGCGCGGGGGCGCGAGGCGGCAAGGGCATAGGCCGGGGCGGCAGGCGATGCAGACGGTCTCGTTCGAAAACGCGGTCGGCATGATTCCCGACGGCGCCACCATCATGATCGGCGGCTTCATGGCCGTGGGCACGCCCGAGGGCCTGGTCGACGAGCTGGTGCGGCAGCAGAAGCGCAACCTGACCGTGATCGCCAACGACACCGCGCGGCCGGGCGTCGGCATCGGCAAGCTGGTCGGCGCCAGGCTGGTCCGCAAGGCGATCGTCAGCCATATCGGGCTCAACCCGGAAACGCAGCGCCAGATGATCGCGGGCGAGATGGAGGTCGAGCTGGTGCCGCAAGGGACGCTGATCGAGCGCATCCGCTCGGGCGGGGTCGGGCTCGGCGGCGTGCTGACGCCGACCGGGGTCGGCACGCTGGCCGGCGAGGGCAAGCGCGAGGTCGAGGTCGACGGCCGGCGCTACCTGCTGGAGACGGCGCTGCGCGCGGACTTCGCCCTGGTGCAGGCGTTCCTGTCCGACTATCTCGGCAACCTCACCTACGTGCTGACCGCGCGCAACTTCAATCCCGTCATCGCCATGGCGGCCGACACGGTGATCGTCGAGGCGGAGCACATCGTGCCGACCGGCCTCATCGCGCCCGACCACGTCGCCACGCCGGCGCCGCTGGTCGACTACGTCGTGGCGCACGGGTGACGCCGATGGAACCGAGCACGATCATCGCCAAGCGCATCGCGCAGGAGCTGCGCGCCGGCATGCTGGTCAACCTGGGCATCGGCATCCCGACGCTGGTCGCCAACCACGTGCCGCCGGGCATGCCCGTCTTCTTCCAGTCGGAGAACGGGCTGATCGGGACCGGTCCGCTGCCGGAGCAGGGAATGACCCAGGCGCGGCTGACCGACGCCGGCGGCCGTCCGGTGACGGCCCTGCCCGGCGCCAGCACGTTCGACAGCGCCGTCTCCTTCGGGCTGATCCGCGGCGGCCATCTCGACATGACCGTGCTCGGCGGGTTGCAGGTGGACCAGGGCGGCCGTCTCGCCAACTGGATGATCCCGGGCAAGATGGTGCCGGGCATGGGCGGCGCGATGGACCTGATCGCCGGGGCGAAGCGCGTCGTGGTCGCGATGCAGCACAGCGCCAAGGGCAAGCCGAAGATCGTGCGGCAGTTGACGCTGCCGCTCACCTCGATCCGGCCGGTCGACCTGGTCGTGACCGAGCTTGCCGCGATCGCGTTCGCCGGCGGGCGGGGCACGCTGCTGGAGACGGCCCCGGGTGTCGCCGTGCGCGACGTCCTCGCGCTCACCGAGGCGGAGCTGACCGTGCCGGACAAAGTCCCGGTGATGCCCATCTGATCGAATTCGCCACCGCCCGCGATGTCTGCGCTTCTGCGCCGACCGAATTCAACGCTGGTGCGGAGGCATGGCACGGGGCAGGATCGCGGCCTGCCATCGCGATCAAGTCATCCCGGAGCAGGAGCGGAATGGTCGGGCTTGCAGCAAGGCGGCTTGGGGCGATCCGTCCTGCCGGGGCCGGGGTGACGGATGCCGACTGAGCAGATGCGCCGGCAACTGGCGGCCATCCTGGCGGCCGATGTCGTCGGCTATTCGCGCCTGATGGGGCTCGACGAGGAGGGCACGCTCGCCCGCGTCAAGGCGCTCCGCCACGACGTGATCGACGTCAAGGCTTCCGAGCACCACGGCCGCGTCGTCAAGACCACGGGCGACGGCATTCTCATGGAGTTCGCCAGCGTCGTCGACGCCGTGCGCTGCGCCGTCGACATCCAGCGCGAGATGGCCGATCGCAACGCCGGCGTCGAGCCGGACCGCCGCATCGAGTTCCGCATCGGGGTCAATCTCGGCGACGTCATCGTCGACGAGGGCGACATCTACGGCGACGGCGTCAACGTCGCGGCCCGCCTGGAGAGCATTGCCGAGTCGGGCGGCATCTGCGTATCGCGCGCGGTGCGGGACCATATCCGCGACCGGCTCTCGCTGACGCTGGTCGACCTCGGCGAGCAGGTCGTCAAGAACATCGCGCGGCCGGTCCGTGTCTTCGGGGTGCAGCTCGTCGCCGATACCGC
>CAZLBB010000155.1:0-12785 GCA_964557415.1 uncultured Rhodospirillaceae bacterium
CGTCGGCATCGGGCGCTGGCGCGCCCGCTGGCGGCGCGAACGCCGCGCTCGCCAGCGCCAGCGCGGCGAGCGCCCTTGCAGAGCATCGCAGCCGAGGGGCCATGCGCCGTTTGTCGCTCCCAACATGCGTCGGGGGGCTCCAGAGGCCCCCCGACATCCCAGAGCAGAAGCCGAATCTTACATTATTTCAGGCGGTACTTGTTGTGGCAGGCGCCGCAGGTCTTGCCGAGCTCGCCGAAATCGGCGGCCACGACGGCCGCGTCGCCCTTCTTGGCCGAGGCCTCGAGCTTGCTGGCCGCCGCCGCCGAGGACTCGTCCAGCTTCTTGAAGTCATCCAGGTTCTTCCAGATATCGGGCGAGGCCTTGGTGTCGCCCTTGTCGGAACCGGCCGGGAAATGTGCCGCCGCGGCCTTGAGGTTGCTGGCGATCTTCGCCGCCTCCGGCGCGACGGGGGCGGGCGCCCCCTTGGCGTCGACCACGGCCTTGATCGCCTTCATCGACTCGCCGTTGGCCTTCATCAGCGCCTTGCGCTGCGCGATCGGATCGCCCTGTGCCATGGTGGCTCCCAACCCGAGCGCGCCGACCAGGGTCACGGCAGCCGCCGCCAGCGTGGCCCGTTTCAACCAGATGCTCATCTTCTCTCTCACCCTCCTTGTTGCGTCCTGTTCGGCCCGGGCGCCGCGATCGTGCCCCGCCGGCCTGTCTCTGTCCCGCATGCGAACTTGCCCTGTCGCTCCAAACCGGGACAAGTCACGCCACTGTGATATACGCCGCCCCGGCCAGGATTATTCCGTCGCGCCGGCCGGCCGCGACGGTCGGCCCGCACATCGTTAACGCGAGGATCCCCGCGCCGCTACTCGCGGGCGAAGGTGACGTAGCCGGTCATCAGGAACGACACGCGTGCGTCCTCCCCGGCCAGCGGCAGGACGATCCACTCGTAGCGCAGCAAGGCATAGTCACCCGACTCATACTGGCCGTACTCCCGGTAGGGGACGCCGGTGCCGGCAACGTCGATCATCACGCCGATCACGTCGCCCATGGCCTGGTGGAAATCGACCTGGTCGGCATAATGGCCGGTGGCGTCCTTGATCCGGCGGTGGCGGCGGTCCTGCACGATCGCGGAACCCATGCGCCGGTAGCGGAAGCGCGGGGGATCTCCCTCGATCGCCAGGATCGACATGTGCGCGGTCAGGCGCGGAATCTCCATCGGCGGGTCGAGATCCTTCAGGCGCGGCAGCGCGCCGTCGCGCCGCTTCGAGTGCCAATACTCCGCAAGCGCCCGCAGCACGGGATGGACCAGCGTTCCGATGGCGGCGTCGCCCGTCACGATCTCGCGGTGGGGTAGGCTGTGCGCCATCGCATGTCCCGCCCGTGTCCCCGCATCATACACGGCCGACGGAAATCCGTTGCATTCCAGCCTTATTGGTTTGAGAACTGGCCGATCACAGAGGAGTGAAGGTCGCATGGGGCTTGGTCCGCCGATCCTGGCGCTGTACCGCCAGCTCAAGCAGCTCGGGGCGTTGGAGGGGATCGACAGCGTCATAGAGCTGGGCTCGCAAGGGGTCTGGTGCCCGGACCCGCGGCTGCTCAACGGCTTGTTCGAGGCGTTCGGGCGGCAGCGGCTCTCCCATGCCGAGTTGCAGCAGTATCTGAACGTCAGCGGCACCGGCAACGCGCCGTCGCGCGACCTGCACGAGCGGCTCGGCTTCAGGTACCACTGCGTGGACATAGACGGAAAGTTCGGCTCGCTCACCCTCGACATCAACTTCGACCAGGTGCCGCAAGAGCATCGGGGCAAGTACGGTCTGACCAGCAATCACGGCACGACCGAGCATCTGCTCGACCAGCGCAACGCGTTCAAGATGATCCACGACCTGACGGCGCCCGGCGGACTGATGCTGCATGCGCTGCCCTTCACGGTCCATCTCGAGCACGGCTTCTTCAACTACCAGCCCAACCTGTTCGAAGCGCTGGCGCGCTTCAATTCCTATGAGACGCTCGGCATCTGGGTCGGGCCGGACTGGACGCTGTCGAGCCTGGTGCCGTGGGAATCGCGGCTCCTCGACTACCTGACGCTCAATGCCAAGACGACGCATCTGCTCGTCGTCCTGCAGCGCAAGCTGCACGACAAGGAGTTCTGCGTGCCCGTGCAAGCGGTCTACGAGACGATGATCCCCGAGAGCTCGGCCGCGCGCTACCAGTTCGTCGTCGACGGCGAGTACTACAGCGGCGCGCGACTGCAGCACGTCACGCGCGAGATCCGCGACGTCAATTTGAACCAAGTGCCGATGACGGTGCTTGCGCGCCACTTGAAGCAGCGCGTGCTGAAGCGGCTCTTGCGAAGGTGACGCGGAATCATCCTTCGACAGGCTCAGGATGAGGACTCTTGGGCCGGGATTTTGCCTCGCCCTGAGCTTGTCGAAGGGCGGTAGCGCGGTCCGTCAGCGTAGATACCCGTGCCGCTTGAACCAATCGATGGCGTCGCGCAGCGCGTCGATGGCGGGGCGCGCGCGGTAGCCGAGCGCGCGCTCGGCCTTGGTGCTGGAGAAGAACATCTTGCGCCGCGCCTGGTTTATGCCATCGACGGTGGTGAAGGGCTCCTTGCCCGTGATGTGCCTGGCGATCAGCTCGGCCACGTGGGCGAAGGGCAGCACGGCGTCATGCGGCAAGCTGATCTTCGGCGGGTTGCGCCCGACGATCAGCGCGATCGCGGTCAGGATCTCGCGCAGGCTCATGTTCTCGCCGCCCAGCACGTAGCGCTCGCCGGCGCGTCCCTTGTCGAAGGCGAGCATATGGCCCTCGGCGACATCGTCGACATGGGCGATGTTCAGCCCGGTGTCGACGAAAGCGGGCATGCGGCCGCTGGCGGCCTCGACCACGACGCGTCCGGTCGGCGTCGGCTTGATGTCGCGCGGGCCGATCGGCGTAGACGGGTTGACGATGACGCAGTCGAGGCCGTGCGCCGCGATCAGCTTGCGCACCTCTTCCTCGGCGAGGAACTTCGACGTCTTGTAGGCGCCGATCATGTCGCCGACGCTGACCGGCGTCTCCTCGTCGGCGGGGCTTGCGTCCTTGGTCTTGCCGAGAACGGCGACCGAGCTGGTGTAGACGATGCGCTTGACCCCGGCTTCGGCTGCCGCGAGCACGATATTGCGCGAGCCGGCCACGTTGGTATCGATCAGCTCCTGCGGGCGCGGCGACCACAGGCGGTAGTCGGCCGCGACATGGAACAGCGAATCGCAGCCCCGCGCCGCGCGCTCGAGCGAGGCGCGGTCGTTCAGGTTGCCTTCGACGATCTCGACCTTGAGCTCCTCGAGGTTGCGCCGATTGCTCTCCGGCCGCGCCAGCACGCGCACGTCGTGGCCGCGCGCGATGAGCTTGCGCGCCACGGCCGATCCGACGAATCCCGTTGCGCCCGTCACCAACGTCGTCATGGCATCTGCGTCGTCATCAGGTCCCGCGTCTCGATGGTCACGATCTCGTCACCGTCTCTGCTCGTGCCGTGTTTAGCGCGCCCGTGCTATAGAATCCACCAATGCAATCCTGGCCGCGTGCGCTTCTTTCCGCCCCGGTGCTGAAGCCGACCACCTATGCGCTGCTGGCCCTTGGCCTCCTGGCAGCTGTCGCAATGGTGCTTTGGCAGGGCGCCGGCATCGTCGCCGCCACGGTCGGTCTGGTCGGCGGATGGTTCATCGGCATCGTCGCCTGGTACGCGCTGCCGATCCTGGCCATGGGCCTGACCATGGCCTTGATCCTTCCGCCGGGCAAGGGCCTGCCGCTCGCGACGCTGACCTGGATCAACTACGTCGGCGGCGCGGTCAATGCGCTGCTGCCGGTCGCCGCGGTCGGCGGCGAGCTGGTCAAGGCGCTGATGCTGGTGCAGCGCGGCGTTCCGGGGCCGCTCGCCGGCGCCGCCGTCGTCACCGACAAGGCGACGCAGGGCGCAAGCCAGCTGGCGCTCGGCCTGCTCGGCGTCGGCGCGCTCATCTATCTCGAGGCGCATGCCGAACTGGTGACGGGGTTGCTCGGCGCGACGCTGGTCTTCTGCGTCCTGCTCGGCCTGTTCTTCTGGGCGCAGGGCGAGGGGCTGTTCGGCCGGCTGGCGCTGCGCATCGAACGGATGATGCGCGGCCGGCTGTGGTGGGACATCGTCGGCGGCGCGGCGCAGCTCGACGCGGCGCTCGACAGCATCTATCGCCGGCGCGCGCGCGTCGCCTGGGCCTGCTTCTGGCGCGTCGCGGCCCGGCTGCTCCTGGTCGTGGAAACCTGGTTCATCGCCCAGCTGATGGGCCATCCGATCGGCTGGGTCGAGGCGCTGATGCTGGAATCGCTGACACAGAGCGTGCGCGGCATGGCGTTCCTGATGCCTGCGGGGCTTGGCGCGCAGGAAGGCGCCTTCCTGCTGCTGGGCGGTCTGGCCGGCTTGCCGCCGGAGGTGGCGCTGGCGCTTTCGCTCGTCAAGCGTGGCCGCGAGGTCTTGGCTTGCGTGCCGGGCCTGCTGGCGCTGCAATGGGGGGCCGGCCGCAGCCTGGCCGCCCGGCGCGGGGGCGCCTGATTTCGCGCCATTTTGCCGCTGGACAAGCCCCCGCCGCTTCGCGCATTAAGGCGCGTTTTTCCGTTCCCGGGTCGCTGAGGACCATTCATCCCCGCCGACCGCTTGTTCAGGAGACTGCATGAGGGCCGTCATGCTTGCCGCCGGCCTGGGCAACCGCTTGTCCAAGGACCGGCCCGAGCCGCCGAAGGTGCTGCTGAAGTTCGCCGGGCGGACGCTGCTCGAGCGCCACATCGAGGTGCTGAAGCGCCACGGCGTGACCGAGCTTGTGATCGGAGTCGGGTACGAGGCCGATATGGTCAGGGCGGAGATCGAGCGCCTGGGCGCCGGCGGCTTCGTGCGCACCGTCCATAACCCGCACTTCACCGAGGGTAGCGGCATCACGCTGGAGACGCTGGCCGACGACTTCGCCTGCGGGCGGGACGTGCTGCTGATGGACGGCGACGTGCTTTACGAAGAGGCCGTCATGACGCGCCTGGTGCGCTCGCGCCACCGCAACTGCTTCCTGATGGACCGCGATTTCGAGCCGGGCGACGAGCCCGTGAAGCTGTGCCTCAACCAGGGCCGGATCGTCGACTTCCACAAGAAGGTCCAAGGGCCGTTCGAGCTGATGGGCGAATCGGTCGGCTTCTTCCGGTTCGACCCGGCGGTCGCCAGGGCGATCATCGCCCAGGCCCGGCGCCATATCGCCGCGGGGGAGCGCGCGCTGTGGTACGAGGAATCGATCCGCGACGTCCTCGTTGCATCGCCGCCGGAAACCTTCGGCCATGAGGATGTTACCGGGCTGGCCTGGATCGAGATCGATTTTCCCGATGACGTGCTCCGGGCGGCCGAGGAAGTGCTGCCGCGGATCGAGGGCGTCAGCGTCTAATTTCCGCCAATTTCCCGTGCTTCTCGTGTGCACGAGGGGATGCTAGGTTGCCTTGATCCGCGGGGGTTCCCATATAGGGGACGTCCGGCCGGCCGCAACCGCGCCAAGGAGGCGTGCGCTTGCCTGTGCCAGCCGTCCTGCCCAGGCCCGGCGGGGGTTTGGCTTCCGACCACGTAAAGGAGGAATTCCTGTGATTCGTCAGACTCTTGCCGCAGTCACCCTGGCAACGGTGATGAGCGCCGGCATGTTTGTGGCCGGTCAGGCGCAGGCGCAGAACGCCACCGTGCTGACCTATGTCGGCACCATCGGCGACAACACCCGCATGGGCACGCAGACCTTCACCATCACGGCAGGGGCGCAGCCGAACAGCTACACCATGCAGGGCCAAGTCAATCTGGACTTCAACATCAAGGTCATGCTGTTCAGCACCCATGTGATCAACAAGTCGCAGTACACCGAGACATGGGTCAACGGGAAGCTGACCTCGTTCAAGGGCCAGACCAACGACCGCGGCGACCAGTACAAGATCGAATACAGCACCGCCAGTGGCAAGCCGACGGTCACCGCCGTCAAGGGCAACGACAAGCCCAATCCGAAGGAAGTCAGCCCCGACATCGCGCCGGCCAGCTTCTGGCTCGAATCCTATTTCATGAAGCAGCCGCACCCGCAGTACATCAGCACCAACAGCGGCAAGGTGAAGCCGGCCAAGCCGCCCAAGCTGGAAGGCCAGCAGACGGTCAACTTCCGCGGCCAGCAGGTGAAGGCGAACTACTACACGATGGAATTCGACGGCGAGAAATACGAGTTCTGGTACCTCGCCGATTCCGGCCTGCTGTTCAAGCGCTCCGAGCCGAGCGAGGGCGGCAAGGTCGTGTTCACCCTGGAATCCTTCGCCTCGAAGTAGGGCAGCAAGGGCGCCATCGGCGGCGCTCCGACGGAGCCACGCACGTGGCGGCACGAGCGGGCGCGCCTCGGCTACGCGCGCCCGCTGCATTCGCTGTTGCATATGCGCCACCATCGGGCCAGCCCTACGCCCGGTGCGTTGGCGGTGCACAAAAACTCTGGTAGGGTCACGCAGTTTCCTGTATCGAGGCCGGCGTCCGGGTCGGGGTCGGCCGACGGCGGCTAATCCCTTGTCTCCAATAAGGTTTTTCGGCGGAAGGACGACAGCATGACGGACCGAGCGAAGCCGGCCCTGAAGGTGGTCCTGGCGCAGCCCCGCGGCTTCTGTGCGGGCGTGGAGCGGGCGATCGAGATCGTCGAGCGCGCGCTCGAGATCTATGGGCCGCCCGTCTATGTCCGTCACGAGATCGTCCACAACAAGCGCGTGGTGGAGAGCCTGCGCGCGAAGGGCGCCCAGTTCGTCGAGGAGCTGGACCAGATCCCCGATGGCGGGGTCACCGTGTTCAGCGCGCACGGGGTATCGGAGAAGGTCGAGGGCGAGGCGACGCTGCGCGACCTGCCGGTGATCGACGCGACCTGCCCCCTGGTATCGAAGGTGCACAAGGAAGGCCAGCGCTACGCCGAGAAGGGCTACGAGGTCATCCTGATCGGCCATGCCGGCCATCCCGAGGTCGAAGGCACGATGGGGCGCATCCCGGGCGGCTGCCGCCTCGTGTCGACCGCCAAGGACGTCGAGAAGCTTGAGGTCCGCGACCGCAACAAGCTCGCCTACATCACGCAGACCACGCTCAGCGTCGACGACACGCGCGAGGTGATCGAGGCGCTCAAGCGCCGTTTCCCCGCCGTGGTCGGGCCGGACGTCAAGGACATCTGCTATGCCACGCAGAACCGCCAGGCCGCCGTGCGCGAGCTCGCCGGCGAGGTCGACGTGCTGCTGGTGGTCGGCGCGCGCAACAGCTCGAATTCCAACCGCCTGCGCGAGATCGGGCACGAGATGGGCGTGCCGAGCTACCTGATCGACGACGCCACCATGCTCAACCCGGACTGGCTTGCCGGGGCCAAGTCGGTCGGCGTGACCGCCGGCGCCTCGGCGCCCGAGGAGTTGGTCAAGGAGCTGATCGCGCGGCTCGGCGAGATCGGCACGATCACGGTCGAGAAGATGAACGGCGTGGAAGAGAACATCCAGTTCAAGCTGCCGCGCATGCTGTCGGAAGCGGCGGAATAGAAGCCGGGACAACCGGCAAACTCTCGGCGGCGTTGATCCGGCCGCCGCTCAAGTGGTTGGCGCGCGGATCGGCGCGCGCCTGGAAAGGGGCCTGACGTGGGCGTATCGTTGATTTCGCAAATCCGCATCGGCGCCTATCTGCTGAAGCAGCGCATCAAGGGGAACAAGCGGTTCCCGCTGGTGCTTATGCTCGAGCCGCTGTTCCGCTGCAACCTCGCCTGCGCCGGCTGCGGCAAGATCGACTATCCGGACGAGATCCTGAACAAGCGCCTGTCGGTCAAGGAGTGCCTCGACGCGGTCGACGAATGCGGCGCGCCCGCGGTCGCCATTCCCGGCGGCGAGCCGCTCTTGCACAAGGAGATCGGCGAGATCGTCGCCGGCATCGTCGCGCGCAAGAAGTTCGTCAGCCTCTGCACTAACGCGCTGCTGCTCGAGAAGAAGCTGCACCTGTTTAAGCCGAGCCCGTACCTGATCTTCTCGGTGCATCTCGACGGCGACCAGGGTCAGCACGACAAGTCGGTCTGCCAGGAAGGCACCTACGAGCGGGCAGTGAGCGCGATCAAGGCGGCGAAGGCCAAGGGCTTCCGCGTCGGCATCAACACGACGCTGTTCGACGGCACCGACGCCAAGCGCATCGCCGACTTCTTCACCTACGTCACCGAGGAACTGAAGATCGACGGCATCAGCGTGTCGCCGGGCTATGCCTACGAGCGCGCGCCCGACCAGCAGCACTTCCTCAACCGGCAGAAGACGAAGAACCTGTTCCGCGACATCTTCCGCTACAACACCGGCAAGAAGTGGGCTTTCAGCAACTCGACGCTGTTCCTCGACTTCCTCGCCGGCAACCAGACCTACGAGTGCGCGCCCTGGGGCATGCCGGCGCGCAACGTGTTCGGCTGGCAACGGCCGTGCTACCTCCTGGGCGAAGGCTACGCCGCGAGCTTCAAGGAACTGATGCAAGAGACGGAGTGGGAAAAGTACGGCACCGGCAAGTACCAGAAATGCTCCGACTGCATGGTGCATTGCGGGTACGAGGCCACGGCCGCGCTCGACGCCGTCAGCAATCCGCTCAAGGCCATGGCCGTGGCGCTGCGCGGCATCAAGACCGAGGGCGAGATGGCGCCCGAGATCGAGTTCGGCAACGCGCGGCCGGCCGAGTACGTCTTCGACAAGAACGTGCAGAAGTTCCTGAGCGAGACGAAGCACGCGCCCAAGGCGTCACCGGCAAACAAGCCTGCCGAGCGCAAGAGCCACGCGGCCTAGCACCGCGTGCGCCTGACGGCTGTCGCGCGCCAAGCGCGCGATGGCCGGTATCTCCCAGGGACGCAGCAGCAACGCGCCGAGGACGGGCAGGGCGCGCGTGGAACCGTCCGGGCCCATGCCGCCGAGCGCCGAGCCCGGTATGACCCGGTCGGCGGGGTCGGCGATCACCCGCAGCACGACCAGCGGCAGGAGGCGCGCCGCGGCCGCGCGTGCCACGCCATGGCTCTCCATGTCGACCGCGACGGCACCGGTCCGGCGCAGCAGTGACGCCTTGGCGGCGACGTCGGTGATCGCCCTGTCGCTGCCGTAGACCGGCGCGGCGATCGGCCCGCCGACCCCGGCGAGGTCGTGGGCGACGCGCGCGCGCCATTCCTTGTCGGTCGGATGGTTCGTCCCGTCCGCGGCGACGACGGCGGTGCCCACCACCACGTCGCCGCACGCAAGCGCCGGATCGAGCCCGCCGGCGAGGCCGACGCTGAACAGCACGTCGGCGTCCATCGCCAGCGCAGCCGCCTCTGCCCGCGCAGCGGAGCCGCCGGCGGCGAAGAATCGCGCCGCCGGCCAAACGGCGCTCATCGCCGCGATCTCGCTTTTAAGCCCGACGACGACACCGACGCTGGGCACGGGTCTTTACCCTCGCCCGCCGACTTGTCCGCCAAAGCCCGCGAGGCCGAAGGCGCATGGCGGCCGAAGGCGAGAGCTCAGATTCCGTACGGCGTGGTCAAGGCGTTGCCGCTGACCAGGTTCCGGTATCGTGCGAGCGCCCACAACGGGAAGTAATGACTGTAGCCGTGGTACTTCAGATAGAAGATCCGCGGGAAGCCGACGCCGGTGTACCACTTCTCCTCCCACTGGCTGCCCTGGCGCGGGGCGGTGAGGAGGAAGTTGATGCCGCGGCCGACGGCCTCGCACTGGACCTCGCCCGCGGCCATCAGGCCGAGCACGGCCCACGCGGTCTGCGACGCGGTCGAGGCCTTGGCGGTCGCCCGAACGTCGCGCTTGTCTTCCCAATAGGTCGCGCAATCCTCGCCCCAGCCGCCGTCCTCGCGCTGGACCGACTTCAGCCACGCCACCGCCTTCTGGATATAGGGCTGCTTCGGGTCCTCGCCGACCGCGTTCAGCGCGTGCAGCACCGACCAGGTGCCGTAGATGTAGTTCGCGCCCCAGCGGCCGAACCAGGAGCCGTCGTCTTCCTGTTCGTTCTTGAGGAAGTCGACGGCGCGGTCGATCGCCGGGTGCGAGCGCGGGTAGCCCAGCTGCGCCAGCATGCCGATGCAGCGCGCCGTGACGTCCGAGGTCGGCGGGTCGAGCAGTGCGCCATGATCGGCGAACGGGATATGGTTCAGGTAGTAATAGCTGTTGTCGGCGTCGAAGGCGCCCCAGCCGCCGTCCTTGCTCTGCATGCCGAGCACCCACTCGACGGCGCGGTCGATCGCCTGGCGGAAACGCGGCGCGCCGTTGCGGTCCAGCCCCATCACGACCACGGCGGTGTCGTCGACGTCCGGGTAGTAGTCGTTGTTGTACTGAAACGCCCAGCCGCCGGGGCGGACCTGCGGGCGCCAAGCGGCGTAGTCGCCGACGGTCTTCAGCACCTGCTTGCTGGCAAGCCAGTCGAAGGCCCTGCCCATGACCTCGCCGTCGCGCTCCTCGCCCGCCTCGATCATGGCATGCGCGATCAGCGCCGTGTCCCAGATCGGAGACGTGCACGGCTGCATGACGGCCGTGTCGCCCGACACGTCCATCAGCTTCAGCACGGCCTTCTTCGCAGTCACCACGTCCGGGTGGTCGTCTGGATATCCCAGTGCCTTGAACGACAGGACGGTGAACACCATGGGCGGAAAGATCGCGCCGATCCCGTCCTCGCCGTTGAGCCGGTCGGTGATGAACTTCATCGCCGCCTCGATGGCGCGCTTGCGGCGCGCCCTCGGGAACCAGGGCTCGACGCGATGCAGCACGCGATCGAGCCACAGGAACACCTCGCCCCAGGCCGAGCCGGTCGGGTTGACCTGGTAGGTCCTCTCCTGCTCGGGCGGGACCACGAACAGCTCGCGGATGTCGGTCCCGCGCGGGTTCTCCGCCTTGGCCTTCAGCGCGGCCAGCACGGTCATCGGCACCAGCGTCGTGCGCGACCAGTACGAGATCTTGCTGATGTGGAAGGGGAACCACTTCGGCAGCAGCATCAGCTCGACCGGCATGCACGGCACGGCGCGCCACGGGACCTGGCCGAACAGCGCCATATAGAAGCGGGTGAGCACGTTGCAGCGCGCCGCGCCGCCATGCTTCAGGATCGCCTCGCGCGCCCGCGCCATGTGCGGCGCGTCGATGTCGTCGCCGACGATCTTCAGCGCCCAGTAGGCCTTGACCGTCGCCGAGATGTTGAAGTCGCCGCCGTAGTACAGCGGCCAGCCACCATGATCCTCGGCCTGGGTCTGGCGGATGTAGTCGGCCATGCGCGATTCCAGGGCGTCGTCGATCTCGCCCAGGAAATGCTCGTACAAGATGAACTCGGCCGGCATCGTGGCGTCCGGCTCGAGAACGTAGATCCAATGGCCGTCGTCGCGCTGCTGGCGCTTCAGCCAATCGCGCGCGTCGCCGATGACGTCATCCAGCAGCTGCCGGTCGACCGTGGTCGGGTCGCTCGACTGGCCGAAGTTTGGCCGTCCCGGTTCGGCGGCCGCCGCTTGCTGCGGCGACGTTTTCACGACCTCGCTCCTCATTGCAGCGCAAAATAGGGGTGACCCCAGGGTTTGTCCATCGCAACGCCCGGGGGTTGTTAACGGGTTAGCGTGCACTGTTGCCAAGCTGCAACAAATCGGCGGCAGCGTTCCCGGAACGAATCGCGCCTTCGATCGTGGCCGGCAGGCCCGTGTCGATCCAATCGCCTGCGAGCACCAAGTTCGTCCACCGGGTTTGCGCCCGTGGCCGTCTGCGAACGCCGGCGGGCGTCTGCGCGAACGTCGCGCGCTTCTCCTTCACGATGCGATAGACCGGCAGTTCGTTCGCGCAATCGATGTCGATGGCCTGACGGATATCGCGCCACATGCGCCCGGCGATCGCGGACTCCTCGTCCTCCGCCAGGCGGTCGGCTGCGCTCACGGTCACCGAGACGACGTCGCGGCGCAGGAAGATCCACTCCGCCGTGCCGCCTAGCACGCCGATGAGCGGGCTGTCGTAGGGCAGGCGGGGCAGGGGCGACGCGACGCGGAAATGCCCGTTGACGATCGCCCGCGTCTCGAGCGGCGGGTCGAGCCCGGGCAGCAGGCGCCCGGCCGAGGCCGGCGGCAGGGCCAGCACGACGGGTCCGTCGACGGCAATCTGCCGGTCGCCGGTGAAGTCGAGGGACGTCACGCGCTTCCCGGTGAAGGTCAGGCCGCGCAGCCGCCAGCCCAGGTGCAGCACGGCGCCGCGCGCGCGCAGCCAGAAGAGGGCCGGGTCGACGAAGCTCTCGGACAACCCGTCGCGCGCGACCAGGGGACGGCAGTTGCGGCCGCCACGCAGCACTGTCTCGGCGACGACAGGCCACAGCAGCCGCGCCGCGGCCTCAGCGCATTCCGTGTTCAACGCGGCCACGGCCAGCGGCGCCCAGAAGCGCCGATAGAGCGCAGAGCCGGTGTCCAGCGTCCCCGCGACGGTCGCGTCCGGACCGGCCTTGCGCAGGCGCCAAGCGTTCATGAACTGAGCCAGCGTCACGCCGGGGATGCCGCGCGGCGGCAAGGGCAGGCGGCCGAGCACGGGACCGTCGGCGAACGTGGCCTCCCAGCGCCGGCCGCTCGCCACGTCGACGAAGGGAAACGCGGCGCGGCATGGCCCGGTGAGGCTGTCGCCCGCGCCGACGGCGGCAAGGAAGGCGCGCGTCGCGGTGTTGGCGCTCAGCAGCAGGTGGTTGCCGTTGTCGATCCGCCGGTCCAGGACGCTGTCGTGGTAGGATCGGCAGCGGCCGCCGGCGTGGTCGGCCTGGTCGTAGAGCACGA
>CAZLBB010000156.1:0-12653 GCA_964557415.1 uncultured Rhodospirillaceae bacterium
ATCTCGGTCTTGCCGACGCCGGTCGGGCCGATCATCAGGATGTTCTTCGGCAGCACCTCCTCGCGCAGCGCCTCCGGCAGCTGCTGGCGGCGCCAGCGGTTGCGCAACGCGATGGCGACCGCGCGCTTGGCGTCGTTCTGGCCGACGATGTGCCGGTCGAGCTCGGCCACGATCTCGCGCGGGGAGAAACTGGTCATCTACAGCGTCTCGACGGTTATCGTGTCGTTGGTATAGATGCAGATGCCGGCGGCGATGCTCATCGCCTTGCGCACGATCGCCTCGGCGTCCATGCCGTCCTGGCCCTGCAGCGCGCGGGCCGCGGCCAGCGCATAGGCGCCGCCCGAGCCGATGCCGATGATGCCGTCCTCCGGCTCCACCACGTCGCCCGTGCCGGAGACGATCAGCGAGACCTGCCTGTCGGCCACCGCCATCATCGCCTCCAGCCGGCGCAGGTAGCGGTCGGTGCGCCAGTCCTTGGCCAGCTCGACGCAGGCGCGCGCGAGCTGGCCCGGATGCTGCTCGAGCTTCGCCTCCAGCCGCTCGAACAGGGCGAAGGCGTCGGCCGTGGCCCCGGCGAAGCCTGCGATCACCTCGCCCTTGGACAGGCGGCGCACCTTCTTGGCGTTGGCCTTGAGCACCGTCTGGCCGAGCGTCACCTGGCCGTCGCCGGCGACGACCACGCGGCCGTCCTTGCGGACGGAAAGGATGGTGGTGCCGTGCAGCACCGGCGAGGAATGTTCGGTCATCAGTGAGGTTTCCGGGAGGGGCCGAGCCGGGGGATGTGCTTGGGGAATCTGGTCCGTTTGCCCGGCCGGTTCAAGGGCGGCGGAAAGCGCCCGGCGGCGCGCGGTTTTCGCCACCTCCCCCTGTCGCGGCCGGGCCGTTCCTGCTAGAACCCTGGCGCCCGAGAGACACGTGGACAGCCATGGCCGCACGACAGGCACGCATCGAGCGCAAGACCAAGGAAACGCGCATCGCCGCCCGGGTCAACCTGGACGGCGAGGGGCGCTACAAGGTCAAGACCGGCATCGGCTTCCTCGACCACATGCTCGAGCAGCTGTCGCGCCACAGCCTGATCGACCTCGAGGTCGAGGCCGTAGGCGACCTGCACATCGATTTCCACCACACGACCGAGGACACCGGCATCGTCGTCGGCCAGGCCGTGGCCAAGGCGCTGGGCGAGCGCGCCGGCATCCGCCGCTACGGCGAGGCCGTGATCCCGATGGACGAGACGCTGACCCGCGTCGCGCTCGACGTCTCCAACCGGCCCTACCTGATCTGGAAGGTGAAGTTCTCCAAGCCGAAGCTCGGCGAGATGGACACCGAGCTGTTCAAGGAATGGTTCCAGGCCTTCGCCCAGGCCGCCGGCATCACGCTGCATGTCGAGAACCTCTACGGCGAGAACAACCACCACATCGTCGAGAGCTGCTACAAGGGCCTGGCGCGCGCGCTGCGCCAGGCGGTCGAGCTCGACCCGCGCCAGCCCGCCGCGGTGCCCTCGACCAAGGGCGTGCTCTGAGGGCCGGCGCATGCGCATGTATACGGTGCAGCTGCCGCCGTCGGGTGATCCCGGCGAGGCCGAGCTGGTCAAGGAAGGGTTCTGCTGGCCGGCGCTGTTCTTCGGCCCGCTCTGGGCGGCCTGGCACGGGTTGTGGCTGCCGGGCCTGGCGCTGCTCGCCGTGACCGTGACCCTGTCGCTCGTCGGCCGGGTGTGGCCCGGCGCCGAAGCGGTCACCTCGGTCCTCGGCCTTGCGGTGGCGGTCCTGTTCGCTGGCGAGGCCAACGACCTGCGCCGGCGGCGGCGCACGCGCGCCGGCTGGCGCCACGCCGGCGTGGTCGGCGGCACCGGCATCGATACGGCGCATCGACGCTTCGTCGATCTCTCGGCCCTCCGCACCAGCTGAAGGAACGCCAGGATGGCAAGCGGGGAGTCGGTCGCGATCATCGACTACGGCTCGGGCAACCTGCGTTCGGCCGCCAAGGCGTTCGAGCGCGCGGCGCGCGAAGGCGGCGACGGCGCGCGCATCGTCGTGACGGCCGAGCCCGACCGCGTTGCCAAGGCTGACCGGGTCGTGCTGCCGGGCGTCGGCGCCTTTGCCGACTGCATGCGCGGACTGCTCGCCGTCGCCGGCATGCGCGAGGCGCTGGAAGACGCCGTGCGCCGGCGCGGGCGGCCCTTTCTCGGCATCTGCGTCGGCATGCAGCTCCTGGCCGAGCGCGGGCTCGAGCACGGCGTGCATCCGGGCCTCGGATGGATCAAGGGCGACGTGGCGGCGATCCGCCCGCAGGGCGGTCTGAAGGTGCCGCACATGGGCTGGAACGACGTCACCGTGCGCGCGGGCGAGCCGCTGTTCGCCGGGCTGCCGAGCGGCACGCCGATGTATTTCGTGCATTCCTACGCCATCGGCGGCTGCGCGGCCGAGGACGTGGCGGCCACCGCCGACTATGGCGGCGCGATCACCGCCGCAATCCGACACGCCAACATCGCCGGGACCCAGTTCCATCCCGAGAAGAGCCAGGCCGCCGGCCTGCGCCTGATTGCCAACTTCCTGGGCTGGCGGCCGTGATCCTCTATCCCGCCATCGACCTCAAGGCCGGGCAGTGCGTGCGCCTGCTGCGCGGCGACATGGACAAGGCGACCGTCTTCAACGACGACCCGGCCGGCCAGGCGCGCGCCTTCGCCGCCGCCGGCTGCCAGTGGCTGCATGTCGTCGATCTCGACGGCGCCGTGGCGGGAAAGTCGGTCAACCATGCGGCGGTCGCCGGCATCCTGGCCGCGGTCAAGGTGCCGGTGCAGCTCGGCGGCGGCATCCGCGACGACGCGGCGATCGATGCCTGGCTCGAACGCGGCGTCGAGCGCGTGGTGCTGGGCACCGCGGCGCTCAAGGACCCGGATCTCGTGCGCCGCGCCTGCAAGCGCTTTCCCTACCGCATCGCGGTCGCGGTCGACGCCCGCGGCGGGCGGGTCGCGGTCGATGGCTGGATCCGGACCAGCGACGTCACCGCGACCGAGCTGGCGCTGCGCTTCGCCGATGCCGGCGTGGCGGCGCTGATCTACACCGATATCGACCGCGACGGCGCGCTCGAGGGGCCGAACGTCGCCGCGACCGCCGCCCTCGCCGCCGCGGCGCCGATGCCGGTGATCGCCTCGGGCGGCGTGTCGTCGATCGACGACCTCTATGCGCTGCGGGCCGCCGCACCGACGCTCGACGGGGTGATCTGCGGCCGCGCGCTCTACGACGGCCGCATCCAGCTCAAGGCGGCGCTCGTCGCCATGGGGAGCTGACCCCGCATGCTGCGCGTGCGCATCATCCCCTGCCTCGACGTCAAGGACGGGCGCGTCGTCAAGGGCGTCAGGTTCGTCGACCTGGTCGATGCCGGCGACCCGGTCGAGCAGGCGCGCGCCTACGACCGCGCCGGCGCGGACGAGTTGTGCTTCCTCGACATCACGGCCAGCCACGAGAACCGCGACACGATACTGGACGTCGTCGGCCGCACCGCCGACCAGTGCTTCATGCCGCTGACGGTCGGCGGCGGCGTGCGCACGATCGAGGACATCCGCAAGCTGCTGCTGGCCGGCGCCGACAAGGTGTCGATCAACACGGCGGCGGTGAAGAACCCCGATTTCGTCGCGGCGGCGGCCGAGAAGTTCGGCGTGCAGCTGGTGGTCGTGGCGATCGACGCCAAGTCGGTCGGACCGGGGCGCTGGAACGTGTTCACCCATGGCGGGCGCAACGACACCGACCTCGACGCGGTCGAATGGGCGAAGCGCATGACCTCGCTCGGCGCCGGCGAGATCCTGCTCACCTCGATGGACCGCGACGGCACCGGCGACGGGTTCGACGTGGCGCTGACGCGCGCGGTCGCCGACGCGGTGACGGTGCCGGTGATCGCCTCGGGCGGCGTGGGCACGCTCGACCACCTGGTCGAAGGCATCCGCGACGGCCATGCCTCGGCGGTGCTGGCCGCATCGGTCTTCCATTTCGGCAAGTACTCGATCGCCCAGGCCAAGGCGCGGCTCAAGTCGGCCGGCATCCCCGTGCGCGAGACGCCGCCCTGATTTGGGCGCGATCCGAAATCCGGTGGATGGCGCGCGCCGCTTCTGCTACTCGATTGCCGGATTCGATTTCCTCCAAGGCATTGCCCATGGCGGCTCCCGCAGGCGACCTGGAAGTGCTTGACCGGCTGTTCCGCGCGATCGAGGATCGCCGCGGCGCCGATCCCGAGACGTCGCGCACCGCGCGGCTGTTCTCGCAAGGGCCGAAGAAGATCGCGCAGAAGCTGGGCGAGGAGGCGGTCGAGGCCGCGCTCGAGGGGGTGCTCGGCAACCGCGAGAAGCTCGTCGCCGAAAGCGCCGACGTGCTCTATCACCTGCTCGTGCTGTGGGCGCAGTGCGGCGTCAGGCCGGAAGACGTCTGGGCCGAGCTCAAGCGGCGCGAGGGCATCTCCGGCATCGCCGAGAAGCAGTCCCGCCCCAAATCCTGACAGGACAAGCGGCATGGCCTACGACCCGAACAACGTGTTCGCGCGCATCCTGCGCGGCGAGATCCCGTGCAAGAAGGTGCTGGAGACGAAGCACGCGCTCGCCTTCCACGACATCAACCCGCAATCGCCGATCCATGTCCTGGTGATCCCCAAGGGCGCCTATGTCACGATGGACGACTTCTCGGCCAAGGCGAGCGACGCCGAGATGGCCGACTTCATCCGCGCCGTGGGCGAAGCGGCGCGCAAGGTCGGCGCGGTCGACGGCGGCTACCGCATCCTCGCCAACAACGGCGCCAACGCGAACCAGGAAGTGCCGCACCTGCACATCCACATCTTCGGCGGCCGCCGCCTCGGCCGCATGATCGACCGGCCGAGCGGGTAGCTTGTCAGCGTCGTTTGCTGCCCCGATGCTCTGACCTCGCCCTCGTCCTTCGACAGGCTCAGGATGAGGAGGGTAGGCTGGAGCGGCGAAGAAACGACGAGGACCGCCCATGCTCAAGCTCAAGCCGGGCTGCGAATGCTGCGACAAGGACCTGCCGCCGGACTCGATGGAGGCGCGCATCTGCTCGTTCGAGTGCACGTTCTGCGCCGCCTGCGCCGCCGACCGCTTGAACGGGCGCTGCCCGAACTGCGGCGGCGAGCTCGTGCGTAGGCCGGTCCGGCCGCCGGCGATGCTGGCGAAGTACCCGGCCTCGACCGAGCGCGTGTTCAAGCCCGAGGGCTGCGCGAAGGTCGCCTGACCGTCTTCTACGCCTTGATTCGCGATCCCGTCGGATCGTAGGCCGGCTTCAGGTACGCCTTCGCCGGGAAACGCTCGCGCGCGACCTCGATTTCGTACTTGCCGGACAGCGCGAAGTCCGGCGGCACGCCGCCCGGGTCGTTGACGTAGCCGAGGCCAATGGCGCGGCCGAGCGTGTGGCCGAACATGCCCGAGCTCAGGTAGCCGACGCGCTTGCCGTCGCGCCAGATCGGCTCGTTGTGATAGAGCAGCGGCTTGTCGCCCTCCATGACGAACTGGACGAGGCGCCTGGTCGGCGTCTTGCCGCGCCGGGCGGCAAGCGCGTCGCGGCCGATGAAGCCGCCCTTCTTGTCCCAGGCGACGGTGAAGCCCAGGCCTGCCTGGATCGGGTCGTCATCCGGTCCGATGTCGTGGCCCCAGTGGCGATAGGCTTTCTCGATGCGCAGCGAGTTGAGCGCGTGGTAGCCGGCGTGCTTCAGCCCGAACGCGCCGCCGGCAGCGACGATGGCGTCGTACACGCCCTGCACGAACTCGGTCGGCACGTAGAGCTCCCAGCCCAGCTCACCGACATAGGTGATGCGCGTGGCGCGCACCCGGGCATAGGCCAGGTCGATCTCGCGCGACGCGCCGAACGGGAAGGCGGCGTTGGACACGTCGTCGGGCGTCAGGCGCTGCAGCAGGTCGCGCGATCGCGGGCCCATCAGGCTGAGCGTCGCGATGCCCGAGGTCACGTCGGTCGCCGCGCACAGCGCGTCATCAGGCGTGTTGCGCTTGAGCCAGTCCAGGTCGCGCCGCTGGCTCGCGGCAGAGGTCACGACCAGGAAGCTGGTCTCGTCGAGGCGCGTGACGGTCAGGTCGGCCTCGATGCCGCCGGCCTCGTTGAGCCATTGCGTGTAGACGACGCGCCCCGGCGCCGTGGCGATGTCGGCGGCCGATGCCCGGTTCAGCACGCGCTCGGCGTCGCGTCCCTGCACCAGGAACTTGGCGAAGGAGGACTGGTCGAACAGCGCGACCGCCTCGCGGCAGGCGCGATGCTCCGCCGCCGAGGGCTGGAACCAGTTCTGCCGGCCGTAGGTATACTCGTATTCCGGCTTCGTGCCTTTCGGCGCGAACCAGTTGGCGCGCTCCCAGCCCGCGGTCTCGCCGAAGCAGGCGCCCGCGGCGGCAAGCCGGTCGTGCAGCGCCGACTTGCGCACGCCGCGCGCGCTCTCGACCTGGCGGAACGGCCAGTGCATCGCGTAGAGCAGGCCGAGTCCTTCGATCGTGCGGTCGTGCAGGTATTTGCGGTTCACCTGGAACGGCATCATGCGACGCAGCTCGACGTCCCACAGGTCCATCGGCGCGCGCCCGTCGACGATCCAGTCCGCCAGCACCCTGGCGGCGCCGCCGGCCGACTGGATGCCGATCGAGTTGAAGCCGGCGGCGACGAAGAAGTTCTTGAGCTCGGGCGCCTCGCCCAGCAGGTAGCGGTCGTCCGGCGTGAAGCTTTCCGGCCCGTTGAAGAAGGTCTGCAGGCCCGCCTTCTCGAGGATCGGCAGGCGGTGCATCGCGCTCTCGAGATGCGGCTGGAAATGCTCGATGTCGTCCGGCAGCGTGCCGAAGGCGAAGTCCTCGGGCACGCCGTTCATGCCCCAGGGCTTGGCGACCGGCTCGAAGCAGCCGATCAAGAGCTTGCCGGCGTCCTCCTTGACGTAGATGCAGCGCCCCGGCTCGCGCAGCACCGGCAGGTTCCTCGGCAGGCCCGGGATCGGCTCGGTCACGACGTAGAAATGCTCGGCCGCGTGCAGCGGCACGGCGACGCCGGCCCACGCCCCGACCTCGCGGCCCCACAGGCCGGCGCAATTGACGACATACTCGGCCGCGACGTCGCCCTGCTGCGTCGTCACGCCGACGGCGCGGCCGGCCTTGGTCTTGATGCCGGTGACCTTGCAGTGCTCGACGATCCTGGCGCCGCCCTGGCGCGCGCCGGCGGCCAGCGCGCGCGTCACGTCGATCGGGTTGAGCGCGCCGTCGCGCGGCAGGAACACCGCGCCGACCACGTCGTCGATGCGGATCAACGGGTATTTTTCGCGCGCCTGGTCGGGGGTCAGCACCTGCACGTCGAGGCCGCAATTGCTTGCCATCGACGCGCCGCGCTTCAGCTCCTCGAAGCGCTCTGCGTCGCAGGCGACCGACAGCGAGCCGTGCCGGCGGTAGCCGGTCGCCTGGCCGGTTTCCTTCTCCAGCCCGTCATAGAGCTCGGCCGAATAGACCGCGAGGCGCGTCAGGTTCTGCGTCGCGCGCAGCTGCCCGATCAGCCCGGCCGCGTGCCAGGTGGTGCCGCAGGTCAGCTCCTTGCGCTCGAGCAGCAGCACGTCCTTCCAGCCGCGCTTGGTCAGGTGGTAGGCGACCGAGCAGCCGATCACGCCGCCGCCGACGATGACGACGCGCGCTTGCGAGGGGAGATCCTTGGCCATGGAAGCGGGTCTTCTTGCGATGGAGGGACGGGATCACAGAAGTACCGCCAAACAAGCCGCGCCGTCGAGCCGCCGGCGGCCCGGACGCTTGCGGCCTATCGTCCTACATATTGCCGCGGCGTCTTGCCCAGGGTGCGGCGGAACACCTGGCTGAAGGCGCTGGCGCTGCGGTAGCCGAGGCGGTCGGCGACGCGCGCGACCGGCATGCCGCCGGACAGCAGAGACAGCGCCTCGACCATGCGCGCCTGGGCGCGCCACGCCGAGAAGCCCATGCCGGTCTCGCTGAGGAACAGCCGGGCGAGCGTGCGCGTGCTGGCGCCGGCCTCGACCGCCCAGTCGTCCAGCGTGGCGGCGATGTCCGGGCGCCTGAGGAACGAGCCGCACAGGCGCAGGAGCCGCGGGTCGCGCGGCAGCGGAACGCTGAGCTTCAACCGCGGCGCGGCGCGCAGCTCGGCCAGGATCAGCCGGAAGATCAGCCCGCCGCGCCCGGCGCGGTCGTACTCGACCGGCTCGTCCATCGCCGCCAGGATCAGCGCGCGCAGCAGGTCCGAGACCTCGATCACCGCGCATTCCCGCGGCATGCCGCGGGCGACGCCCGGCTCGATGTAGAGCGTGCGCATCGCCACGGCGCCTTCCATGCGCAGCGAATGCTCGACCTGGGGCGGCATCCACAGCGCTCTTTGCGGGGGCACGACGAACGCGCCCGAGGCCGTCGTCACGCGCATGACGCCGGTGGCGGCGTAGATCAGCTGGGCGCGACGGTGATGATGCGGCTGGATCGTGTCGCCGTCGCGGAAATCCTTCGGCATGGCCGCGACCGGCCGCGGAACGGACTGGTAGTCGGCCGGGTTGATGCTACGGTGCGGCATGGCCGATTCGCGACGATAGTTGGCAGAACAGCGTGCATCGGACAGGCTATCCTGTCCAGCGGCTGCAACCGCGAAGCAGGCGACAACAGGGCAGGGCGATGGACCAGACGGCAGTTGACCGGACCGGCCGCATGGTGGCGTTCATCAACGTCGCGCATTTCATCGACCATTTCTTCCTGCTGATCTTTCCCACGGCCGTGCTCGGCATGGGCATCAGCTTCGATCTCAGCTACGGCGAGATGCTGGCCCTGGCCACCGGCGCCTTCGTCGCCTTCGGCGCCGGCTCGCTGCCGGCCGGCTGGCTGGGCGACCGCTGGAGCCGGCGCAACATGATGATCCTGTTCCTGGTAGGCATCGGCGCCGCCGCGGTTCTGACCGGGTTCAGCCTGTCGCCGCTCATGCTCGCGATCGACCTGACGCTGCTCGGGCTGTTCTCGGCGATCTATCACCCGATCGGGGGCGCGATGCTGGCGGCGAACGCGGGCGACCGGCTCGGCCGCCGCATGGGCCTGAACGGCGTGTTCGGCAACCTGGGCGTCGCGGGCGCGGCGCTCATCACCGGCGCGCTGACGCAGTACCTGGGCTGGCGCTGGGCCTTCATCGTACCCGGGCTGGTCGCGGTCGCGATCGGGGTGCTGTTCTGGATCGCGGTGCCCGACGGCGCCGGCGTGGGATCGAAAAATGCCGGCAAGGCCGCGCGCATCCCGCGCGAGCTGGTGGTGCGCGTCTTTGCCGTGCTGGTGCTGGTGATCATGACCGGGGGCGTCATCTTCCAGGCGGCGACCGTGTCGATGCCCAAGCTGTTCGACGAGCGCGTCGCCAGCCTGGCCGGATCGGCCGCGGGCGTGGGCGCGCTGGCGGCGGCGATCTTCACTGTCGGCGCGCTGGCGCAGATCACGGTCGGCCAGGTGATCGACCGCGTGGGGCTCAAGGGCGCCTTCCTGGCGGTCTCGGCCTTCGCCGCGCCGGCGCTCTTGGGTGCGGCCTATGCGACGGACTGGCTGATGCTGCTGTGCGCCGGCGGCATCATGGTGGCGATCTTCGGCCAAGTGACGATCAACGACACGATGCTGGCGCGCTACACGACCGACGAGTGGCGCGCGCGGGTCTTCGCCGTGCGCTACTTCCTCGGCTTCGCCACCGCGGGCGCGGCCGTGCCGCTGGTGTCGGTCGTGCACGAGCACGCCGGATTCTCCACGTTGTATCTGCTGCTCGCGGCGCTCGGCGCCTGCGTGTTCGTCGGCGCGCTGCTGTTCCCGCGCGAGAACAGCCATCGCCAGCCCGTGCCAGCCCCGGCGCAGTAGGCATGCCTATATCTTCACCTTGCGGTCCGGGAACGCCTTCGACCAGTATCGGATGGTGACCGACTTGCGCAGCCCGTTGGTCCAGAACGGGTCCTCGCGGTAGATCGCATCGGCGGCGGCGCGGTCGGCGACGTCGACGATCCACAGTCCGCCCCAGGGGTCCGCGCCGGCGGCGTCGCGCAGCGAGCCCGCGACCAGGATGCGGTCGCTGCGCTCATCCAGGAAGTCCTGATGCGCCTTCATGTGCTGCTCGCGCACATGCAGCCTGGTCGGGTCGTCCTCGAAGATGATGACGTACAGCATCGAGCCTCCTACCCCCGGGCGGCGCTAGCCCCGGTGCGCCTGGCGCTTGGTCAGGATGCGGTCGAACTCGCTCAGGCGCTTCATCACCCGGCCATAGACCGTTTCGGCCGCGTAGCGCCCCTGGGCGTCGGCCTTGCCGGTCGGCATGCCGGTGAACAGCGCGACGGCCTCGTCCACCGTCGCCACGCTCCAGATGTGGAACTTGCCCGCGCGCACGGCCTCGACAACGTCGTCGCGGAGCGTCAGGTTGCGCTCGTTCGCCCGCGGCACGATGACGCCCTGCCTGCCGGTCAGCCCGCGCTCGTTGCAGGCGCGGAAGAACCCCTCGATCTTGAAGTTGGCTCCGCCGATCACCTGGGCGGTGCCGACCTGGTCCATCGAGCCGGTGATGGCGATGTCCTGCCGCAGCGGCACGCCCGACAGCGCGGATACGATCGCGCACAGCTCCGCCATCGAGGCGCTGTCGCCCTCGACCCCGCCGTAGTTCTGCTCGAAGGTGATCGACGCGGAGAAGGACAGCGGGAAGCGCTGCGCGAACCGGCCGTTGAGGAAGCCCTCGAGGATCAGCACGCCCTTCTGCTGGATCGGGCCGCCCATCTCGGTCATGCGCTCGATGTTGATCACGCCGAGCCTTCCGACATAGATGCGCGCCGAGATGCGCGAGGGCAGGCCGAAGCCGTGGTCGCCGAGGTCGAGCACGGTCAGCGCGTTGACCTCGCCCACGGCCTTGCCGTCGGTCGCGACGTTGATCACGCGCTTGCGGATCTGCTCCTGGCTGCGGTCCTCGACGCGCGAGTTGCGCCGCCGCCGCTCGGCCAGGGCTTGGCGCACCTGCTCGACGCCGATGCTGCGCGCGCCGTTGCCGCCCGTCGCGGGCGACAGCAGCGTGCCTGCCTCGACGATGATGTCCTCCAGCATCTCGAACCGGGCCGTCAGCTTGTCGCGGGCGTCCGACCAGCGCGAGGCCTGGCCGAGCAGGTAGCCGACCGCGTCCTCCTCCAGTAGGGAGCCGCCGGCGCGCTTCTGCGCGGCGTCGCGCAGGAGCTGGGCGTAGACGGTCAGGTTCTCCTGCGTCACGTCCATGTCCGGATCGATGTCGGCCTTGATCTTGAAGTAGTCGAGGAAGTTCGGGTCGGCCGAGAAATACGTGTAGTACCAGCGTGGCGCGCCCACGAGGACGATCTTGACCGCGAGCGGGATCGGCCGCGGGTTGAGCGATTCCACCAGCGCCGGCATGTTGGCGCGCTGCGGCTCCTCGATGCGCAGCTCGCCGTCGCGCACGGCGCCTTTCAAGCCCTCCCACAC
Organism: uncultured Rhodospirillaceae bacterium; assembly: GCA_964557415.1. Classification (GTDB taxonomy): domain Bacteria; phylum Pseudomonadota; class Alphaproteobacteria; order JAEULC01; family JAEULC01; genus JAEULC01. Next base: position 11,462 of record CAZLBB010000156.1, read on the forward strand.
GCCCGGCTCGCGCGCGACCGCCTCGGCGCGCAGGATCAGCACGCCGCCATTGGCGCGGTGCAGCGCGCCCGCGCGGATCATGCGGAAATCCGTCTCCAGCGTGCCCTTGACCGAGCGGTATTCGATCGCGCCGAACAGGCGCGCGTAGGTCGGGTTGGGCTCCAGCACGACCGGCATGTGCGGCATGTCGGCGTTGTCGACGATCAGGTTGACCGCGTAGCGGTCGGCGCCGGTGTCGTGCTCGCCGGGCTGCGGCGGCGCGAGGAAGACCTCGAGATGGTCCAGCAGGTCCTCGCGCATGTCGATCAGCCAGCGGCGCAGGCCGGCATGGCGCGCGTACTCGTTCTCGATCTGCATCATCGGCGCGTCGACGATGCCGTCGGCAATCTCGCGCCTGATGTTCACGACCACGCCGCCGGCCTGTTCCTCGGCCCGCTGCGCCTGGGCGCCGATCGCGCGCAGCTTCTCGCTCAGCTCGTGCGCCGCCTTGGTCAGGCGCTCCTGCTCCTCCGCCGACAGCGTTTCCCACGGGCGCGGGTTGCCCTCGGCGTCGACCGCGAGGATGCCGACGCCCTGCTCGGTGCGCTGGATCTTGAGCCCTTGCGCATGCGCGGCTTCGTCGAGCTCGGCATAGGCGCGTTCCAGGCTTTCGCGCAGACGCAGGCCGGCGCCGCGCAGGCGCTCGGTATATTCCGGCTTCTCGAACTCGGCCTGCAGGTTCTGCCGCAAGCCCTGCACCAGCGACGCCATGCGGTCGCGGAACTCGCGGCCGGTGCCACGCGGCAGGCGATACGGCTTGGGCTTGTGCGGGCGGCGGAAGTTGTAGAGATAGACCCAGTCGTACGCTGGAGGGCGCTGCTCGGCCTTGCTCTGCAGGTAGTTGAGCGTGGCGGTCATGCGTCCGCTGCGGTTCTCGCCCAGCACGAAGACGTTGAACCCGGGATCGGTGATCGTGAGGGCGAACTTGAGCGCCCCGCCGGCCCGCTTGTGCGACGAGAAGTCGAACGGATAGACCGGCTTCCCGTCGGCCGGCGGCGGCGGCGCGGCAAAGGGCGGCAGGCCCAGCTTGTCGCCGGGAATCTTCTTCGCGGCCATTTTCGTACGTCCCCCGTCTGATGCGGCCGATCTTCCGGGGTCGGACCGGGCCGGTCAAGCGAGGCTGTATCGGGCGCGCGCTTTGGGCTAGATCAAC
>CAZLBB010000157.1:0-12648 GCA_964557415.1 uncultured Rhodospirillaceae bacterium
CGTTCACGTGCCGCGGCCGCGCCACGCGGCGCGCGGCGACTTCCTCAAGCTCGGCGCGCGCAAATACCTGGTGATCTCGATCGCCATGGTCGCCGGCGTAATCGAGCGCGGACCGGACGGCCGCGTGGCGTCGGCGCGCATCGCCGTCGGGGCCTGCTCCGCCGCGGCGCGACGCCTGCCGCTGCTCGAGCAGGCGCTGGCCGGCCAGCCGATCGACGCGCGCCTGGCGGGGCGCGTCGCGCCCGAGCATTTCGCCCCGCTTGCGCCGATCGACGACGTGCGCGGCGACGCCGCCTATCGGCGCGAGGCGGCCGTGACCTTGGCGCGCCGCCTGATCGGACACCTGGCGCCATGAACGCCGAGCTGCAGTTCCGCCTGAACGGCCGCGCGGTCTCGGTCTCGGTTCCGCCGGCGCGGCGGCTGACCGACGTGCTGCGGCTCGATCTCGGCCTTACCGGCACCAAGGTCGGCTGCGAGGCCGGCGATTGCGGCGCCTGCACGGTGCTGATGGACGGGCGCCAGGTCTGCGCCTGCATGGTGCCGGCGGCGCAGGCCCAGGGCGCCGAGATCGTGACGGTCGAGGGCCTCGCGGCGAACGGCGGTCTCTCGGCCCTGCAGCGCGCCTTCGCGCGCCATGGCGCGGCGCAATGCGGCATCTGCACGCCCGGCATGCTGATGGCGGCGCAGGACCTGCTCGGCCGCAATCCGCGCCCGAGCGAGGACGAGGCGCTGGATGCGCTGGGCGGCGTGCTGTGCCGCTGCACCGGCTATCGCAAGATCGTCGAGGCCGTGCTCGATGCCGCCTCCGACCAGCCCGCAATGATTCCGTTTGGCGAGGCGACGCCGGCGGTCGGCGCGGCCGTCGGCGCCCGCATCGCGCGCGTCGACGTCGCGCCGAAGCTGACCGGCGGCGAGAAATACGGCGACGACGTGGCCCCGGCGGACGCGCTGTGGCTGCGCGCCGTGCGCTCGCCGCATGCGCGCGCGCGCTTCGCCATCGGCGACGTCGCGCCGCTCCGCGCCAGTCGCCCAGGCCTGGTGCGCGTGTTCACGGCCAAGGACGTGCCTGGCAACAACGGCTACGGCATCTATCCCACGATCAAGGACCAGCCTGCGTTCGCCGCAGGCGAAGTGCGCTATCGCGGCGAACCGGTCTGCGCGCTGGTCGGCGACCGCGACACGGTGCTCGGCATCCGCGACGAGGAGCTGCCGATCGCGTGGGACGTGCTGCCGCCGGTCAGCGGCGTCGCCGCGGCGACCGCGCCGGGCGCGCCGGCGCTGCATGCCAGGCTGCCGGACAACGTGTTGACGAAGGGGCGCCTGCAGCACGGCGACCCCGATGCCGCGATGGAGCAGGCCGACGTCGTCGTCGAGGGCGATTGGGAAACCAGCTTCGTCGAGCACGCCTATATCGAGCCCGAGGCCGGCTACGCGCGGCGCGTCGGCGACCGGATCGAGATCCATGCCTGCACGCAGTCGCCCTACATGGACCGCGACGAGGTCGCGCAGCTCCTCGGCATCGGGCCGCAGGACGTGCACATCGTACCGAGCGGCATCGGCGGCGGCTTCGGCGGCAAGCTCGACCTCTCGGTCCAGCCCCTGATCGCGGTCGCCGCCTGGCATCTCGACCGGCCGGTGCGCATGGCCTATACGCGGCCGGAATCGATGGCGGCCTCGACCAAGCGCCATCCCGCCGTCATGCGCGGGCGCTGGAGCGCCGCGCGCGACGGCACGCTGGCGGCGATCGAGTTCCAGGGCGACTTCAACACCGGCGCCTATGCCTCGTGGGGCCCGACCGTCGCCAACCGCGTGCCCGTGCATGCGAGCGGGCCCTACCGCGTCAAGGCGGCGCGCGCGCTGAGCCGCGCCATCCACACCAACGAGCCGCCCTCGGGCGCCTTCCGCGGCTTCGGCGTGCCGCAGGCGGCGGTGGTGCACGAGGGGCTGATGGACGCGCTCGCCGACGCGCTGGGCGTGGACCGGCTGGAGTTCCGCCTGAAGAACGCGCTGAAGGCCGGCGACACGACGGCGTGCGGTCAGGTGCTGAAGCACAGCGCGGGGCTGCCGGCCTGCCTCGAGGCGCTGAGGCCGCACTGGCAGCGCCTGCGCGCCGAGGCGGCGGAGCACAACCGCCGCGCCGGCAACGGCCACGCCGTGGCGAGGCGCGGCGTTGGCATCGGCTGCATGTGGTACGGCATCGGCAACACGTCGATCGCCAATCCCTCGACCATGCGCGTCGGCATCGGCGCCGACGGGCGCGTGACGCTCTACAACGGCGCGGTCGACATCGGCCAGGGCTCGACCACGATCCTGCAGCAGATCTGCGCCGACGCGCTGGGATTGCCGGTCGATCGCATCACGCAGGTCGTGGGCGACACCGACCGCACGGCCGATGCCGGCAAGACCTCGGCCTCGCGCCAGACCTTCGTCTCGGGCAAGGCGGTCGAGCTGGCGGCGCGCAACCTGCGCGAGAAGCTGCTGCGCCTGGCCAATGTCGGCCCGGATGCGCGCATCGCCGTCGACGGATCGACGCTGCTTCTGACCGAGGGCGACCTGCGCCGCCGCATCGACCTGGCCGCGCTGCCGGTGGCGGGATCGGACGGCGACGTGCTGACCGGGCAAGGATCGTTCGACCCGCCGACCTCGCCGCTCGATGCCGACGGCCAGGGCGTGCCCTATGCGACCTATGGCTTCGCCGCGCAGCTCTGCGGCCTCGAGGTCGACCTCGCGCTCGGCACGGTCAAGCTGCGGCGCTTCGTCGCCGCGCACGATGTCGGCCGGGCGGTCAACCCGACGCTGGTCGAAGGCCAGATCCATGGCGGCATCGCCCAGGGCATCGGCCTGGCGCTGATGGAGGAATACCTGCCCGGCCGCACCGAGAACCTGCACGATTACCTGATCCCGACCGTCGGCGACGTGCCGCCGATCGACGTGATCCTGATCGAAGCCGCCGAGCCGCTGGGCCCGTTCGGCGCCAAGGGCATCGGCGAGCCCGCCCTGGTGCCGACCGCGCCGGCGATCCTGAGCGCCATCCGCGACGCGACCGGCGTGACGATCCGCAAGCTGCCGGCCCTGCCGCATCGCGTGCGCGCCGCCATCCGCGCGGCCCAAGGCGCAATAGCCGGAGAACGAGCATGAGCGACGTCGACACCGTTCCCGCAAGGACCGCAAAGGACGGGCTGGTGCGCTGCGACGCCTGCCCGGTGCTGTGCCGCATCCGCCCGGGCAAGACCGGCGCCTGCGACCGCTACGCCAATGTCGAGGGCGTGCTGACACGCACCGATCCGCTCGTTCTCGTCCGGCACGCGATCGAGCGCAAGGGCGCGCTGGTGCCGTTCCTCGAGGGCTCGACGAACTGGCAGGGCGAGATCGCGCCGAGGGCCCCGGTCTTCGTCACCGGCATCGGCGCCGGCACGACCTATCCGGACTACAAGCCGGCGCCGTTCATCGTCTCGCAGCCGCATGAAGGCGTCGACACGGTGACGGTCGTGACCGAGGGCATCTTCAGCTACTGCAGCGTGAAGGTGAAGATCGACACCGACCGCCATGTCGGGCCCGAGCAGGCGACGGTGAAATGCGACGGCGAGCCGGTCGGCCACGTCATGACCGCGGAATACGGGTCGCAGATGCTCTCGCTCGGCGGCGTCAGGCACCTGACCGGCGGCGGCAAGCGCGAAGGCACGGTCACCTGCGACATGATGCTGCGCCTGTGCAACAAGCTTCCGGTCGAGCTCGAGGTCGAGGGCGGCGCGAAGCTCACGGTCGAGGCCGGCAAGCCGCCGGTGATCGACGGGCACCGCGAGGAGCGCATGCGCGTCGGCTGCGGCTCGGCTACGATCGGCATCTTCGCCAAGCAGTGGTTCGGCCATACCGACGAGGTGATCGTGGTCGACGACCACATCACCGGCGTGCTGAGCGAGCATCAGGCCGGGCGCTATCTCGACATCAAGCCCGCCGGCATCCGCGTGCGCGGCCGCAAGTCGACGCCCGGGCGCTATTTCCAGGTCGCGCATCCCGGCGCCGGCTGGGGCGGCACCGACATCACCGACCCGCTGGCCATCATCGAGAAGATCGACGCCAGGACCGCGTGGCCGGGCCTGCGCCTGCTGATGGTCAGCACCACGGGCGAGGACGCGGCCTATTTCGTGCTCGACGACAAACTGAAGCCGGTGCCGGCGGCGATGCCGGCGCCCTTGCAGAAGGTGGTCGACCGCATCGGCGAGAATTGCGAGCCGGCCCTGTGCACGGTGCTGTTCATGGGCGGCGCCGGCGGCTCCTTGCGCGCCGGCGTGACCGAGAACCCGGTGCGGCTCACGCGCTCGGTGCGCGATCGCCTGACCCGCGTCACGCTCGGCGGGGCGCCGGCCTATGTCTGGCCCGGCGGCGGCATCACGGTGATGGTCGACGTGACGCGAATGCCGGAAAAATCGTTCGGCTACGTGCCGACCCCGGCCCTGGTCGCGCCGATCGAGTTCACCATGCGGCTCGAGGACTACCGCGCGCTGGGCGGCCACGTCGATAGCGTGGTGGGCCTCGGCGAGGTGCTCGCTCAGGCACGGCGGCGCGACGAAGCCCGGAGGCCGGACAATCCCTGGCCGCTCGATCTCAAGGCCCGCGCATGAGCGGCGCCGTCGCCGCGCTGCTGCCCGACGGCCGCCTGCACTTGCAGCACGGCCCGATCGACCTGGTCGTCGGCGCCGTCGGCGACGCCGACGAGGTTCACCTTGCCTATCGCCAGATCTGCAGCGCGTTCGACGGAGTCCTGGAGACACTGGTTTCCGAATTGCCCCTGCTGCGCGCGCCCGTGGCGGAGCCGGTGCCCCGCGCCTCGGGCCCCATCGCCCGCCGCATGATCGCCGCCGTGTGGCCGCATCGCGCGGTGTTCGTCACGCCGATGGCGGCGGTGGCCGGAGCGGTTGCCGACGAGATGCTGGAGAAGATGCTGGCCGGAAGGCGCCTGCTGCGCGCCTATGTCAACGACGGCGGCGACATCGCCATCCACCTGACGCCGAGCCAGATCATGCGCGTCGGCGTCGCCGGTACGCTCGAGGCCGACGAGCGGCAGAGCGCGGCGCTGGACGGGTTCGCCGCGATCCCATTCGCCGCGCCGGTGCGCGGCATCGCCACGTCGGGCCGCGGCGGGCGGTCCTTGAGCCGCGGCATCGCCGATTCGGTCACCGTGCTGGCCGCGAACGCCGCCGACGCCGACGCCGCCGCGACGCTGATCGCCAACGCGGTGGATGTGGACAGCCCGACGATCCGCCGCCTGCCCGCGCGCGAGGTCAAGGACGACAGCGACCTCGGCGACATCGCGGTGACCGTCGCCGTCGGCGCCCTGGACACGGCCGAGATCGACGCGGCGCTCGACCGCGGCGCGGCGGAAGCGCGGCACATGCGCGGCCTGGGCCTGATCGAGGGCGCGCTGCTGCAATTGCGCGGGCGCCGGCGCGTCGTCGGCGACTGTGGCCGCCTGCTGTCGTCGGCGGCATAGGAGGCGGGAGAAGAGATGGAACTGGTCCGGGTCCGCAAGATCGCGGTCAATGTCGAGACAATCTGGCATGAGGGCGGCGCGCCGGTGGCGAAGCCGGTCCTGGTCGGTTGGGCCGGCGCCGTGGTCGCCAATCCTTATGCCGGCGGCTACGCCGAGGACATCATGCCGATGATGGAGGCGCTCAAACCCCTCGGCATCGACATCTCGAAGCGGCTGATCGCAGCGATGGGCGGCGAGCCCAAGGCGATCGAGGCCTATGGCAAGGCATCCTGCGCCGGCAGCGCGGGCGAGCTCGAGCATACCGCGGTCTGGCACGTGCCCGGCGGCTACGCCATGCGCGAGGCGCTGGGCGGCGCCAAGGCGATCGTGCCATCGGTGATGAAGGTGGGACCGGTCGGCATGCGCGTCGACATCCCGATCCACCACAAGGACGCCGCCTATGTGCGCAGCCATTTCGGCGCCATCGAGGCCGGCATCCCGGACGCGCCGCGGCCGGACGAGCTGTGCCTCTACATCGCCATGACCACGGGCGGGCGCGTGCACGCGCGCGCCGGGGGCCTGAAGGCATCGGAGATTAAGCTGTGGGACGGGCAGCGCTGACGTGAAGGACGGGGATCCGCTGGCCGCCGCCGGCAACATCGTCGGCGTGGACGTGGGCGGGACGTTCACCGACCTGATCGCGATCGATCCGCGGACCCGCGCCGTGCGCGTGGCCAAGGTGCCGACCACGCCCGACAACCAGGCCTTCGGAGTGCTGGCGGCGATCAAGGCGAGCGGCGACGATCCGGCCGGGCTTGCCGCCGTGGTGCACGGCACGACCACCACCACCAACGCGCTGCTCGAGCGCAAGATCGCCAAGTGCGGGCTGATCACGACCAAGGGGTTCCGCGACTCGCTCGAGCTCGGACGGCGCACGCGGCCGACGCCCTATGGGCTGACTGGACGGTTCGTCCCCCTCGTCCCGCGCGAGCTGCGCCTGGAAGTGCGCGAGCGCATGGACGCCGACGGCAAGGTGGTCGAGGCGCTTGACGAGGATGCGGTCGCCGCCGCCGCGCGCGCGCTGCTGGCCCAGGGCTGCGAGTCGGTCGTGATCCACTTCCTGCACAGCTACATCAACCCCGCGCACGAGCGCCGCGCGGGCGAGATCGTGCGCTCGCTGTGGCCCAATGCCTATGTCACGCTGGGCAGCGCCGTGCTGTCGGAGTACCGCGAATACGAGCGCGGCGTGACCGCGGCGGTGAACGCCTCGGTGCAGCCGGTGCTGCACCGCTACATCACGCGGCTGGGCGACGAGCTGAAGCGGCGCGGCTTCGCGCGCGAGCTGCTGGTGATGCAGGGCAACGGCGGCACGGTGTCGAGCCGCATCGCCGCCGAGGCCGCGGTCAACACCGTGATGTCCGGGCCGGCCTCGGGCGTGATGGCGGCCGCGTATACCGGGCGGCAGGCCGGCTATCCGGACCTGATCACCTACGACATGGGCGGCACCAGCTCGGACGTGGGGCTGATCCAGGGCGGCTTGCCGCGCGTCAGCGCGGAGCTGGAGCTGGAATACGCCATGCCGATCCACGTGCCGATGGTCGACGTGCACACGATCGGCGCGGGCGGCGGGTCGATCGCGCACCTCGACGATTCCGGCATGCTGCGCGTCGGCCCCGAGAGCGCCGGTGCCGCGCCCGGCCCGATCTGCTACGGCCGGGGCGGAACGCGCCCGACCATCACCGACGCCAACCTGCTGCTGGGGCGGCTCAACCCGAAGGGCCTGCTGGCGGTGGATTCGCCCGTGTCGATGCAGCGCGTGGCCGACGCGATCCTTGCCGCCGTCGGCCGCGCGCTCGGGCTCGGGCCCGAGCAGGCGGCGGCGGCAATCATCCGCGTCGCCAACGACAAGATGGCCGGCGCCATCCGCATGGTGTCGCTCGCCAAGGGCCACGACCCGCGCGACTTCGCGCTGTTCGCCTTCGGCGGCGCCGGCCCGCTGCACGCGGCGGCGCTGGCGCGCGAACTGGGCATCCCGCGCCTTTTGATCCCCGCGCGTCCCGGCATCACCAACGCGCTGGGCTGCGTCGTCGCCGACCTTCGCCACGACTACGTCAACACGATCAACAAGCCGCTGCCGGCGCTGGACATGGCGCTTGTCCGGCGTACGCTGGAGGCGCAGATCGCGGAAGGCCGCGCCACCATCGCGCGCGAAGGCGTCGCGGTCGACGGCATCGAGGTGCTGCACGAGGCCGACATGCAGTTCCAGGGCCAGAGCCACATCCTGACCGTCAAGCTGCCGGGCATCGACGTCGATCGCGCGGCGCTGCACCAGGCCTTCGCCGACGCCTATTGGAAGCGCTTCGAAGTGGCGCTGCCGGAGATCCGCCCGGTGCTCGTCAACCTGCACACGGCCGTGATCGGCCGCCGTCCCGCCCTGCCGCTCGACGCGCTGCTGCCCGTCGACGGGCGCGCGCGCGACCTGGACGGCGCCATCGCCGGCCGTCGTCGCGTCTGGTACGAGGACGGCGGCTGGCGCGACACGCCGGTCTATCGCCGCGAGAAATTGCCGGCCGACGCCCGCTTCGCTGGGCCGGCGATCGTCGAGCAGCTGGACTGCACCATCGTGATCGAGCCGGGCGACCGGGTGGAGGCCGACGGGTTCGGCAACCTCGTGGCATCGGTACAGGGAAGCACGCCATGAACGACGTCGGCACTGCCGTCACCCTCGACCCGGTGACCCTCGCCGTGATCGAGAACGGCCTGCAGCAGGTCTGCAACGAGATGGACCTTGCCTTCGTGCGCGCCGCCTTCTCGCCGGTGATCTCCGAGGCGCTCGACCGGTCGGACGGCATCTATCACCGCGCGACGGGCGAGCTGATCGCGCAGGGCGAGCTCGGCCTGCCGGTCTTCGTCGGCACGATGCAGTTCGGCGCCAAGGCCGTGATCGACCGCGCGAAGGACCTCGCGCCGGGCGACGTCTACATCGTCAACGACCCCTATCTCGGCGGCACGCACCTGATGGACGTGCGCTTCGTCAAGCCGTTCTTCTATCGCGGCGAGCTGTTCTGCTGGCTGTCCAACACCGGCCACTGGCCCGACACCGGCGGCATGGTGCCGGGCGGCTTCTCGGCCAACGCGACCGAGGTCGAGCAGGAGGGCCTGCGCCTGCCGCCGGTCAAGCTGTTCAAGGCGGGCCGGATGGACGAGGAGATCCTGTCGATCATCCTCAGCAACATCCGCATCGCCGACCAGCGCATCGGCGACATCAAGGCGCAGGCGGCGGCGCTGGCGATCGGCGAGAAGCGCCTGACCGCGCTGCTCGACCGCTACGGCCGCGACACGGTCGAGGCCGCGATCGGCGAGCTCAAGTCACGCGCCGCACGGCTGATGCGCGCGCGCATCGCAACCATTCCCGACGGGGAGTATTACGGCGAGTCCTATGTCGACTCCGACGGCGTGGTCGACGAGCCGCTGGTCATCCGGCTCAGCGTGCGCAAGGAGGAGACGGAGCTCTATTTCGATCTGTCCAAGTCGTCGCCGCCCTGCCGCGGGCCGATGAACAGCGTCATCGCCACGACGCGCTCGTCGATCTACCTGGCGATGAAGCACATCTTCCCCGAGGTGCCGATCAACGCGGGCACCTTCGATCCGCTGCACATCACCGATCCCGACGGCACGTTCCTCTACGCCAGGTACCCGCGGCCGGTCTCGGGCTGCGCGGCCGAGGTCAGCCAGCGCATCGCCGAGGCGGTGTTCAACGCGCTGGTGCCGGCGATGCCCGAAAGGCTGTTCGCCGCGCCCGCCGGCACCTCGGGCAACTTGGCGCTCGGCGGCCACGATCCCGAGCGCAACCGCAACTTCATCATGTATGTCATCAGCGGCGGCGGCTACGGCGGCAACGCCGTGGGCGACGGCCTGTCGAACGGCTGCTCGACCATCGGCATCTCCAAGACCACGCCGATCGAAGTGATGGAGCAGTACTATCCGGTGCTGTTCGAGGAATACTCGCTGCACGAGGGCTCGGGCGGCGCCGGCAAGCGGCGCGGCGGCTTCGGCGTCAACTACAGGATCCGCCTTAGGCGCGGCACGGCGCGGGCGTCGATGGTGATGGACCACGGCCGCACCGGCCCGCGCGGCGCGCTCGGCGGCGAGGACGGCGGCACGAACAAGGTGACGATCACGCGGGCCGGCCACGACTACACGCCGCCGCATCTGTCGAAGGACCAGAACATCGAGATCAGCCCGGGCGACGTGGTCGCCGTCTCGACGCCGGGCGGCGGCGGCTTCGGCGACCCGCTGGAGCGCGACCCGGCGCTGGTCCTGGCCGACGTCCAACGCGGCTACTACACCGCGGACCAGGTGCGCGCTAGGTTCGGCGTCGTGCTGACCGGGACGCCGCCGCTTGTGGACGGGGCGGCGACGGCGGCGCTGCGCAAGGCGCGCGCGGCCGCATCCGGATCGGCGGCGGCGCAATAGCGCGCGCCGTCAGAGCTGCAGCGGATAGCGGGCGAAGCCGCGAAAGCGCGCACGCCCGCCGCGGACGAACGGACCGTCGCGCCGCAGATTCGGGAAGCGCCGCACGAGAGAACCGATCGCGATCTGGCCCTCCATGCGCGCCAGCGTGTTGCCGAGGCAGATATGCGGGCCCGCGGCGAAGGCCAGGTGCCGGTTGGGATTGCGGCCGATGTCGAAGCGGTCGGGATCGGGGAACTGCGCCGGATCGCGGTTGGCGGCGCCGATGCCGAGATGCAGGTAGGTGCCGGGCGGCATCGCCACGCCGCCGATCTCGATTTCCTCCGCCACGCGCCGGTTGCCGAGCTGGTTCGAGCTTTCGAAGCGCAGCGCCTCCTCGACCGCGGTCTTGACCATCGCCGGGTCGCGCCGGAGCCGCTCGAGCTGGTCGGGGAAGCGCAGCAGCGCATCGACGCCGTTGCCGATCAGGTTGGTCGTGGTCTCGTGTTTCGCGTTCAGGAGAAAGATGCAGTTCTGCACCAGCTCCTGGCGCGTCAACCGCTCGCCGTCCACCTCGCCGTCGATCAGCACGCCGAGGATGTAGGCCGCGTCCTCGCTCGGCCGTCGCGTGCGCTCGTCGATCAGGCCCTCGAGATAGGACTCGAACTCGGCCACCGCCCGGTTGCCGCGATCGAGCTGCTCCGGCGTCGGCGCGGGCTCGAGCGCGCCGAGGATGGCGAGCGAGTAGCGGCGCAGCGGGGCGCGGTCGCCGCGCGGCACGCCGAGCATGTCGCAGATGACCTCGACCGGCAGGGCGAAGGCGAAATCCTCGATCAGGTCCATCCGTCCGCACCCGTCCGCCTGGTCGAGCAGCCCGTCCACCAGCCCGGCGATGCGCGGCTCCAGCGCCTGCAGCGTGCGCGGCGTGAAGGCGGCCGCCAGCAGCTTGCGCACGCGCGTGTGCAGCGGCGGGTCGTTGAACACAAGGCTGGTCGTGTGATGGCGGTAGAGCGGCCCGTCGCCGAACTTCGGCCTGAACTCGCGCGTCTTGTCCGAACTGAGCCGGCGGTCGCGGTAGCACAGCATCAGGTCGTCGTAGCGCGTCAGGAACCAGCTGCCGTCCGGCAGGCGATGCACCGGATCGTGCGCGCGCAGCGCGCGATAGGTCGGGTACGGGTCGTCGAGGAAGGCGGGGTCGAGCCGCGCGAGGTCGAAGCGGCGGGCCTCCGCCTCGCTCCAGCCTTGTCTCGCGCCGTCTTCCGCCGGTCCAGGCATGAGGCGTCCTCCTCGCGGCGCCATTGGTTTCAATTGAAACTATTGCGACAACGCTAGCGCCGCAGGCGGTCGCCTGGCAAGCGGCCTCCCGGCGCCGAAAAGAGCACGGGCGGCGGGGCTTTCGCCCGCGCCGCCCGCCGGCACCGGATTCTCAAGCGATTGGCGGCCGCTGATCCGGCCGCCGACTCAAATGTCGGCGCGCGCGGATCAACGCGCGCGCTGTCAACCCTTGCCGATCGCGATCTTGCGCGAGGATTCCTTCGCCTTGGCCGATTTCGGCAGGGTCACGCACAGCACGCCCTTGTCGAATTTCGCCGCGATCTTCGACTCGTCGACGATGTCGGGCAGCTCGAACGAGCGCTGGAAGCTGCCGTACTGCCGCTCGATCATGTGGTAGTTCTTGCGCTTCTCTTCCTTCTCGAACTTCTTCTCGCCGCGGATGGTCAGGACATGGTCCTGCAACAGCAGCTCCACGTCCTTCTCTTCCATGCCCGGCAGTTCGGCCTGGACCTCGAACGCCTGTTCGGTTTCGCTCACGTCGATGCGCGGCGTCAGCTGGCCGTCGCCGGTGCGCGGCAGCATCTCCGACTCGAACAGCCGCGCGGGGAAGCGGCCCGGCCCGCCCCCGAAGAAGCTCGACATCATGCGGTCGACCTCGTCATGGAGGCTGCGCCATGCAGGAACCTGGCGCGCGCCGGCCGCCGGAACGGTTTTCGGTTGGTCAGCCATGAAATCTCTCCCTACCTCGAGTGGCGGTCCACTCAATGCGCGTGGTCGAATTATGGTTCGCCGCGCGCCCGGCGCTTTGACCTGGATCAACCGGCGGAGGATTCCCGCCGGCCTTGCATCGCCGCCGCCCCGGCGGCACTCTTCCGGGCACGATCGCCCGGATTCGGCCGCCCGGTGACAGGCCATCGAGGGGCGGCCGGCTGATCCATTCGGCCCGCAGGAGGGGACGATGAACGACAAACGCATGATGATTGGCGCTGCCATGACGGCACTGGCGCTGCTGGCGATGCCGGGCGTGAGCCTCGCGGCCCAGGCCGCCGACAGGCAGCAGCCGCTGCTGCTGGCGCAGGCGACCGACCCCGCGGAGCTGGCCTTCTGGGATTCCATCAAGAACAGCAAGGACCCCGCCGAGTACAAGGCGTATCTGGATACCTATCCCAACGGGAAATTCGCCGCCTTGGCCCGTACGCGGATGAACGCGTTGCAGAAGCCTGCCGCACCGGCTGCGGCGCCGGCGGCGGCGCCCGCCCCGAAACCCGCGGCCAAGAAGCCGGCGGCGAAACCGGCCGCCGCGCCGGCGCCGGCCGCGGCGCCGGGCAAGGCGGTCGTCGGCAATCAGTACACGACCAGCCGCCAAGCGGTCGTGCGGCAGCAGCCCAACGCGGACTCGCCGCAGGTCAGCACGATCCCCGCCGGCCAGAGCGTCACGGTCACGGCCGACG
>CAZLBB010000158.1:0-12570 GCA_964557415.1 uncultured Rhodospirillaceae bacterium
GCCGCCGCCGCTCGGCGCCGGCATGCGGCCCGGCAGCGTGCGCCTGCCCGAGCCGAAGCTGGCGCCGGAAACGCCGCCGCCGGCGATCGAGACGTCGCCGGGCCTGGCGCCCGGGTCCGCGGGGACCCCGCCCGCCCAGCCGGGACCGGACGCACCGGCCGGGACGCCCAGCAAGGGCAGCGAGAAGCCGCGGTGAAGCGCGAGCGGCCGCGCGAACCGCGCCGGTTGCCGCGAATTGGTTGCGCCGCGAGCCGGCTGCGCGGCGCTGCGATGGCTGGACCGAGGCTGCCCGCGCGATCCTGCAAAGGGCCCATGCCGGCAGCACGGTTGATTTGGATGTCGCGTTCGTCCAGCATTCCCATACTCGCTTAACACTTCTCCGCATCGCTCCGCCGTGCAGGCACCTTCCTGGGGCAGTGCGGGCAAGCAGGGAGCCGCAGATGAAATCGTGCAAATCGCTATCTCGTCGCGCCGCGCTCGCCACCGGAACGGCGAGCGCGATGTTCCTGCCGGCGCTGCTGCGCTCGGGCGATGCCGTCGCGCAAGGCCGCAAGTTCACTGTCATGGCGGTCGGCGGTTCGTGGGGCACGGCGATCAAGGAGATGATCGGCGATCCCTTCGCCAAGGCCAATGGCGTCGATGTCGCCTACGACCAGCGGCCGAACGCGCAGCAGCTCGCGGCGATCCAGGCGGCGCGCGCCAATCCGACGGTCGACGTCGTCGAGCTCGGCACCACCCGCATGGGCCAGGCGATCGCGCTCGACCTGGTCGAAAGGATCGATCCCGCCAAGGCGCCCAACTTCGCCGCCGTCGGTGACGCCTACAAGAACCCGTTCTACGCCGACCGCTACATCGCGCCCTGGGCCTTGACCATCAACACCAAGGCCGTGAGCAAGGCCGAGGCCGCGCAGCAGGGCTGGTCGCTGCTGCTCGACAAGAGGCTCAAGGGCAAGGTCGCGATCCCGAAATTCGGCTGGATGGGCGAGATGTGGATGCACGCCGCGAACCTGAGCCTCGGCGGCAGCTACGACAATTTCGATCCGGTGGTCGCTCTGTGCCGCAAGATCATCCGCGAGAACGACGGGCTCGTGATGGAGTCGAACGACCAGGGCATGCAGCTGTTCACCAACGGCGAGATCGTGGCCGCGCCGTTCTGGGTCGGACGCACCTACATGCTGCAGGATCAAGGCGTCGCCGGGATCGACTTCGTCTATCCGAACGGCTGGGTCGCCTATGGCTCCGGCTTCATGATCGTCAAAGGCGGCCCCAACAAGGCGCTGGCGGAGAAGTTCGTGGACCTGTCGCTCTCGCCGGAAGTGCAGGTGCAGATCGCCAAGAAGTTCTCGTATTCGGCTACCAATTCCAAGGCCATGCCTCTGATCAAGGACCTGCCGCGGCTGCAGATCTCGGCGGAGGACCAGGCCAAGGTTCGGGCGCTGGACTACGAAAAGATGTACAAGCTCTCGGACAAGTACCTCGAGCGCGTGAATCGCGAAGTCGTGGGCTGATCCATCCGTCGGCCATGGCCTCGATCGAGGTCGCTCGGCTCGGCAAGCATTTCGGGTCGACGCACGCCGTCGGTCCCGTCACCTTTGCGATCGGATCCGGCGAGTTCGTCTCGCTGCTCGGTCCGTCCGGCTGCGGCAAGACGACGACGCTGCGCATGATCGCCGGGTTCGAGCAGCCGTCCTCCGGCTCGATCCGCATCGGCGAGGCCGACATGGCCGGCGTGCCGGTGGAGCGCCGCGGGATCGGCATGGTCTTCCAGAGCTACGCGCTGTTTCCGCATCTCAGCGTGTTCGACAACGTCGCCTTCGGCCTGCGCCTGCGCCGCATGGAGCGAACGGCGATGACGCGGGCGGTGAACGAGTCGCTCGCTCTTGTCGGCCTGGACAGCCTGGCGACCCGCATGCCGCGCGAGCTGTCCGGCGGCCAGCAGCAGCGCGTGGCCCTGGCGCGGGCCCTGGCGGTGCGTCCTTCGGTGCTGTTGCTCGACGAGCCGCTGTCCAACCTCGACCTGAAGCTGCGCGAGCAGATGCGCGACGAGATCCGCCGCCTGCAACGCGAACTCGGCATCACGGCGCTCTACGTGACGCACGACCAGAGTGAGGCGATGGCGATGTCCGACCGCATCGCCGTGATGAACAAGGGCGTCATCGAGCAGCTCGGCACGCCGCGCGACATCTACGAGCGGCCGGATTCCGTTTTCGTCGCGCGGTTCATCGGGCAA
This sequence comes from uncultured Rhodospirillaceae bacterium, assembly GCA_964557415.1. GTDB lineage: Bacteria > Pseudomonadota > Alphaproteobacteria > JAEULC01 > JAEULC01 > JAEULC01. Next base: position 2,231 of record CAZLBB010000158.1, read on the forward strand.
TGCACCGTTCTCGAAGGCCGGCTGACCGGGCCCGACACGTTTACCGCCAGGTCCGGGACCAGCCTGCGCGTCGCACCCGGCGGCAGGACGGGCGCGGTCGGGCTCGTCATCCGGCCGGAGTTCGTGCGCCTGCTGGCCGACGGCGACCGGGCGGCGGTCAATACGCTGGACGCGGCGGTCGCCGACGCCGTCTATGTCGGCGAGCGCATCAACCTCACGCTTCGCGTGCCGCAAGGCGACTCGATCCAGGCAAGCGGCCGTGCGGCCCCCGGAAAGGTCCTGCCGCGCCCCGGCGACCGGATGCGCATCGCCATCGCGCCGGAAGAGATGAGCCTGGTGTCCCTGGGCGGAGCCGGCACGTCATGAGCACGCGCCTGCCGGTCCGGCGCGCCGCGTTGGCGCCGGCGATGCTGATCGTCGCAGCGACGCTGGTGGCGCCGGCCGCGCTGATGCTGGGCTACAGCTTCCTGCGCTTCGTGCCGGGCACGATCACCGACTTCACGCTGACGATCGAGAACTATCAGCGGCTGTTCGGCGACTTCTTCTATCTGCGCGTCGTGCTCGAGACGGTCCAGATCGGGGTGATCGTCACCGTCCTGTCGCTGCTGTTCGGCTACCCGGTGGCCTATTTCCTCGCGCGCACCGAATCGCGCTTCAAGGGGATTCTGGTCTATCTGATCTTCCTGCCGATCATGGTCGGCATCGTCGTGCGCGCCTATGGCTGGATCGTGATCCTGGGGCGCGGCGGCCTGCTGAACGCCAGCCTGCTGGCCCTCGGCTTGATCGACTCGCCACTGCGCCTGCTGTTCACGATCTACGCCGTGACGTTCGGCCTGGTCGAGGTGCTGTTGCCGTTCATGATCATGCCGATCATGTCGTCCCTGGAGAAGGTCGATCGCCATGTGGAGGAGGCCGCGCGCGCCCTGGGCGCGACGCCGATGCAGGCCTTCTGGCGCGTGACGTTCCCGCTCAGCCTTCCGGGAATCGTCTCCGGCAGCCTTCTGGTGTTCTCGCTGTCGATAACCGCCTATGCGCTGCCCGCCCTGCTCGGCGGCGCCAAGGTGAAGATGATCGCCGCGCTCGCCTACGACGCGATGCTGGTGGGCTACAACTGGCCGTTCGGCTCGGCGATCGGCATCTTCATGGGCGTCGTGTCCGGGACCATCGTCTATCTCTACATCCGGTCGATCGGCCGGCGCGGCGCCCGGGCATGACGCGCATGAATCCCTGGCTGCGCGGCCTGGGTGCGGCGATCGTGATCGCGGCCTATCTGCTGATGCTGGGCCCGATCAGCGTCGTCGTCATCGAGTCGTTCAGTTCCTCCAGCGTCATGCGCTTCCCGCCGCCCGGGTTTTCGTTGCGCTGGTTCCGTGCCCTGGCCGAAAACGCCGATTTCATCTCGTCGTTCAAGGTCAGCCTGATCCTGGCGGCGGTCGCGGCAGGCATCGCGACGGTGGCGGGGACGCTCGCCGCCTACGCGCTGGTGCGCCACCGCCGCGCGCGCCAGGCGGCGACCGAATCTCTGCTGCTGGCGCCGCTCTACGTGCCGCGCGTCCTCGTGGGCATGGCGCTGCTGTTGACGCTGTCCAAGGTCGGCCTGGCCGGCTCGCTGCTCGGCATGGCCCTCGGGCATGTCCTGATCACGATGCCGTTCGTCGTCCGCACCGTCACGGCAAGCCTGGCCGGGATCGATCCGGCGATCGAGGAGGCGGCGCGCAGCCTGGGCGCGACCTGGCGCCAGATGTTCCTGAAGGTCACCGTGCCGATGATCCGCTCGGGCGTCATTGCCGGCGCCGTGTTCGCCTTCATCATCTCCTTCTCCGACGTATACCTGGCCCTGTTCATCTCGGGTCCGGCCACGGTCACGCTGCCGTTGCGCATCTTCAACTACATGGAATGGGAGCAGACCCCGTTGATCGCTGCAGTCTCGACGGTGCAGATCGCGCTCATCCTGGTGGTGATGCTGGTTGCGGAAAAGGCGGTCGGCCTTTCCAGCGCAGGGAGGCTCTGATCCGTGGCACGCTATCGCATCGGCGTCGATATCGGCGGCACCTTCACCGACTTCTCGGTCTACGACGCCGATTCCGGCCGCATCCTCGGCCTGAAATCGCCGACCGTGCCCCAGGATCCGGTCGAAGGCCTGGCCATCGGCCTGCAGGCGCTGGAGCGCGAGCGCGCCGTGCCGCCGGCCGAGGTCGAGTATTTCGTGCACGGCACGACGATCGCCGTGAACACGCTGATCGAGCGCAAGGGCGCCCGGCTGGCGCTGCTGGTCACCAAGGGCTTCCGCGACCTGCTGATCATCCAGCGCCTGCATGTGCCGCGGCCGCAATACTGGTGGGGCGACCGCGCCGCGCCGCTGATCCCGCGCGAGCTGGTGTACGAGATCGACGAACGGCTGCGGGCGGATGGCAGCGTCCATGTGGCGCTGGACGAAGCCAGCGTCACGAACGCCGTCGCCGCGGCGCGCGCGCAGGGCGTCCAGGGGATCGTCGTGTGCTTCCTGCACTCGTTCCGCAATCCCGCGCACGAGCGCGCCGCACGGGCGGCGATCGAGCGGCTGGCGCCGGACCTGTTCGTCTGCTGCTCGTCGGAAATCTGGCCGCGCATGCGCGAATACGAGCGGGCGATCGTCTCGATCGTGAACGCCTATGTCATGCCACGCGTGGCCGGATATCTCGGCAAGCTGGAAGGCCGCATGCGGCAGATCGGCGTGCCGGCGATCCCCTACATCACGCAATCGAACGGGGGCGTGATGACCGCGCGGCGTGCCCGCGACGTGCCGGCCGAAACGCTGCTGTCCGGACCCGCCTCGGGCGTGATCGGCGCCGTGCAGACGGCGCTGCAGGAGGGCATCGGCGACATCATCACCCTCGATATCGGCGGCACCAGCGCCGATGTCGCCTTCGTCAACGGTGGGCGGCCGCAGATCAGCCAGTCCGAGCATGTCGCCGACTTCCCCATCATGATGCCCGTGGTGGGCGTTTCGTCGATCGGCGCCGGGGGCGGCTCGATCATCTGGCAGGACGATGCCGGCGTTCTGCGCATCGGGCCGGAGAGCGCCGGCTCCGATCCCGGCCAGGCCTGCTATGGCCGCGGCAGCGAGCGGCCGGCGCTGAGTGACGCCTTCCTCGCCGGCGGCTATCTCAATGCCGGGACCTTCGCCGGCGGGCGCGTCAAGCTGCGGCCCGACCTGGCGGCCAAGGCCCTTGCGCCGATCGCGTCGCGGTTGGGCACCGATCTTGGCGGAACCGTCGATGGCGCGTTGAGAATCACGGTGGCGTCGCTCCATGCCGAGCTGTCCAACCTGGCGGCCCAGCGCGGCGTCGACCCGCGCGACTACACGCTGGTCTCGTTCGGCGGCGCCGGGTCGCTGGTCGCCTGCCGCCTGGCCGAGGAGTTGATGATCTCGCGCGTCCTGGTGCCGCTGCAGCCCGGCACGCTGTGCGCGATGGGCGCCTTGTCGGCCGACGTCGCCAGCCATTTCGTGCGCAGCATCATCAGCCCGCTCGAGGATGCGGCCGGGCTGCTTGCCGATGCCTATCGCGACCTGGAGCGCGAGGCACGCGCCTGGCTGAAGGCCGAAGCGCCGACGCTGCGGTCTTTCCAAGTGCTCGCGGCGGCAGACATGCGCTATGTCGGCCAATCGTTCGAGGTCGACGTGCCGCTCGACCCGGCGGATTTGCAGACCGGCAACCTGCCGGCGATCGCTGCCGCGTTCCACGACATGCACCGGCGGGTCTACGCGCATGCCGATCCGTCGGTCGCCGTGGAGGTCGTCGATATCCGCGTCATGATCGCGGGCTCGATGCCCAAGCCGGCATTCCCCAAGCTGGAGGCGGCCCCGAAGCCCGGACCGGCTGCGCCATCGGGACAGCGCGCGATCCTGACGGCCGCCAGGAGCGAGAAGGTCGCGGTCTGGCGCCGCGGCGAGCTGCGCGCGGGCCACACGATCGCGGGGCCGGGCCTCGTCGATCAGGACGACACGACGACGTTCCTGCCGGGCGGCTGGAGCGGCGACGTATGCGCGAGCGGCAACATCCTGCTGCAGAAGAGGTCGTGATGGCCATCGACAACGTCATGCTCGGCGTGCTGAACGCCTATTTCCGGGCCGCAGCCGAAGCGGCGGGGCATACGCTGAAGCGTTCGGCGCATACGACCTACGTGAAGGAAAGCAACGACTTCACCACCGCGTTGATCGCGCCGAACGGCGAGCAGTTCGCCTATCCCGTCGCTCTGGCGGCGCAGACCTATGTCGGCATCAACTACGCGACCTTCATCAAGGCCCTGGAGCCGTGGCAGGACGGCGACATCGCCATCAGCAACTGCCCGTTCCTGACCAAGGGCGTGTCGACGCATCTGCCCGACTACCACATGATGAAGCCCATCTTCGTCGGCGGGCGGCTGATCGCCTTCGCCTGGTGCTTCATCCACTCCTCCGACATGGGCGGCATCGTCGCCGGCAGCATCCTGCCGAGCGCCTACGAGCTGTACCAGGAAGGCATCCGCATCCCGCCGAAAAAGCTCTACCGCGCGGGCGTGCTGCAGGAGGACGTGCGCGACTTCATGCTCGCCAACGTCCGCATCCCCGACAAGAACTGGGGCGATCTGAACGCGATGATGGCGGCACTCGGCACCGCCGAGCAGCGCGTCAAGGCGGCGGTCGAGAAATGGGGCCTTGAGACCGTGATCGAGGGCCAGGAGGCCCTGATCGGCTATGCCGAGTCGCGCGCCCGTGCCCTGATCGACCGCCTGCCGGAAGGCGAGTGGCGCTTTCACGACTATTTGGAAGACGACGTCATCTCGGACATGCCGGTTCGCGTCAAGATGACGGTTACCAAGACGCCGGGCGGCAGCATCCATCTGGACTATTCCGGCAGCGATCCGCAGATCGGCGCGGCGTTCAACCTGCCGAGCGCCGGTCATCACCCCTTCCTGTGCGGCGGGCTGCTCGGCTTCTTCCGCACCATGGACCCGGCGATCCCGATCAACGGCGGGCTCTTGCGGCCGATCCGCATCACGGCGCCGGAAGGATCAATCGTCAACTGCACGTTCCCCGCCGCGGTCGGCATCCGCTATGCGATCAACCAGCTGAACTACGGGATCCTGCAGGGCGTGCTGGCTCAGGCGCTGCCCGGCCAGATCCCGGCGGCCGGCGCCGCGCAGGCGACCATCCTCGCCGTTTCGATCATGGACCCGGCGACCGGGCGACGCCGCGCCAGCGTGGTGCAGCCGATGATCGGCGGCTCCGGCGCGCGGCCCGACCGCGACGGCATCGACGCGACGGACTTCTCGCTCGGCGCGCTGGCCAATACGCCGACCGAGGCCATCGAGAACGAGGTCGCGCTGCTGGTGCGCCACTACGGTATCGTGCCGGACTCCGGCGGGCCCGGCCGGTTCCGCGGTGGGCTCGCGGCGCGGCTGGATTTCGAGGTGTTCCAGCCCGATTCGATCCTGACCGCGCGCGGCATGGACCGCTTCCGCTTCCAGCCCTGGGGCCTGAACGGCGGGCAGGCCGGCGCGACCGGCGACGCGTGGCTCAACCCGGACACGCCGCAGGCCAGGCGCCTGGGGAAGATCACCATGCTGCGGCTGAACCTCGGCGACGTATTCAGCGTGCGCACGCCGACCGGCGGCGGCTATGGCGATCCGCTGGAGCGCGAGCCCGCCGCGGTGCTGGCCGACGTCCGCTCCGGCTACGTCACCGAGAAGGCGGCGCGCGAGCGCTACGGCGTGGCGATCGCGGGCAACGCCGTCGACGCGGCCGCGACCGGGAAGCTGCGCCGGGAGCTGCGCGCGGCGCGCTCGGTCGCGCCGCGAAGCAATGCGACGGCGGGCGGGTGGCCGGCGATGTTCGATGCCGGCGATGCACGAGCGTCGCATGACCGCGTGTTCACGCCGATGGCCAGCGACCGGATGGCCGAGCTGCTGTTCACGATTCCCGCGCCGGCGCGCTACTACGCCAAGCAGGAACTGTACCGGCGCCTGCGCCAGGCGATCGCGGCCGGTGCGCAGAGCCTGACCGCCGACGACGTGTCCCGGGTCTGGGGAGAGCTGAAGCCGGCCCTTGGCCTGCGCTGAACGAAAATAAGAATGGAGGAGACGATGAAAGACCAGCTCCTGCAATGGATCGATCGCGACAAGGACCGGCTGGTCGGGTTCCTGTCCGGCTTCCTGCGCGCCAAGTCGCCGAACCCGCCGGGCGACACGCGCGAGGCCTTCGCCTTCATCAAGGCGTTCATGGACGCGGAGGGCCACGCGTTCCGCACCATCGCGCCGAACGCGGTCATGCCGAACCTGGTGGCGAGCTTCGACGCGGCGAAGCCCGGGCGCCACCTGGTGCTGAACGGGCATATCGACGTGTTCCCGGTGGCCGACGCGGAGCGCTGGACGCACGGGCCGTGGTCGGGCGACGTCGCCGACGGCAGGATCTACGGCCGCGGCGCGTCCGACATGAAATGCGGCACCACGGCGTCGATCCTCACCTATCACTATCTCAGCCGCGTCAAGGACCGGCTCAAGGGCAAGCTGACGCTCACCTGCGTGTCGGACGAGGAGACCTTCGGCCCCTGGGGCGCCACCTGGCTGATCGAGAACCATCCGGAGGTGCGCGGCGACTGCTGCCTCAACGGCGAGCCGTCCAGCCCGTTCACGGTGCGGTTCGGCGAGAAGGGCCTGTTGTGGCTCGAGTTCACCATCCGCACGCGCGGCTCGCACGGCGCCTATCCGCACGCCAGCGAGAGCGCGTCGAAGCTGATGACGCGGCTGATCGCCGACCTCGAGGCCCTGGCCGACCTGCCGGTCGACGCGCCCGGCAACGTGATGGGCGCGCTCCAGGCGGCCCGCGCCGAGATCGACCGCGCGCTGGGCGAGGGCGCGGCCGAGATCGCGCCCAAGGTGACGGTCAACATCGGCCTGGCCGAGGCCGGCATCAAGGTCAACATGACGCCGTCGACCGCGCGCATGGAGGTCGACATCCGCCTGCCGGTCGGCATGACGCGCGAGCGCGTGCTCGGCGAGGTGAACCGCATCCTCGCGCGGCACCCCGGGGCGACCATGCGCGAGATCAACCACAGCGCGCCGAGCTGGTGCGACCCCGGCCACGAGATGGTCGAGATCATCCAGGAGAACGTGCGCGCGCTCAAGGGATTCGAGCCGAAGCCCGTCATCAGCCTGGGCGGAACCGACACGCGGCTGTGGCGCTACAAGAACGTGCCGGCCTACGTATACGGGCCGCCGCCGACCGGCATGGGCTCGTTCGACGAGCACGTCGAGGTCGACACGTTCCTGCACATCGTGCGCACGCACGTGCTGTCGGCCTGCGATTATCTGTCGCGGCCTCAGGGCATGGCCCGAACCGGAAGATGACGATGAAGATCACCGACGTCGAGGCCATCTGGCTGCGCGTTCCGGCACTCGACCAGCCCTGCGCCTGGGGCGAGGACGCGCTCGTCGTTCGCGTCCATACCGACGCCGGGCTCGTGGGCATCGGCGAGTCCGACAGCGCGCCCTCGGTGATCAAGGCCTTGATCGACGCCCCCGTCACGCACAGCACCTGCAAGGGGCTGCGTCACGTCCTGCTCGGCGAGAACCCGCTCGAAATCGAGCGCCTGTGGAAGAAAATGTACCGCGAGAGCGAGTATGTCGGACGACGCGGCGCCGGCATCCACGCCATCAGCGCCATCGACATCGCGCTCTGGGATATCGCCGGGCAGCACTACGGCGTTCCGATCCACACGCTGCTCGGCGGCAAGTTCCGCGACCGGGTCCGGGCCTATGGCACGTTCTCCGTGCGCCCCACGGAAGGGGCCAACCGCGAGGTCGCCGCGCGGCTGCTCGCGCAGGGATTGCGCAGCATCAAGCTCGGCGGCGGAAGCTTCGGCCATGACCCTGCCTTCGACAGGAAGGTGCTGCGCGCGGTGCGGGCGGAGATCGGCGACGACATCGAGCTGTCGATCGACCTGCTCGGGCGCTGGCGCAACGCCCCGCACGCCCTGGCGCAATGCGAAGCCCTCGCCGAGTTCAACCTGAACTGGATCGAAGAGCCCCTGCCCCCCGACGACCTGGCCGGCCTCGCGCTGCTGGGGAAGCACGCCCATGTCCAAATCTCCGGCGGCGAGGGACTGGCGACGCGCCATGAGTTCCGCAGCTTCCTCGAGGAAACCCGGCCCGCCATCGTGCAGCCGGACATCACGCGGTGCGGCGGCATCAGCGAGATGCGGCATGTCTACGAGCTGGCGCGGCACCATGGCGCGCAAATGGTCCCGCACGGCTTCAGCACGGGCATCCTGCTCGCCGCGACGATGCATTTCCTGGCCGCCTGCGAGCACGGCGACCTGATCGAGTACTCGCAGAGCGAAAGCCCGCTGTTTCGCGGCCTCGTCGGGAACCTGCTGCCGCTCGAGGGCGACCATGTCCGCGTGCCGGACGCGCCGGGCCTGGGCGCGGTGCTCGACGAGGCGCTCCTCGAGCGCTATCGCGTCCGGTTGTAGCGGGGCGTCCAGCCTTCCGGTGACAGCGTTCCAAATGACACACGCCAGGCGCGCAGCCAGACACTGCTCTTGCGGTGGACGCGTGCTGCGGAAAGCGACACGTTCCTGCACATCGCCCGCACGCATGTGCTGTCGGCCTGCGACTACCTCTCGCGCTGACCCTGCACCGACTGGCTCAGCGCCAGCAGCAGCACGGAGACGGCGATCAGCAGCGTGGAGATGGCGGCGATGGTCGGGTCGATCTCGTCGCGCAGCGCGTTGAACATGCGCCGGGTGAGCGTGGCCTTGTCGCCGCCGGCGATGAACAGCGAGATCACCACCTCGTCGAGCGAGGTGATGAAGGCGAGCAGCGCGCCGGCGACCACCGACACCTTGATCTGCGGCAGGGTCACGGTCAGGAACGCCCGGGGCCGGCTGGCGCCCAGGCTGCGCGCGACCATCTCCTGGCTCATGTCGTAGTTCTTCAGGCCCGAGGCGACCGTGATGACGACCAGCGGTATCGCCATCACCGAATGCGCCAGCACGATCCCGGGCAGCGTGTTGTTGAGACCGACCTGGGCGTAGAGCAGGAAGATGCCGATCGCGACCAGGATGCCGGGGATCACCAGCGGCGCCACGAACACCAGGTAGGCGACCTGGCCGAGGCGCGAGCGCGCCGTGTGCAGGCTGTAGGCGGCGAGCGTGCCCAGCACGGTCGAGAGCACGGTGGTGAAGGCGGCGGCGGTGAGCGACACCACGGTGGCGTCGCGCCATTCGACCGCGGCGAAATAGGCCTCGTACCAGCGGACGGACCAGCCGGGCGGCGGAAACTGCAGGAAGCGGGAGTCCGAGAAGCTGAGCGGGATGACCAGCAGGCTGGGCAGGATCAGGAACAGCACGGTGAGCCCGACCAGCACGTAGAGCCACAGGCGCCGCCCGTGCGTGATCTGCGTCTCGGTCGCCGCCCGGCGCAGCATCAGCCGGCACCCATGATGCGCCGGAAGCCGACCAGCCGCCCGACCAGCCACAGGATCGCGAGCGTCATCGCCAGCAGCACGACGCCGAGCGCGCTCGCCGCGCCCCAGTCGGAGTGATAGGTGACGGTGCGCTCGATCTGCATCGACCACATCATGACGCGCCCGCCGCCCAGCAGCGCCGGCGTGACGTAGAAGCCGAGGCAGAGCACGAACACGATGATGACGCCGGCCATGAGGCCGGGCAGCGACAGCGGCACGTAGACCTGCCAGAACGCCTTGACCGGCGAGGCGCCGAGATTCGCGGCGGCGCGCATGTAGTCGCGGCTGATCGCGCGCATCGCGGCATAGAGCGGCAGCACCATGAACGGCAGCATGATGTGGACCATGCCGATCGTCGTGCCGGTGAAGTTGTGCACGAGCCGGAGCGGCGTGTCGATGATCCCGGCGTCCGCCAGCCACGTGTTGATCAGCCCGCGCCGCTGCAGCAGGACCAGCCACGCGTAGCATCGCACCAGCAGCGAGGTCCACACCGGGAACAGCACCAGCAGCAGCAGCAGCGCCGCCACGCGCGGGCGCGACTGCGCGATCATGTAGGCGAGCGGATAGCCCAGCACCATGCAGATGGCCGTCACCAGGAACGACAGCTCGAACGTGGTGCGCAGCGTCAGGAGGTAGCTGGGATGCCAGAGGCGCTGGTAATGCGCCAGGGTGAAGCCGCCGGCGCCGCGGAACGACATCCAGCCGAGCCACAGGTTCGGCGCCAGAGCGATCGCGAAGATCAGCAGCAGCGCCGGCAGCGCCAAGCCGCCGAGCGCGGCGGCCTCGCGGCGTTCAGCGGCCCTGTAGCGCGCCGCGTTCGGCGCCGCGTCGCGGGCGCCGCGCCCGGGCACGA
>CAZLBB010000159.1:0-12569 GCA_964557415.1 uncultured Rhodospirillaceae bacterium
CCCGCGTCAGGGAATGGGCGAAGATCATCATCGAGACCGTGATCAGGGTCGAATAGACGATGACGGCGAGCACGAGATATCCGGGTATGGTCAGCGTCCGGCCGGACGTCTCGAGCGCCAGGTCGCCGCCGACGGTCCACAGGATGCCGATGAAGGTGATCGCGACGATCACCGAATTGAACAGCCCGAGCACGAGGTCGACCGGCAGGTCGGTCGCGACGCGGGCGTCGTCGGCGATGCGGAACTCGGGCGCCTGGTGGTCGCCCGCCATGTACTTGAGCCGCCGGTAGCGCCCGTGCCCGAGCCAATAGTCGTAGAGGTGGTTGCTCAGCTGCTCGCGCCAGCGCCGCTGCAAGGTCATGCGGCCCCAGACCGAGGCGACCGCGAGCACGAGGCTGCTCACGAACAGCGGCATGAAATTCAGCGCCTGGGCCCAGAGTCCCGCGCGGTCCCGCCGCTCGATCGCGTCGAAGAAGTCGCGGTTCCAGTAGTTGAGCCAGTACTGGACCAGAAGCTGCAGCAGCACGATGGCGACCAGCAGGACCGCCAGCAGCCAGGGACGCCAGGCGCGCGGGCCGAACCAGAAATCGGACGCGCTCCGCCAGAAGCGGGCGAGGAGCCGCTTCTCGTCGGGCGGAACATAGGTGCTGTGCACCATCACGGCCGTCCGCGCGTCTGCGCGGCCGCATTGCCGATGCCGAGCAGCTCGTAGGCCCAGCGCCGGAACGGGCGGGCCCACGGGCCGCTGACCCCGACCGCCGAGAAGGCGAGCATGGCCGGCCACGCCCACCAGCCGATCCGCGGCACCACCTCGAGCCCGAACAGCGTCGTCAGCGCCAGGGCGAGCGGCACGTAGAGCAGTGTGACGAAGGCCGAGCGCACGGCGAAGCGGGGGAAGCTGACGCCCATCATGCCGAGGCCGCTGTAGGTCGGCACCAGGATGGCCGGCCCGGGGAACACCCGGGCGACGAAGACGACGAGGAACAGGTGATCGTCGAGCCAGCGCTGCGAGCGGAGCGCGTGGTCGGACTTGAGCCAGCGCTTGAGCGCCGGCACCCGCCGCGCGATCACGCCGAGGCCGTACACGCCCCAGTCCCCGCTCATCACGCCCACGATCAGCACGATGACGACCGGGAGGGCGGGGAGCCCCTGATCCGTGATCAGGTAGCCGCCGGCGACCATGGCCGTTTCCTCGTGCACGATAGCCATGAGGAACATGCCGCCGCAGAGCAGGACCGGGCTCCAGGCAAGGGATGCGAACGACAACGCGAACGGCCTCCTGCCGGCACCGATCGGCCGGCCGTCCGCATGCTGGTTGGGCCGGCCGTCACCGGTTCGCCCCCGGCGGCTTGGCTGCGGACGATAGCGGACATTGCGCGGCTGACCAAGAATTGACGCTGTCGCAGCCGGCGGGCGGCCGGCTGCGTCGGGCGCGGCAGGGAGGCCGGTCAGGGGGAGACGTTGAGCGTGCGACGAAGGCGAACGTGGGACGAGCAGCGGCGCGGCGAGTGACGAACCGGGCCGTGTGCTCATCGGTCGGGGCGCTTGGCCGGGCGCTCCCGCCGTCCGCTACGGTCGCCGGCCACGGTGCCGTCTCCGGCCACGCTGGCGACGTGCGGGAACATTCGCGCGGCCGACGCAGCTCAAGCAGTCCGGGTTTCGACGGGTGGTTGATCCTCGTCGCTCCAGGGATACATGCGCGGGATTGCGTAGTTCAGGACCGAACCGGCCGCCACCGCGAGCGCGGTCGCCCAGGCAAATTGCATCCAGTCGCTTGGCCGCAGTGCGCCGAGCGAGACGATCACCAGAAGGATCGGAATGTCCAGGAAATGCGTGAACGACGCCAGCCGCTCGCTGCGCGCCCGCGCAAGCTCCGGGGTCACATGCCCTGCGGTGAGGGCCTCGCGCGTCAGGCGCCGCAGCCGCATGAAGTAGAGGCGCGTGATCGTGTTGCCCTCGATGAACTCGAAGGCGAAGGGAAGGACCATTCCGGCAAGCCACGGGACGGCGAGAAAGTCCCATCCACCGTGGTAGGAGACGATCAACCACGTGCCGCTGGCGAGCAGAAGGAGCGCCCCCGGAACGACCAGCCCGTCGTAGAACACGGCGATCAAGGTCACCGCCTGCGCGAAGAGCTGCAGGTCGCGTACCTGGCGCGAGCGCACATCGGAGACGAAGACGCCGATCAGGCCGGCCGACATCAGCATGAGGCCGAGCAGATGCGCGAAGCGCAGTAGCAGGTAGGCGTCCATGGGATGTTTCGCTCCCGCACGCCCTGCAGACAAGCGCGCACGTGCCATGGCGACAGTCTACCAGACGGATCGGCCGTCGCAGCGGCGGGCGTTCGCGGCTTCGGGACCGTGGCGACGTGGCGGTTCTAGGGAAGCACGATAGAGCGGGCCGGAGCGGGCATCAGCGCGATTAAGTCGTCCTGCGCCGTCACGGCGATGCCGCCTGCCGGAGGAGGCCGCTACGCCGTCACCGCCTCGACATGCCCGCCGATCTCGTCGAGCGGGTCGATCGGGAAGCGGTCGATCGCCTGGAAGGCGAGCGTGCCGCCGAAGCCGCCGGTGTCGGTGGCGGCGCGGAAGATCGCGTCGATCTCGGCCTGCGCGTCCGCCGGCAGGGCCTGGCGCGTGCGCAGGATCATGTCGACGCGCTGCGGCCGCGCCAGGCCGTCGATCTGCAGGGGCCCGAGGCGCGTCAGCTCGGTCTCGACCACGAAGCGCGTCGCGCTCTGCTGGCCCGGCTTCTGCTCGCGCGGGCGGCGGAAGAACAGGCGCACCGGCATCAGCGCGCCGTCGGGATGCTGCACGGGGACGAAGAAGGCGCGCCAGTCCGCGGTCGGCTCGCTCGCCAGGCGCTGCAGCGTCCGGAACTCGTCGTTGAGCCGGCGCAGCAGCGGCCCGCGCCCGGCGCGCTCGAGCGCGCGCATGGCGGGCTCGCCCAGGAGCGTGGCGAGATTGCCGCCGCGCAGCGCCGCGACGATGAGCAGCAGGCCGGTGGCGAAGCCTTCGCCGGGCTGCGCCGCGGCGCGGCCGATCATGGCCTGCGCCAGCTGCGGGTCGGCCGTGCGCAGCGTCTCGAAGGCCTGGCGCAGCGCGGTCCAGTCGCGCGCCAGCGCCAGCGCGTCGGCCGGCGGCGCGGAAGCGGGCAGGGGCGCGCGCGCCGCCTGGGCTGCGGAAGCGGCCGGACGTCCCAGCAGCTCGAGCTGCAGCGTCTGGCCCGGCGCGACCTCGCCTTGCGCCTGCAGCGTCAGGGCGCCGAGCGGCGTGTTCAGCACCAGCAGGCCGCCCGCGGTGCGGCCGACCACGCCGGCGGTGACGATCGGATTGCCGGCGGCCGAGGCCGCGGCGGCGCCCTGCTGCGGCGCGCCGAGCGCCAGCAGCCGCACGTCGATGTTCGCGCCGACGGGCATGGCGGCATAGAAGCCCGGGGCGCCGGGGGCGCCGCGCGCGGCGCCGGCCTGCTGCGCCAGCGTCGCCGTGAACACCTGGCCCGGCGACAACGGCGGTCCCGACGGGGCCGCCGCGGGCTGCGGCGTGATGGCGGCTTCGGCCGGGCGCAGGATGCCGAGCCGCACGGTCGCGGCGCCGGCGGCCGCCTCGGGCAGGGTCAGCGCCAGCGTCGTGCCGACCGGAACGCCGGCAAGCCCGCGCAGCGTGACGGTTCCGTCCGATGTGCGCAGCAGCTGCAGGCCGCTGGCGTCCTGGCCGACCAGCGTGCCGGCGACCTGGGTGCCGGCCGGCCGGCTGCGCAGCGTGTTGGGCAGGTTGACCAGGATGGCCGTCAGCGCCTGGACGGCGGTCCCGGTGATGACGGGCGCGCTCGGCGTGGGCGTGGCGCCGGTTCCGGCCGCCGCCGTCGCCGTGGTCGTCGCCGTCTGCGCCGCCGGTTGCGGCGGCAGCGGCGGCGGCACGGGGCCGACGGTGGTCATGGCCGCATGGCCTTACGCGGTCTCGGCGATCAGCCGCTGCGCGACCGCCTCGACGTCCTGCGCGGCGTCGGCGTTGGGGAAGCGGGTCAGGAGCGGCGTCTGGTGGCGGATCGACTCGCGCACCTTCGGGTCGCGGCGGATGATGCCGAACAGCGGCGGCTCGATCTTGAGGAAGCCCTTGCAGGCCTTCAGCAGCGTCTCGTAGGTGCGCTCGCCCTCGCGCCGCGTCGCCGCCATGTTGACGATCACCGCCATCTTGGCGCCGGGCGTCTCCTGCGCCGAGACCTTGATGAAGGCATAGGCGTCGGTCAGCGCCGTCGGCTCGTCGGTCGTCACCACCAGCGTGATGCCGGCGACCGAGGCGAGGTAGCGCACGGGGCGCTCGAGCCCGGCGCCCAGGTCGATGACGGTGCGGTCGTACTTGCGCGCGAGCGCCGACAGCTCCTCGCCCAGCGCGCCGAGGCGCTGCATCGGCAGGTTGGCGAGGCTGCCCGTGCCCGAGCGGCCGGCGATGATGTCGAAGCCGCCGTCGGGGAAGGGCGTCGCCGCCTGGCCGAGCGTCGCCTGGCCCGCCAGCACCGCGCCGAGGTCGCGCCGCGGCGTCAGGCCGAGCTGGATGTCGACGTTGGCGAGGCCGAGGTCGCCGTCGAACAGCAGCGTGCGCTGCCCGGCGCGCGCCAGCGCGTGCGACAGCGTGATCGAGAACCAGGTCTTGCCGACGCCGCCCTTGCCGGAGGCGACCGCGATCAGCCGCATTCCCGGCGCGGGAACGGGCGTGGTGTGGACCGTGAGTTCGACAGGGCTGCTCATGACGCGACCGCCTGCTTTCTTTGATGGACGCTCTCCGCCTGCGCGGCCCAGGGCAGCAGCAGCCGCGCGAGCGAGACCGGGTTGAAGGGCGAAAGGCCCTCGGCGATGTGCGGCGTGACGCTGGCCTCGGCGAAGGCCAGCTTGCCCGCCGTTGCCGAGGCGAGGATGCCGCCGAGACGCCGCGCCAGGTCGACGCGCGTCGCGACCATGCGGCCGACGCCGATGGCGGCAAAGGCCTCGGCGATCTCGGCGCTTTCGGCCGCGTCGCCGCCCGCGGCGACCAGCAGCACCGGCTCGGCATGGACCGCGGCGGCGAGCGCCGCCAGCTCGGCGATCTCGGCCGGGTCGAACGGGTTGACGCCGGCGCTGTCGATCACGACCGCGCGCTCGCCGGCATCGGCCACGGCCTTCGCCAGCCCGGCCGGGTTGGCGACCTGCACGAGCTCGGCGTTGAGCACCCGGGCGAAGGCCGCGAGCTGGTCGACGGCGCCGGCGCGCTGCGTGTCCGAGGTGACCAGGACGACGGACTGGCGCGCCATCACCGCGCGCGCCGCGAGCTTCGCCACGGTCACGGTCTTGCCGACGCCGGGCGGGCCCACCAGCATCAGGGGGCGCCCGCCGCGCCGGCTCGGGGCCGGCGTGCCAAGGGGCGCGAAGGCGAAGGCGGTGTCGAGCGACGCCGCCAGCGAGATGATCGGATCGGCCGTGCGCGCCTGCGCCTTGGTCGCGCCGGCCATCAGGCGCTCCGCCAGCGCCGCCGGCGTGCCGTGGCGCGTCAGCGATTCGGCCAGGCGGTCGAGCGTGTCGCCCGCATCGGGGGCCGCGGCAGCCGGGGCCGGCGCGGGTTCCGCCGCCTGCTCGACCGCGGCGGTCACCCGGACGCCCTTGCCCTTGTCGCCCGGATGGCTGGACACGATGATCGCGTCCGGTCCCAGCGCGTCGCGCACCAGGGCCATGGCCTCGCGCATCGAGGGGGCGGTGAAGGTCTTCAGCCGCATGGGCGCACCCTACACCGAGTCGCGGTTTGGCCGCACCGTTTCACTCTCGCCCGCCGCGGGCGGGCGGGGGAGCGGCCCGTCGCGGGCGGGAGGGTGAGGGCGCGATTCCATCACGACCGTTTTCACCGAGGACCTCATACCTGCGCCAGGGTCTTGATCTTGGCCTTGGCGTGGATCTCGTTCTGCGACATCACGACGGTGGCCGGGCGGAAGCGCTCGACGATCGAGCGCACGTAGGGGCGCACGGCGGGGCTGGTCAGAAGGACGGGTATCTCGCCCAGCATGGCCTGGCGTTCGAACACCTGGCGCATGGTCGTGATGAACTTCTGCAGCTTGCTCGGCGCCATCTGCAGCTGCCGGTCGTCGCCGGCGCCGGTGATCGATTCGGCGAAGGCCTGCTCCCATTCCGGCGAGAGCGTGACCAGCGGGATGTAGCCGTCGCGCCCGACCGTGGCGTCGCTGATCTGGCGCGCCAGCCGCGTGCGCACGTGCTCGGTGATCGCGGCGATGTTGCGCGTGACGGCGCAGGCCCCGGAGACGCCCTCGAGGATGGTCGGCAGGTCGCGGATCGACACGCGCTCGCTCAGGAGGTTCTGCAGCACGCGCTGCACGCCGCCGATCGTGATCTGCGTCGGGATGACGTCGCCGACGAGCTTCTGGTGGTCCTTGTCGAGCTCGTTCAGCAGCTTCTGCGTCTCGCTGTAGGACAGCATCTCCGACATGTTGTCCTTGACGATCTCGGTCAGGTGCGTGGTGATGACCGTGGCCGGGTCGACCACGGTGTAGCCGCGGAACATCGCCTCCTCGCGCAGGCCCTCGCCGACCCACATGGCCGGCAGGCCGAAGGTCGGCTCGGTGGTCTGCTCGCCCGGCAGGTCGATCATCTGGCCGCGCGGGTCCATCACCAGCAGCATGCCGGGCCTGAGCTCGCCGCGCCCGGACTCGATCTCCTTGACCCGGATGACGTAGCCGTTGGCCGGGAGCTGCAGGTTGTCCTGGATGCGCACGGCGGGCATGACGAAGCCCATCTCGCCCGCGAGCTGGCGGCGCAGCGCCTTGATCTGGTCGGTGAGCCGCCGTTCCTTGTCGGTGTTGATCAGCGACAGGAGCCCGTAGCCGAGCTCGAGCCTGACCGTGTCGATCTGCAGCGACTGCGAGATCGGCTGCTCGGCCACCGGGGCTGCCGCGGCCTCGGCGACCGCCTGCGCGGCGCGCTCGTCCTCGGCCCGCTTCTCCTCGCGCGTCAGGTGCCAGGCGAAGTAGGCCGAGGCGCCGCCCAGCAGCAGGAACGGGACCGCCGGCACGCCCGGCATCACCGCCAGCACCAGCATCAGGAAGGCGACCAGGCCGAGCGCCTTCGGATAGGCGCCGAGCTGCGCCAGCAGCGCCTTGTCGGTCGAGCCGGCCGCGCCCGCCTTGGTGACGAGCATGCCGGCGGCGGTCGACACGATCAGCGCCGGGATCTGCGCGACCAGGCCGTCGCCGACGGTCAGCAGCGTGTAGGTGTGGGTCGCCTGGGCGAAGCCGATGCCCTTCTGCACGACGCCGATCAGGATGCCGCCGATGATGTTGATGAACACGATCAGCAGGCCGGCGATGGCGTCGCCGCGCACGAACTTGGAGGCGCCGTCCATCGAGCCGAAGAAGGTGCTCTCGTCCTCCAGCGCGCGCCGGCGCTGGCGCGCCTCGGTCTCGTTGATGAGCCCGGCCGAGAGGTCGGCGTCGATCGCCATCTGCTTGCCGGGCATGGCGTCCAGGGTGAAGCGCGCCGACACCTCGGCGATGCGGCCCGAGCCCTTGGTGATGACGACGAAGTTCACGATCACCAGGATGCCGAAGACGATGATGCCGATGACGAAGTTGCCGCCCATGACCAGCTTGCCGAACGCCTCGATGACGTGGCCGGCGGCGGCGGTGCCTTCGTGGCCGTGCGACAGGATCAGCCGCGTCGACGCCAGGTTCAGCGCCAGGCGCAGCATCGTGGTGATCAGGAGCACGGTCGGGAAGGAGCTGAAGTCGAGCGGCTTCTGGATGAACATCACGACCATCAGCACCAGGACCGAGATCGTGATCGACAGCGCCAGCGATATGTCCAGCAGCCACGGCGGCAACGGCAGGATGAGAACGGCGAGGATGGCGACGACGCCCAGCGCCAGCGCGAGGTCGGAGCGCCGCAGCAGCTGGCCGATGCCGGCGAGGTCGAGGCCGCCGAACTGGGCGGCGGCCGCGGTCCCGGCGCCGGAGGCGGGCGACGGCGTCGTGTCGGTCACGACGCGCTCGCCTCAAGCTCCGCCGACGGGCCGCCGGTCTCCTCGCTGTACTGCTTCAGCTTGTTGCGCAGCGTGCGGATCGAGATGCCCAGGATGTTGGCGGCATGCGTCCGGTTGCCGAGGCAATGCTGCAGCGTATCGAGGATCAGCCGGCGCTCGACCTCGGCCACGGTCAGGCCGACGAGCTCGGACTTGCCGCCGTTCTCGCCCGCGGCCGCGCCCGGCTGCGCCGCCGAGGCGGTGGGCCTGCCGGCCTCGGCCGGCGCCTGGTCGCCCAGCATGATGGCGTCCGGCCCGATCTCGTTGCCCGACGCCAGGAGCACGGCGCGGTGCATGGTGTTCTCGAGCTCGCGCACGTTGCCGCGCCAGCCATGGTTCTTGAGCTTGGCCATGGCCGCCTGGGACAGGCCGCGCGAGGGCAGGCCGTTGACCGCGGCGTACTTCTTGGAGAAATGCGCCGCCAGCATCTCGACGTCCTGCGGCCGGTCGCGCAAGGGCGGCAGGCGCAGGTTGACGACGTTGAGGCGGAAGAACAGGTCCTCGCGGAAGCTGCCCTTGCGGACCTCCTCCTCGAGGTTGCGGTTGCTGGTCGCCAGGATGCGGATGTCGACCTTGACCGGCGTGGTGCCGCCGACGCGGTCGATCTCGCGCTCCTGGATGGCGCGCAGCAGCTTGGCCTGCAGGCGCAGATCCATCTCGCTGATCTCGTCGAGCAGCAGGGTGCCGCCGCTCGCCTCCTCGAACTTGCCGATGCGCCGCGCCACCGCGCCGGTGAAGGCGCCCTTCTCGTGGCCGAACAGCTCGGATTCCAGCAGGTTCTCGGGGATGGCGGCGCAGTTGACCGACACGAACTTGTTGCGCGCGCGCTTGCTCTTGCGGTGGATATGGCGCGCCAGCAGCTCCTTGCCGGTGCCGCTCTCGCCGGTGATGAGGATGCTCGCCTCGCTCGGCGCCACCTGCTCGGCGAGCCGCATGGTCGCCTGCATCACCGGGTCCTGGAACAGGATCGCATTGTTCTCCTGCGACACGGCCTCGAGCACCGCGGCGATCAGCTCGGCGTCGGGCGGCAGCGGCAGGTATTCCTTTGCGCCCGCCTTGATCGCGCGCACCGCGGCCGCGGCATCGCTGCCCACGCCGCAGGCGACCACGGGGACGAAGAAGCGCTCGGCCGCCAGGTGCGCGACCAGCTCGCCGACGTCCAGCATCACGTCGATCAGCAGCAGGTCGGCGCCCTGGCCGTTGCGCAGCGCGGTCATCGCGGCGTCGACCGTGTCGACATGGGCGACCTTGGCGCCGCGCGCCAGCGCGATGCGCCCGGCGGCGGTGATGTGGCCTTCGAGGGTTCCGATGATCAGCAGTCGCATGTCCGTCTTTCCTTCGGCGCAAACTTATTCGCTGGCGTCACTCAGTCGACATAGCGTGGCCGGTCCGCGGGGGGCAGGGCGCTGTTGAGCTGCATCTCGAGATGGCGCGGACTCTCCTGGCGCGCGATCGACACCGCGCCCATGCGGCACAGCGCGTCGATGCGCTCGTCGGCTTCCGTCGCGCGGTCGATGCGCGCCGCGAGCGGCAGGAACACCAGGTGCGCCAGGACCGCGCCGTAGAGCGTGGTCAAGAGCGCCAGCGCCATGCCCGGGCCGATGCGGCCCGGCGTGTCGAGCACGCCCAGCATCTGCACCAGGCCGATCAGCGTGCCGATCAGGCCCATGGCGGGCGCCACGTCGGCGGCGCGCCGCAGGATGCCGGCGGCGGTGGCGAGCCTTGCCGAGTGGGCGCCGGTCTCGCGCGCGATCATGGCCTCGATCGCCTCGGGCGGCATGCCCTGGACCGCGAGCGACAGCGCGCGGCGCACCTTGTCGTCGGGGTCGCGGTCCATGACCAGCCGGCGCATCGCCGGCGCGCCGCGCGTGCGCGCCTCTTCCGCCAGGTCGAGGATGTCGTTCGCCACGTCGGCCGCCTTGGGCGTGGCGCGCAGCAGCACGCGCGCGCCTTCGGCCAGCGATTCCGCCAGGTCGGTCGGCGAGTAGCCCGCCATGGTGACGGCGGCGGTGCCGCCCAGCACGATCAGGAGCGACGGCAGGTCGAGGAACATGGCGGCTTCGCCGCTGGCGGTCACCGCCAGCGCCAGCAGCGCGAGCGCGCCGGCGACGCCGACCAGCACGGTCACGTCGATGCCGCCAGAGGTGAAAGGCAGGGACAGGCGCGTGCGCGCGCGGCGCGCGGTCGGCTCGCCCTGGGGAATGCTCGCCATGACGGGCGCTCTCCTCGACGCTTCAGGTGCGGTCGGACTTGATGATTTCCGTCATGGTCACGCCCAGGCGCTCGTCGACGACGACGACCTCGCCGCGCGCCACCAGGCGGTTGTTGACGTAGATGTCGATGGCCTCGCCGACCTTGCGGTCCAGCTCCACCACCGCGCCGCGACCGAGCTTCAGGAGCTGGCTGACCTGCATGGTGGCGCGTCCCAGCACGGCCGAGACCTGCACCGGGATGTCGTACACCGCCTCGAGCTGGCGCGCCGGCTGCTTGCCGCCTTCCTCGCCGCCTTCGCCGTCGGCCCCCGGGGGCTGGCCTCCCTGGCCGCCGCTGCCCAGTTCGTTCAAGCCCAAATTGTCGCTCGACATCTTGACCCTCCTTGCAAATCCTACATCGCCGCCGTCGCGTCGGGAGCGGCTGCCTCGCCCCTGGCCTCCGCCAAGCGCCGGATGAGCGCGTCGACATCGGCCCAGAGCTGGTCGCTCAGCCGCTCGGCGCCGCCGTCGGCCCACTCGATCGCGCAGTCGCCCGGAGCCACCATGTCGTCGCCCACCAGCACCACGCGCCCGGCGAAGCCCGAGGACTTCGCCAGCGCGTCGACGCACGGCTGCAGCGCGCCGAGCAGGCCGTCGTTGAGCCGTACCACCACGCGCGGCTCGTCCGCCATGGTGCGCAGGGCCTGGCGCAGCAGGCCCTCGATCTCGCCGAGACCGTGCCGCTGCTGCAGGGTGGGAAACAGCTTGCGCAGGAGCCCGGCGCACAGCTCGACGGCGCCGGCCTCGATCCGCTCGAGCGCTGCCTCGCGCGCCGCGCCCGACGCCGCCAGCTGCTTGCCGAGCGCGATCAGCGTGTCGGCCGTCTTGCGCTCGATCGACGCCATCGCCTCGGCCTTGCCGGCCTCGACGCCCTCGGCGCGCGCCATGGCGCGCCCCGCCTCGAGCTCGTCGAGCGAGAAGGTCGGCTGCTTCGGCTTCGCCGCGTCGCGCTCCTCGGCGGCGAAGTCGTGGTCGAACAGGAAGCGGGTCTTTGCCATCGCCGCCGACGCCTCAGTACACCAGCTCGTCGCCGGCCTTGCTGTCGGCCAGCACGATCTCGCCCTTGGCCGACAGGTCCTTGGCCGTCGTGACCATCAGCATCTGCGCCTCGTCCACGTCGCGCAGGCGCACCGGCCCCATCGAGGCGATCTCCTCGCGCAGGAGCTTGCCCGCGCGCTCGGACATGTTCGAGAAGAACAGGTCCTTGATCGTCTCCGACGCGCCTTTGAGCGCGATCGCCAGCTTGTCCTTCGCGACCGCGCGCAGCAGCGTCTGCACGCCGCCGGGGTCGAGCTTGGACAGGTCGTCGAACGTGAACATGAGCGCCTTGATGCGCTCGGCCGAATCGCGGTTGCGCTCCTCGAGCGCGGCGATGAAGCGGCCCTCGGTGTTGCGGTCCAGGTTGTTGAAGATCTCGGCGATCATCTCGTGCGCGTCGCGGCGCGAGGTGCGCGCCAGGTTGGTCATGAACTCGGTGCGCAACGTGCGCTCGACGTCGTCGAGCACGTCCTTCTGCACCGCCTCCATGCGCAGCATGCGCATGATGACCTCCATGGCGAATGCCTCGGGCAGCACGCCCAGCACGCGCGCCGCGTGCTCGGGCTTGATCTTGGCCAGCACCACGCTGACCGTCTGCGGGTATTCGTTCTTCAGGTAGTTGGCCAGCACGACCTCGTTCACGTTGGCCAGCTTGTCCCACATGGTGCGGCCGGCGGGGCCGCGGATCTCTTCCATGATCAGGTTGACGCGTTCGCCCGGCATCACCTTGGCCAGTAGGCGCTCGGTCGAGTCGTAGGTGCCGACCAGCGAGCCGGTCGAGGAGAGCTGGTCGCCGAACTCGACGAACACCCGCTCGACCACCTCGGAGTTGATCTTGCCGAGATTGGCCATCGCCTGCGACAGCTCGCGGATCTCGTCGTCCGACATCTTCGAGAAGATCTTGCTGGCGTGCTCGTCGCCGATCGCCAGCATCAGCGCGGCGGCCTTCTCGGGGCCGGTCAGCGAGCGGAAGTCGTCGCGGGCGCGTGCCATGGCCGTTCCTCGTCTGCCCTCAGGATTCCTGGTACATCCAGTTGCGCACGATCGTGACCGCCTCTTCCGGGTGCTTGTCGACGATCTCGCCGATCTTCTTGATCGACGACGCCTTCACGCGGCCCTCGATGCTGCCGACGTCGATCATCGATTCTTCGGCCGCGGCCGCGGCGGCGCCGGCGGGCGCCACGCTGCCCGGCGGGCCGGCCAGTGCGCCCGCCGCGCCGGCGGG
>CAZLBB010000160.1:0-12470 GCA_964557415.1 uncultured Rhodospirillaceae bacterium
TTTTCTCAGAATCCACGCCCCGATGCACCTAACCTCTTTGAGAAATCCGGGCTAGCTCGGCGCCGCTCCTCCACCTGCTCGATGCGGCGCGTGGAGCGACTACCTGAGCTGCCCGATCATGGCCGTGCGCGGACCCGACTGCGCCATCTGCTTCTCGGGATCGACCGGCTGCTTGCCCTGGCGGACCTCGAAATGAAGCTGCGGCGCGGTGACGTTGCCGGTCATGCCGACGGTGCCGATCTTCTGCCCGCGCTTGACGTGCTGGCCGCGCGCCACCGACATGCTGTCGAGATGCGCATACGACGTCATCCAGCCGCCGGCGTGCTGCACCAGCAGCATGTTGCCGAAGCCGCGCAGCTCGTTGCCGGCGTATACGACCACGCCGTTGTCGGCCGCCTTGACCGGCGTGCCCTTGGCGGCGGCGATGTTGATGCCGTCGTTGTGCAGGCCGCCGCGCTGCGGGCCGAAGCCAGCGATGATCCGGCCGCCGACCGGCATGAGGAAGCCCGATCCCGACCGCGCCGGCGGGGCGGGCACCGGCGCCGTCGCCACGGTCTGCGCCTGCATCGGCGGCTTCTCGCTGCGGTCGGCCGGCGGCGGCGGGGCCGACGCCTTGCTTGCGGGCGGCCCGTCCGCGGCGGCCGCGAGCGACGGCACGACATAGGGCTCCGCCGCGGGCCTGGCTCCCGGCTTCGCCTGCGCCGGCCTCGGTCCCGCGACCGTCGCATCCGGCTGGGCCGGCGCGGCTGCGGGCATCGGCAGCGCGGCCTCGGTAACGGCGGCGCGTGGCGCCGGCTGCGGAACGGGCGCGCCGGTCGCCGCGGCGGCCGGTTGCGCGCCTGGCAGAGTCGGCAGCGCCGCCAACCGGGCGCCGCCGTCCGGCGTCGCGACAGGCGCGGGCGCGGCCGACGGCAGGCGCAGCGTCTGGCCCACCTTCAGCAGATAGGGCGGCGGAAGATCATTGAGGGCCGCGAGGCGCGCCACCGAGGTGCCATGCCGGCGCGACAGCGCGCTCAGCGTGTCGCCGCGCTGGACGACATAGCCGGTCGTCGCGCTTTCGGCCGGGGCCTGGCCATGGCCCAACGTCTCGGACGCCGGCGCTGCGGCGGCGGTCGCAGGCTTGCCGGCGTCGCTCGACCGGTCCGGCAGCGTCGTGCCGCAGCCGGCCAGTGCGAGCGATGCGGCGACCAGCGCGGCCACGCCGCCGCAGCGTCCCCCCCGGGCGTCCCGAAATCTGGGGCATCGGTTCATGGCCTTGCCTCCTCGGGTGCGACCCCGGCCACGAGTGGCACGAAGCGCACCGTCCACAATTGCTCGACGTGGAAATCGGCGGCGGCGGTCCGGCGGATGCGCAGGACCTGCTGGTCGCGGCGCTCGCGCCCGACCGGCACGATCATCACGCCGCCGGGCGCCAGTTGCGCCGCCAGCGGCTCGGGCGCGAACGGCGCCGCGCAGGTGACGATGATGCGGTCGAACGGCGCCTGGGTCGGCCAGCCGCGGCTGCCGTCGCCGCAGCGCGTCGTCACGTTGCGCAGCTTCAGCACCTCCAGCCGCTTCTCGGCCTCGTACAGCAGCGGCTGGTGCCGCTCGATCGTGTAGACGCGCCGGCTGAGCCGCGCCAGCACCGCGGTCTGGTAGCCCGAGCCGGTGCCGACCTCGAGCACCTTGGCGCGCTCCGGCACGTCGAGCGCCTGGGTCATGCGGGCGACGACGCTCGGCTGGCTCAAGGTCTGGCCGTAGCCGATCGGCAGCGCCACGTTCTCGTAGGCCTGGTCGAGGAACGTCGGCGGCAGGAACATCTCGCGCGGTACGCGCTCGATCGCGGCCAGCACGCGCGTGTCGGTGACGCCCTCGCGCCGCAGGTCCAGGATCAGGCGGATGGTGCGCGTCGCGACGTTCATTGCAGCTGCTCCGCGACCTTGGCCAGCAGCGCTTCGTGCGTCAGATCCAGGAACAGCGGCGTCACCGTGATGTAGCCCTGCTGCACGAGGACGATGTCATTTTCGCCCTCGAAGAACGGGTTGTGGCGCGAGCTGCCGATCCAGACATAGGGCCGCCCGCGCGGGTCGTTGCGCTCTTCCAGCCGGTAGCCGAGCTTGCGCCGGCCCTGGCGTACGGCCTTGACGCCGAGCACCGAGCTGACCACGAGGTCGGGGAAGTTGACGTTCATCAGCGTGTCGGCCGGCCACGGCAACGCGACCAGCTTGCGGATCAGGTCGGGCGCGAAATGCTCGGCGGTGGCCCATTTGACCGGGTGCGTGTCGGCGAATTCCTGGCTCAGCGCGACGGCGCGACGGCCGAGCAGCGTCGCCTCCATCGCCGCCGCCACCGTTCCCGAATAGGTCACGTCCTCGCCGGTGTTGCCGCCGCGGTTGACGCCCGACAGCACCAGGTCGGGCTTGTGGTCGCGCAGCACCTGCTCGATCGCCAGCAGCACGCAGTCGGTCGGCCCGCCGTCGATGGCGTAGCGCCGCTCGGAGATGTGGCGTATGCGCAAGGGGCGATGGATGGTGAGCGAATGGCTGGCCGCGCTCATCTCCACCTCCGGCGCGCAGACCCACACGTCGTCGCTCAAGGCATGCGCGATGTTCTCCAGCGCCTTCAGCCCCGGCGCGTGGATGCCGTCGTCGTTGGTGATGAGGATGCGCGCCTTCTTCAGGTCGAGCGGCTTCTCAAACATGGGGCCTCAGCACCTCGACGCCCCCCATGTACGGCACCAGCGCCTTGGGCAGCTCGACCGAGCCGTCCTTGCGCTGGCAGTTCTCGAGCACGGCGATCAGCGCGCGGCCGACGGCAAGCCCCGAGCCGTTCAGCGTGTGCACGAAGCGCGTGCCCTTGCCCGCCCTGGGGCGGAATCGCGCCTGCATGCGCCGGGCCTGGAACTCGCCGCAGTTCGAGCAGCTGGAAATCTCGCGATAGGTTTCCTGCCCCGGCAGCCAGACCTCGATGTCGTAGGTCTTCTGCGCCGAGAACCCCATGTCGCCGGAGCACAGCACGACGGTGCGATAGGCGAGGCCGAGGCGCTTCAGCACCTCCTCGGCGCAGGACGTCATGCGCTCGTGCTCCTCGGCCGAGCGGTCGGGATGCGCGATCGACACCAGCTCGACCTTGTAGAACTGGTGCTGCCGCAGCATGCCGTGCGTGTCCTTGCCCGCCGCGCCCGCTTCCGAGCGGAAGCAGGGCGTGAAGGCGGTGAAGCGCCAGGGCAGCCGGTCCTCGTCGATGATCTGCTCCGCCGCGATGTTGGTCATCGGCACCTCGGCGGTCGGAATCAGCCAGTACTTTTCAAGCAACCGTTGTTCTTCCGGGAGCGCTGCCGCCGATTTCGTCAAATTGTCCCGCAGCGTCGTGAAGAAGAATGAGTTTGCCGAGGTCGATGCTGTTCCTGCAGTGAAGGAAATGATTGGTAAGGCAGCCAATTTCTGTTCTAGAGCCTGCTGGTATCTACTTTCAGCTTGCGGTGCCAAGTAAGTCGCTCGAAATAAGTCCTCGCCGAACTTGGGCAGGTTGCCGGTGCCATAGACCGCGTTGTCGCGCACCATCAGCGGCGGCGAGACCTCGGTGTACCCGAACTCCTGCGTGTGCAGGTCGAGCATGAACTGCGCCAGCGCGCGCTCGAGCCGCGCCACCTGCCCCTTCAGCAGCGTGAAGCGCGCGCCCGACATGCGCGCCGCGGTCGCGATGTCCATGCCGCCCAGCCCTTCGCCGATCGCGACATGGTCCCTGGCCTTGAAGTCGAATTGCGGCGGCGTGCCGACGCGGCGCAGCTCGACGTTGTCGGCGGACTCCTTGCCTTCGGGCACGTCGGCCTGCGGGACGTTGGGCAGGCCGGCGAGCAGGTCCTGCACCGCCTTGCCGGCCTCTCGCTCCTGGCTCTCGAGCACCGGCAGCTCGGCCTTGATGCGCCCGGTCTCGGCGACCAGGTCGTCGGCGTTCTCGCCCCTGGCCTTCTTCTGCCCGATCTGCTTGGACACGTCGTTCCGGCGCGCCTGCAGCTCCTGCAGACGCTGGATCACGGCGCGATGCTTGCGGTCCAGCTCGAGGATCGTCGCGGCCCGCGCGGGCAGGCCCCGCCGCGCAAGGGCGGCGTCGAATGCACGGGGATCGTCACGGACCGCTTTCAGGTCGTGCATAGGCCTCCGATCCCAACCCCGGGCACGCTTATAGGCCCTGCCCGAATCGCCGTAAAGAGTCCCGCC
Organism: uncultured Rhodospirillaceae bacterium; assembly: GCA_964557415.1. Taxonomy (GTDB): domain Bacteria; phylum Pseudomonadota; class Alphaproteobacteria; order JAEULC01; family JAEULC01; genus JAEULC01. The sequence goes on from CAZLBB010000160.1 coordinate 4,200, forward strand.
GCAAACAGATCACACCTGTTGCAGAAAAGACTCAAGTTGCGGCGCAGCGTGAGCTACGCGGGAAAGGCGAGCCGGGAGAATGCGTTACGGACGTTTGGCGGAGAGGCTGTCGTCCCGCTGACGGTCCGGGACGGCCAAGCGGGACGCCCGCTTCAGGCCGCGACGTCCTCGGCAGCCTCGGCCGCCTCGCGCTCGGCACGCTTCCTTTCGACCAGCCGCGAGCACCAGATCGAAATCTCGTAGAGCAGGACGATCGGCACGGCGAGGCTGATCTGGCTGATGACGTCGGGCGGCGTGATGACCGCGGCGACCACGAAGGCGCCGACGACGGCGTAGCGCCGTTTCGCCGCCAGGCCCGCGGCCGACGTGATGCCGACGCGCGTCAGCAGCGTCAGCAGCACCGGCAGCTGGAAGCACAGGCCGAAGGCGAAGATGAACTGCATCATCAGCGACAGGTATTCGGTGACGCGCGTCTCCAGCTCGATCGGCAGCTGCCCCTCGCCCCCCGCGGTCTGGAAGCTGAGGAAGAAGGTGAAGGCGAAGGGCGCGACCACGTAGTAGACCAGGGCGCCGCCGGCGAAGAACAGGACGGGCGTGGCCACGAGGAAGGGCAGGAAGGCGCGCTTCTCGTTCTTGTAGAGCCCGGGCGCCACGAACATCCAGACTTGGCTGGCGATGATCGGGAAGGCGAGGAACGCGCCGGCGAAGAACGCCACCTTCAAATAGGTGAGGAACACCTCCTGCGGCGCCGTGAAGATCATGCGGCGGCCGTGCAGCGGGTCGCCCGTCCCGCCGCGCAACGCATCGAGGATGCTGTAGGCGCGGATCAGGGGCGCGGTCAGGAAGTTGTAGATCCAGTCGGAGAAGTAGTAGCAGACGAGGAACGCCACCAGCAGCGCGCCGATCGCGTACATCAGGCGGTTGCGCAGCTCGATCAGGTGATCGAGCAGCGGCATCTTCTTGTCCTCGATCTCGTCCTCTTCCTTGCGCTCGGAGTCGGCCATTGCGGCTTCTCTCGTTCCCTAGCCCTGGCCACCGGAAGCGCGCTGCGGCTGCTTTTCGGTCACGGAAGCGGGCCCGGCCGCCGGCTTCGACTCCTCCAGGGTGCCCTGCTCCATGGTCGAAGGCAGCGGCATGACCGGCGCGTCGGGCGGCGGCGCGGCGACGCTCTGGACCGGCGGCTCCGGCGGCTTCTCCACCGTGGATTCGGGCGTACGCGTCGGATCCAGCTCGATCGACGGCATCTCCAGCGACTTCTCGAACTCGTTCTTGGTCGTCTCGATCTCCTTGGTGACGTCGAGCTTGGTCGCGGCCTCCTCGACCTCCTTCTTCACCTTGTCGAGCTCGGCCTCGCGGATCATGTCGTCGACGCTGTTCTGGAACTCGCGCGCCAGGCTCCGCGCGCGCGCGACCCATTGCCCGATGGTCTTGAGCGCCAGGGGCAGGTCCTTGGGTCCGATGGCGATGATCGCGACCACGGCGATCACCGCCATCTCGGTCCAGCCGATATCGAACATGCTGTCCTTGAGCCTCGCGCCCGGCCCGCCTCAGGGCCGCGCCGGCTGGTCGTGCTGGCCGACCGCGTCCGCGGCCGCGCGCGCCGCCTCGGCCCTGGGCGCCGGCAGCGATTTCGGCGGCTCGGCGGCCGGGGACTCCGGCGCATTCGGCTCGGCCTCGGTGTCCTTCATGCCGTCGCGGAACGAGCGCACGCCGCGCGCGAGGTCGCCCATCGCGCGCGTCAGCCTGCCGGTGCCGAACAGCAGCAGCACGACGACCAGCAGCAGCAGCAGTTCCCAGATGCCGATATTCATCGATGATCCCGTTAGCGGCGCGCTTCGCCGGCGCGGCGCGGCCGGATCATTGCAGAAAGCCCCCAGCCCCGCAACGGCCGCGGATCGTCGCGGAAAATTCTTGCATCAGCGCGGCTTAGGCGGGAAAGACGAAGCTCTGCTCTAGGTCCAGCTGGATGCTCACCAGGCTGTTTTCGGCCGGCGGCGAACGGCCCGGGACGCGCGCGTGCACGTGCAGCGGCTTGCCGTCCGGCCCCGGCACGGCCAGGTGCACCAGGCTCGAGCGGCCGAGCATGCGCGCGGCCATCACGCGCGCCGCGCCGGGGGCGCTCTCGGCGCCGTTGACCGGCATCAGGCGCAGCGCCTCGGGCCGGATCAGCACCTCGACGGCGCTGCCCTCGGGCAGGCGGCTGGGCACCAGGCCGAACGGCGTCGCCGCCGCGCCGCCCGCCACGCGCCCCGGCAGCGCATTGATCTCGCCGAAGAAGCGCGCGACGAAGGCGTCGACCGGCCGGCAATAGAGGTCCACCGGCGAGCCGACCTGGACCATGCGGCCGGCGCGCATCACGGCGATGCGGTCGGCCATGAACATCGCCTCGTCCGGGTCGTGGGTCACCAGCAGGCAGGCGGCGCCGCTGTCCTTGAGCACGTGCAGGGTCGAATCCCGCACCTGGTCGCGCAGCCGGGCGTCGAGGCCGGAGAACGGCTCGTCGAGCAGCATCACGCGCGGCCGCGGCGCCAGCGCGCGCGCCAGCGCCACGCGCTGCTGCTGCCCGCCCGAGAGCACGTGCGGGAAGCTCCCGGCGTATTCCGCCACGCCGACCTGCTCGAGCACCGCCCGGGCGCGCTGCGCGCGCTCCGACGCGCGCCCGCGCAGGCCGAAGGCGACGTTGTCGAGCACGTTCAAGTGCGGAAACAGCGCGTAGTCCTGGAACACCAGGCCGACGCCGCGCGCCTCGGGCGGCACGTCGGTCGTGGAGTCCGCCATCACCTGGCCACTGATGATCACGCGCCCGGCCTGCAGCCGCTCGAGCCCGGCCGCCAGCCGCAGCACGGTCGACTTGCCGCATCCGGACGGCCCGATCAGGCAGACGACCTCGCCCGGCCCGACGCGCAGGGTCAGGTCGTCGACGGCGCGCAGCTGCCCGTATTGGTGCGAGATGTGTTCCAGTTGCAGCACGGCCGGACCCTAGCGTGCGCTGATCCGCGCGCCAACAGCAGAGTCGGCAGGAGGATCGACGGCCGCGCGATCCTCGCAGGACGCGGGCGGGCCGCCTACGCCGCGACCGCCGCGTGCATTGGCCTGACCTCGGCCGGCAGCACGATGATGACGCTGGTGCCCTTGCCCACAGCGCTCTCGAGAGCGAACCGGCCCCCGAGGCGCTCGACCAGCATGCGCGTCAACGGCAGACCGAGCCCGGTGCCCTCGTGCTTGCGGGTATACGCGCTTTCGACCTGGCCGAAGGGCTTCATCACCACCGGGATGTGCGCGGGCGCGATGCCGATGCCGGTGTCGCGCACCACCAGCCTGAGCTCGCGCGTCGGCAGGTGGGCGGCCTCGACCGCCACCCGTCCGCCCGCGGGCGTGAACTTGATGGCGTTGGTGAGCAGGTTGAGGAGGATGCGCCGCAGCATGCGGTCGTCGGTGACGATCGAGCCGACGGCCGGATCGATGTCCACGGCGAGATCGAGCCCCTTGCCGCGGGCGCGCTGCACCAGCATGCGCGTCGCGGACTCGATTACCTCGCCGAGGTCGACCTCCTCCAGCACGACCTCGATCGCCCCGGATTCGGCCTTCGAGAAGTCCAGGATCTCGTTGATGATCTCGAGCAGATGCTCGCCCGAGGAATGGATGTCCTCGACATAGCCGGTGTAGCGCTCGCCGATCGGCCCGAACGCGCCGGCCCGCATCACCTCGGAGAAGCCGATGATGGCGTTGAGCGGCGTGCGCAGCTCGTGGCTCATATTGGCGAGAAACTCGGACTTGGCGCGGCTGGCGGCCTCGGCGTCGACGGCGACCTTGGCCAGGCGCGCATTCTGGCGGCAGACCTCGTCGGCCATCTTGTTGAAGTTGCGCGCCAGGGTGCGCAGCTCGTTCGGCGTGACGCGCGGCAGGTCGCGCACCCGCGCCTCGAGCCTGCCCGCAGCGATCTCCTGCGCGGCGTCGGTTACCGCCTGCAGGGGCCGCGTCAGGCGCTTGGCCAGCCACCAGCTGATCACCGTGACGAGCCCCAGCCCCAGGGCGACGAGCGCGAAGGCGGCATAGCGCACGTCGTTGGCGCGCGCCACCAGCTCCGCCATCGGCTGCGGCACCATGACGCCCCAGCCGGTGCGCGGAACCACCGTGAAGCCCGCAACCATGTCGGCCGCGAGCGCCGGCGAATGGAACACGGCGACGCCGCTTTCCCCCGCCATCATCTGGCGCACGATCGATATGGAGGACAGGTCGACCATGCCGGCCCACCAGGCGCGGTCCGGATGCGCCAGCACGCGCCCTTCGGCATCGACGATCGCCGCGTGGCCCTTCTCGCCGAAGGCGATCGCGCGCTGGACGTCGCGGATATAGTCGGTGCCGATGGCGCCGACGGCGTAGCGCCCGCCTCCCAGGCGCTGCGCCAGCACGATCGCCGGCAGGCCGGCACGACCGGGCATGACGGGCGAGAACCGCACCTCGCCTCCGCCGCTCTCGGCCAGCCGCACCAGGCGGTCCATCGTCTCGGCCGGGATGCGCTCGGGCCTCATCGTCCGGGCGGTGCCGATGAAATGAACGACCCGCCCGTCGCGTGCGACGATCGAGACGTGCTGGAACCCGAGATCCCCCAGCAGCGTGGCGACCGGCGGCATCTCGCCGTTCAGATGCGCACTGCGCACCGCGACCAGGAATGCCGATTCGACGTCGCGCGCGTAGCGGCCGAGGCTGTGCGTCACGTTCTCCGCCAGCAGCAGGTGGCGCTCCCTGACCGCGGCGATCTCCTCCTTGAGCGCCGACCGCTCGACCCAGACGCCGAGGATGAGCACGGGAATGGTGGCGATGAGCGTGAAGGCGAGGAACAGCAGATGATGCAGGCGCACGGCACCGGCGACCCCGATGCGCCATCGGCGGAGCAGCGCGGCTGCGCCGCCGCGCCGCCGGGCGGCCGGCGTCGTCGCGGCAGGCGGAGCAGCGGTCTCCGCCACCGGTCGGACCGAAGCGCCCGCCGTCATCGCGCCGGCGCCCCGGTGCGGATCGCACCGCGTCCGGTCGCCACGAGCCTCTCGTCAGTACGGAATCCGTGATCCATACCCTGAACCCTTGCTGGACAACCGGGCGGTCCGCCCGGCCGGCCGACGGTGGCGGCGTGCCGGGCGGGGTTCACCTTAAGTGGCCCAACCCCCTCCGGGCAAGGAGTTTATTCAGTGAATATGGGAGAAATTTATGATTAACGTGTCATTATCGAAATACTTATAAGAAAAACTTCCCCACGATATTAGTATCTCAGAAATGACTTAACGAAGCGTTACTGGCGCCGGACCGGCGCGCCCGAGGCGCGCTATTCCCGCCGCAGCGCCTCGATCGGGTCGAGCCGCGCGGCGCGGCGGGCGGGGAAAAAGCCGAAGACGATCCCGACCAGCGCCGAGAAGCCGAAGGCGAGCAGCACGATGCCCGGGTCGACGAGCAACGGCACCTCCAGCATCGCGGCGGCGACGGCCGCCACCGCCAGGCCCAGAATGATGCCGGTAAGGCCGCCGAACAGCGACAGCACCATCGCCTCGACCAGGAACTGCAGCAGCACCTGGCTCTCGAGCGCGCCGATCGCCAGGCGTATGCCGATCTCGCGCGTCCGCTCGGTGACCGAGACCAGCATGATGTTCATGATGCCGATGCCGCCGACCAGAAGGCTGACCGCCGCCACCGCGCCAAGCAGGCCGGTCAGCATGGTCGTGGTGCCGGCCATCGTCTCGACCAGCTGCTTCATGTCGCGCACGGTGAAGTCGTCCTCCTTGCCCGGGCCGATGCTGCGCCGTTCGCGCAGCAGCCGCACGAGGTCGATCTGCACCTTGGCCGTGTCGGCGTCGTCCGCGACCGCCAGGTAGATGCGCGTGATGTCGGTATTGCCCGCGATGCGGCGCTGGTAGGCGCGCAGCGGCATCAGCACGATGTCGTCGAGATCCATGCCGAAGCTCGATTGGCCCTTGGCCGACAGCAGGCCGATCACCTCGCAGGCAACGTTCTTGACCCTGATGCTCTGGCCGACCGGATCGGCACGGCCGAACAGGGTTCCGCGCACGGTCTCGCCGAGGATGCAGACCGCCCGCCCCGCCCGGATCTCGCCGTCGAGGAAATTGCGGCCCGAAGCCAGTTGCCAGTCCTGCACGGTCAGGAAGGCGGAGTCCGAGCCGGCTGCCTGGGTGATGCGGTTCTCGGTGCCGTAGACGACGGTCGCGCCCCCTTGAGCCACCGGCGCGACCGCCCGCACGCCGCGCAACTGCGCGCGCATCGCCTCTACGTCGCGGCTGTTGAACGCCTTGGCATCCGGGCTGACGCGGCCGGGGCCGAACTGGCCGCGCATGACATAGAGGTTGTTCGTGCCGAGCTTGGCGAGTTCGGCGGTCACGCGCGCGGTGGTACCGTTGCCGATCGTCACCATGGCGATCACCGCGCCGACGCCGATGACGATGCCGAGCACGGTGAGGAACGAGCGCAGCGCGTTGCGGCGGATCGCCTGCAGAGCCAGCTTGACGGCGTCGCGCAGCATCACGCCACCCCGCGTCACGCCGCCGCCGCCGCGGGATCGCGGGTGTCGATGCGCCCGTCGACGAAGCGGATCACGCGCCCGGCATATGCCGCCATGTCGGGCTCGTGCGTCACCATGATGACGGTGATGCCCTGCTCGCGGTTGAGCGCGCTCAGCAGCTCCATGATCTCCCGGCCCATCCGCGTGTCGAGATTGCCGGTGGGCTCGTCCGCCAGCAGCACCGCCGGCCGCGTGACGATGGCGCGGGCGATCGCCACGCGCTGCTGCTGGCCGCCCGACAGCTCGCCGGACGTGTGATGCTCGCGCCCCTGGAGACCGACATGCGCCAGCGCGTCGTACGCCAGGCGCCGCCGCTCGGCGCCCGGGATGCCGCGATAGGTCAACGGCAGCTCGACATTCTCGGCTGCGCTGGTACGCGCGAGCAGGTTGAAGCCCTGGAACACGAACCCGAAATAGCGCCTGCGCAGGAGCGCCCGGTCGCGCCGGGTGGCGCTGCCGATCTCGCAGCCCTTGAACAGGTACTGGCCCGCGCTCGGCGTGTCGAGGCAGCCGATCACGTTCATCGCGGTGGACTTGCCCGACCCGGACGGCCCCATGATTGCCACGAACGCGCCCTCGTCGATGCGCATGTCCACGCGGTCGAGCGCGCGGACGGCGGCGGCGCCGGCGCCGAACACCTTGCTCACGCTCCTGAACTCGATCAGGGCGGGGCCCGCCGGGGAAGCGGCGACCGCCATGTCAGCGCTTTGCCGCGACGGCATCGACGATGACGGGCTGCCCCTCCTGGATCTCTCCGGAGAGGATCTGCGTGCGCTTGCCGTCGGTGGCGCCGGTCGAAACCGGCACCGGGACCGGCGCGCCGTCGCGCACGATCCACAGCCGGCGCGCCGGGCCGGCCTCCTCGCGCGGGGCGGCGGGTCGGAGGCCGCGGGGCATCGGGATCAGGCGGCTGATCCATGAGCGCGTGTCCGGGGCCGGCTGCTCCGCCGGCGGCGAGAAGCGCAGCGCCGGGTTGGGCGCAAGCAGCGCGTCGCGCACCTGCTGCACCTGGATCTCCGCGGTCGCCGTCATGCCCGGCCGCAGCAGCAGCTCCGAGTTGTCGACGGTCAGGATCGCCTTGTAGGTGACCACGCCCTGGACCGTCTCCGAGGCATAGCGCAGCTCGCGCAGGCGCGCGGGGAACTTGCGGTCGGGATAGGCGTCGACCGAGAAGATCGCCGCCTGGCCCTCGCGCACCTGGCCGACATCGGCCTCGTCGACGTCGACCTGGGCCTCCATCTTGCGCAGGTCCTCGGCGATCGTGAACAGCACCGGCGCCTGCAGCGAGGACGCCACGGTCTGCCCGGGATCGACGTTGCGCACGAGCACGACGCCGTTGATCGGCGATCGGATCATCGCCTTGGCCAGGTTGGTCTCCTGCAGGCGCAGATCGGCCGCGCCCGCTTCCACGTCGGCGCGCGCGCTCGCCAGGTTGGCGACCGCGCGCTCATACAGCGCCCGGGCGACGTCGAATTCCCGCTCGGAGCTGACCCTCGATTCCACCAGCGCCTTCTTGCGCTCGTAGTCGCGGTTCGTCTCCGCGACCGTGGTCTCGATCTCCTTCACCTTCGCGCGGTATACGTTGAGCTTGGCGCGCGCGCTTTCCACGGTCGCCACCAGCTTGTCGGTGTCCAGCTCGGCCAGGTCCTGGCCGACGGTGACCTGGCTGTTGTAGTCGACCAGCACGCGCCGGATGATGCCGGACA
>CAZLBB010000161.1:0-12308 GCA_964557415.1 uncultured Rhodospirillaceae bacterium
CCACCTGACCATTGCCTGCCTGCCCGCCCATCTGCACAACACGCCGCAGCTCATACCGGACGCGGTGCGGCGCAAGATCCGGAATGCCCGCGGCCGCTTCCAGCGCATCGCCGTGCTCTACGGCGACTGCGGCACCGGCGGCGAGCTGGACCGCGTGCTCGCGGAGGAACGCGTCGAGCGCATCGCCGGGCCGCATTGCTACGAGTTCTACGCCGGCAGCGCGGCGTTCGACGCGATGATGGACGAGGCGCCGGGCAGCTTCTTCCTGACCGACTACCTGACGCGGCATTTCGACCGGCTGGTGATCCACGGCCTCGGCCTCGACCGGCATCCCGAGCTGCTGCCGGACTATTTCGGCCACTACACGCGCCTGGTCTACCTGGCGCAGACCGAGGATCCGGGCCTGACCGCGCAGGCGCGCAAGGCGGCGGAGCGGCTCGGCCTCGCCTTCGAGCGCCGCTTCACCGGTTTCGGCCGGCTCGAAACCTTCATCGCAGGAACGGCCGGGGACAACGACAAGGACCGCGAAGATGGCGACGCTGACGATCGTCTACTGGCGTGACATCCCGGCACAGGTGATCGCCAGGCGCGGGCGCGAGACGGCCAAGCGCCAGCTGCCCGAGCGGTTCGAGAAGGCGATCGACCGCGCCGCGATGCGCGCCGGCAAGCGCGATACCGACGCCTATCTCGCCGAATGGCGCCGCGCCGAGCCCGTGCCCTGCGGCGACGACCTGGAGTCTGAAGCCGCCTCCCACGCCCGGCGGCTCGAGGCCGAGTTCACCGACGAGCGGCTGGATGCGCTGGTAAAGTCGGGCGGTGTCGCGGTCCCGGTCGGCTAGCCGATGTACGTGCTGCGCCTGTGGTCGGTGCGCCATGCGCGGGCGATGGAACTGGGCTATGGCGCGCTCGAGGCGGCGCTGCGGGCGCTCGATCCCCTGTTCCGGCGCATCGGCTACCGGCGCCTGGAGCGCCCGGTCGCCGCGGCCGAGCGCGCGATCAAGGGTGTGCTGTTCGACTGCCGCATGTGCGGCCAGTGCGTCCTGTCCTCCACCGGCATGTCCTGCCCGATGAACTGCCCGAAGAGCCTGCGCAACGGCCCCTGCGGCGGCGTGCGCCCCGACGGCTTCTGCGAGGTCGTGCCGACGATGCGCTGCGTCTGGGTCGAGGCCTTCGAGGGCAGCCGTCGCATGAAGGGCGGCGGCGCGATCGGCGCGCCCCTGCCCCCGATCGACCACCGCCTCTGGAGCCGCTCCTCCTGGCTCGCCGTCGCGCGCGGGGAACGCGCTCCTCTCTCTCAGTCCCCCCTCCCCTTGCGGGAGAGGGGACCGAACAAGCCTGCGTTGTCATGACCGGCCCCGTCCCCAACCCCGAGATCGGCGATCCGTCGGCGGCCTACGCGATCCGGCCGGGGCATTCCTCGGGCGGGCGGCTGGAGCGGCTGCTGCGCGAGGGGCGCTTCGCCGTGACGGCGGAGCTGAACCCGCCCGACTCGGCCGATCCGCGCGAGGTGTACGAGCGCGCGCTGGTGCTGTCCGAGGTCGTCGACGCGATCAACGCGACCGACGCCTCGGGCGCCAACGTGCACATGTCGAGCGTCGGCATCTGCTCGCTCCTGACCCGCGCCGGCTATGCCGTGGTGATGCAGATTTCCTGCCGCGACCGCAACCGCATCGCGATCCAGGGCGACGTGCTGGGCGCCGCGGCGATGGGCGTCGCCAACATCCTGTGCCTGACCGGCGACGGCGTGCAGGTCGGCGACCAGCCCGGCGCCAAGCCGGTGTTCGATCTCGACTCGGTCGGGCTCCTGGGCACCATCCGCAGCATGCGCGACGAGGGCCGGTTCCTGTCGGGCCGCCGCATCACCGTGCCGCCGCGCGTCTTCCTCGGCGCCGCCGAGAACCCGTTCGCGCCGCCATGCGACTTCCGGCCGCTGCGGCTGGCCAAGAAGATCGAGGCCGGCGCGCAGTTCGTGCAGACGCAGTACTGCTTCGACGTGGCGCTGCTGGAGCGGTTCATGTCGCGCGCACGCGATCTGGGGCTCGACCGGCGATGCTTCATCCTGGTCGGCGTCGGACCCCTGGCGTCGGCGCGCGCGGCGCGCTGGATGCGCGCGAACGTGCCGGGGGTCCACATCCCCGACGCGGTGATCGCCCGGCTGGACGGTGCCGCGAACCAGCGCGCCGAGGGCAAGGCGATCTGCGTCGAGACGATCCAGCGCGTGCGCGGGATCGCGGGAGTCGCGGGCGTGCACGTGATGGCCTACCGCCAGGAGGAGCTGGTGTCGGAGATCATCCAGGCATCCGGCGTGCTGCAGGGCCGCCGGCGACAGGAGAGGACGACAGCGTGACGGACACGGTCTTGAGCTCGGCCACCAGGGAAGTCGTCATCGGCTTCGAGCGGCCGTTCACGGTGATCGGCGAGCGCATCAACCCGACCGGCCGCAAGCTGCTGGCGGCCGAGATGGCGGCGGGCGACTACGCCCGGGTCAAGGCGGACGCGCTGGCGCAGGTCGAGGCCGGTGCCATGATGCTCGACGTCAACGCCGGCATCCCGCTCGCCGACGAGCCGCGCATCCTGGCCGAGACGATCCGGCTCGTGCAGTCGCTGACCGACGTGCCTTTGTCGATCGACAGCTCGATCGTGGCGGCGCTCGAGGCCGGGCTCGCGGCCTACAAGGGCCGGCCGCTGGTCAACTCGGTGACCGGCGAGGAGGAACGGCTCGAGGCCGTGCTGCCGCTGGTGAAGAAATACGACGCCGCCGTGATCGCGATCTCCAACGACGAGACCGGCATCTCCGAGGACCCGGACGTGCGCTACGCCGTGGCGAAGAAGATCGTCGAGCGCGCGCAGGACCACGGCATCAAGCCGTGCGACGTCGTGGTCGACCCGCTGGTGATGCCGGTCGGCGCGCTCAACGACGCCGGCGCCAAGGCCTTCAGGATCGTGCGCCGCCTGCGCGAGGAGCTGAAGGTCAACACCTGCTGCGGCGCGTCCAATATCAGCTTCGGCCTGCCCAACCGCCACGGCATGAACGCCGCCTTCCTCAGCATGGCGATCGGCGCCGGCATGACCTCCGCCATCATGAACCCGCTGCGCGTCGAGGAGATGGCGGCCGTGATGGGCGCCGACGTGCTGATGGGCCACGACCCCAACTGCGCCCGCTGGATCCGCCGCTTCCGCGAGCCGGCGCCGGAGGGCGCGGCATCGGGCGAAGGGCGGCGGGAAAATCGCCGGCGACGTGCAGCCGCCGCTCCGGGTTGACCCCATGACCGACTCCCTCGTCGTCTTCACGCCGTCGGGCAAGCGCGGGCGGTTCCCGCAGGGCACGACGGTCCTGCAGGCGGCGCGGCGGCTGGGCGTCGACATCGACTCGGTCTGCGGCGGGCGCGCGATCTGCGGGCGCTGCCAGGTGACGGTCAGCGAGGGCGAGTTCGCCAAGCTCGCCATCGTCTCGCGCGCGGCGCACCTGAGCCCGGTCGGCGCCGACGAGCGCGCCTGTGCCGAGAAGAAGCCGGTCGCGGAGGGACGGCGGCTCGCGTGCTGCGCCCGGCTCGCCGGCGACTGCGTCGTCGACGTGCCGGCGGACAGCCAAGTGCACCGCCAGATCGTGCGCAAGCGCGCCGAGGCGCGCAAGGTGCTGGTCGACCCCGTCGTCTCGCTGCACTACGTCGAGGTCGCCGAGCCGGACATGCACGATCCCTCGGGCGACCTGCGCCGGCTCGAGCAGGCGCTCGAGGAGCAATGGGACCTGCAAGGACTCGATTGCGACCTGCACGTGCTCAAGGCACTGCAGAAGACGCTGCGCCAGGGACGATGGAAGATCACCGTGGCCGTGCGCGAAGCTAGCCCCGGCCGGGCCGGCGGCGGGATCGTCGCGATCTGGCCGGGCTTCCACGACGCGGCCTACGGGCTCGCCGTCGACATCGGCTCGACGACGATCGCGGCGCATCTCTGCGACCTGCACAGCGGCAACGTCGTCGCCTCGGTCGGCGCCATGAATCCGCAGATCCGGTTCGGCGAGGACCTGATGAGCCGCGTCTCCTACGTCATGATGAATCCGGGCGGCGACGCGGAGATGACGGCTGCAGTGCGCGCGGCGATCAACCGGCTGGCCGGCGAGGTCGCGGCCAGCCAAGGCATCGCGGCGGCGGACATCCTCGAGATGACCGTGGTCGGCAACCCGATCATGCATCACCTTTTCCTCGGGCTCGACCCGACCGAGCTCGGCGGCGCGCCCTTCGCGCTCGCGCTCGATCGCGCGCTGACCCTGCCGGCGGCGGAAGTCGGACTGGCGCTGCACCCCGGCGCGCGCGTCTACGTGCTGCCGTGCATCGCCGGCCATGTCGGCGCCGACACGGCGGGCGTCATCCTGTCGGAATCGCCGCACACGTCCGACGAGGTGATGCTCGTGGTCGACGTCGGCACCAATGCCGAGATCGTGCTGGGCAACAAGCACCGGCTGCTCGCCGCCTCGAGCCCGACGGGACCGGCCTTCGAGGGCGCGCAGGTCTCGTCCGGCCAGCGCGCCGCGCCAGGCGCGATCGAACGCGTCAGGATCGATCCCCAGTCCCTCGAATCGCGCTTCAAGGTGATCGGCTGCGACCTGTGGTCGGACGATCCCGGTTTCACCGCCGCGACACAGGCCAGCGGCGTCACCGGCATCTGCGGCTCGGGCATCATCGAGGCGCTGGCGGAGATGTATCTCGCCGGCATCCTGACGCCGGACGGGGTCATTGACGGTACGCTCGCGGCACGCTCGGCACGGGTACAGGCCGACGGCCGCACCTTCTCCTACCTGATCCACGAGGGCGAGCCCACCATCCGGGTGACGCAGAACGACGTGCGCGCCATCCAGCTCGCCAAGGCCGCGCTCTATGCCGGCGCGCGGCTGCTGATGGACCGCTACGGCATCGAGCAGGTCGGCCGCATCGTGCTGACCGGCGCCTTCGGCAGCCATATCGACACCAGGCACGCCATGGTGCTGGGCATGATCCCGGACTGCCCGCTCGGCAAGGTGTCGGCCGCCGGCAACGCGGCCGGCACCGGCGCGCGCATCGCGCTGGTCAACCGCGCGGCGCGCGCCGAGATCGAGGCGGTTGTGCGCCGGGTCGAGAAGGTCGAGACCGCGGTCGAGCCGCGCTTCCAGGAGCATTTCGTCGAGGCCATGGCGATCCCGCACAAGTCGGCCCCCTGCCCCAACCTGGCGGCTGCCGTGACCCTGCCGGCGCCGAAACAGGCCGTTGCGAGAGACGCCGCCGGCGCCGAGCGCCGGCGCCGGCGGCGCGGATAGCCTCCCCTGGCCCTCAGGCGAGATGCTTCTTGAAGAAGGCGATCGTGCGCTCCCACGCCAGCTTGGCCGCCACCTCCTGGTAGCGCGGGGTCGAGTTGTTGTGGAAGCCGTGCTGCGTGCCCGGGTACATGTGCATCTCGTGGGGAACGCCGTTCGCCTTGAGCGCCGCCTCGAAGGCCGGCCACATCGCGTTGATGCGCTCGTCGCTCTCGGCGTACTGGATCAGGAGCGGCGCCTTGATGCTGGAAACGGACGCGGTCTCGGCCGCCGGTCCGTAGAACGGCACGCCCGCGTTCAGATCGGCGCCGAGCGCCACGGCCAGGTAGTTGGTCGCGCCGCCGCCCCAGCAGAAGCCGGTGACACCGAGCTTGCCGGTGGAGAGCGCATGCGTCTTCAGGTAGCGCGCGCTGTTGAGCATGTCGGTGCGCAGCTTGCCCTGGTCGAGTCCGGCCTGCAGCGTCCGCCCGTCGTCGTCGTTGCCGGGATAGCCGCCGACCGGCGACAGCCCGTCGGGCGCGAGCGCGAGGAAGCCCTCGACGGCGGCGCGGCGCGCGACGTCCTCGATATACGGGTTCAAGCCGCGATTCTCGTGGATCACCAGCACGGACGGGAACGGACCCGAGCCGCTCGGCTGCACCAGGTAGCCCCGCATCGTGCCCGAGTTGCCGCCCGGCGACGGGTAGCTCACGTAGCGGGCCTTGATCCGCTGGTCGGTGAACGAGATCGTCTGCGCCAGCGCATAGCGCGGCAGCAGCGCCTGCGCCATCGCCAGGCCGCCCGCCGTCACGGCCGCGGCGCGGATCAGGAATTCGCGGCGATCGATGCCGCCGTGGCAATATTCGTCGTACAGTTCGAACACGCGCCGGTCGATCTCGGCCTGCGTCAGCGCCGGCGACGCCTCGCACGCGCCGGTCGACGTCTCCGCGTTCCATTCCTCGGCCATGGCTGATCCCCTCCCCTGTAGATCGCCTTCCGCAAGCGACGTTCGGGAAACCATGACGCGGCAAAGCGGCATGCGATGCTCACATTCCCGCGAGGCCGGCCCGATGTGGCCCGGCGGCCGCGGAACGGAAAAAGGGAACGGCGGCCTCGCGGGAGCGAAGGCCGCCGTCCTTCGGCTGGACAAGTCTGGGGGAATTACTTTCCAGCCGTCTTCCTCGATCTGCGGCCCGGTCGCCATCGGCGCGGGCCGTGGGTGCATTGATAGACGTGAACCGCTTCACAGGCTGTGACCGCGCGCACCTTGTCGTTGTGACGGCAAGCACATGCCCGCGAGCCGTCGGCCGCGGGCGATCCGGCCGAAAGGAAAACGGCGGCCGCGCATCGCGTGGCCGCCGTTCCGCTCCACGCGGTCGTTTCCGCTATTTCCGCAGGTTGTTCGTGAAGTTCAGGCCCTTCGCCGCGCCGGTCGCCGTGGACACGCTGCCGCCGCCGGCCGTGTTGCCGTTGAACACCTTCACGTGCGGCCCGCCGCCTGCGCCGGCCCCCGTGATGACCGGCGTGTTGTTGGCCAGGTTCGTCACCGGCGTGCTCGGCCGGAAGTGGAAGTCCTGCATCTGCACCTTGCCGGCGCCACCGCCGCCGCCGACGCCATGTGCGCCGTTGGCGAAGTTCAGCCCCTGCGCCGCGCCGGGATTCGTGAAGTTCAGCCCTTTCGTCTCCGGCGCGTCCGGCACGGAGTCGCCCGCTGACGAGCGCGCCGCCGCCTCGCGCACCTTCTGCACCGCCGGGAGCAACAACCCTTCGCCCTGGTCGCCGCCGCGGCTGTTGATGAAGAGGTCGGTCATGCTGCCGAGACCCGCCAGCGAGCCGAGGCTGGAGCGCCGCGGGTTCGTGGACGCGTCGCCGTTCACGTCGCCCACCGCGACCCGCACGCCGCCCGTGAACCCGGGATAAGCCGCGCCCGCCTGGTCGCTCGGCATGACCGCCGGCACCAGTTCGCCGTTGGCGCCCTTGCCGGTGTCGCGGCCGAGCACGTCGCCATAGGCTTGGTTGACAAGGCCGCCGTTCTGCACCGCCGGCAGCTGATCGGTCGGCATCTGGTCCGTCGGCATGCTGGCGCCGCCCGTGTGCAGCAGGCCGATCAGCCCATTCGCGCCGCCGCCCTGCCCGGCCGAAGGGTCGCGGCCGAGCAGGTCGCCATAGAGCCCGGCCACCGCATCCTGCCGCGTGCCGTCGGTGATTCCGCCCTTGGTGCCGTCGGTGATTCCACCGTTGGTGCCGTCGGTCGTCTTCCAAACGCCGCCATTGGCCGTCCCGACATAAAAGGTATTGCCATTGGCAACGGACCTCAGGGCGCCGGTGTTGTGCTGCGAGCCGGGATCGGTCGCCCACGCCGGCGCAGCCAGCGAAATTGCGGCCAGCAGCGCCGCGAGGGTCAGGGTGCTGAAAGTCTTCTTCATGGGTCATCTCCATCCTGTCTGTCAGCGGCGCCGCGCGCCGGTGCGTGGCGGCGTTTCTAGGGTGAAGCGCGTCACAGGGCTGTGACGCCGCCCACGGCGCCGGTGTGCGCGCCGACACGCGCACGGTGTGACGGCGGCCACGCGGGCTTGCCCGCGGCGAGGCTTGTCGTCCCCGCCCCCGCCATGGCATAGATGGACGTGCGGAGCCCCATCCACGGAGGAGCCGGGCGATGTTTGCGCGTGGTGCACTGGCGATGGCGGCGACCCTGGCCCTTTGGGCCTGGGGCGGCGCGGCGTTGGCGCAGCAGGCCCCCGCGCAGCAGGCGCAAGCCGCCGCCGCCGGCCGGGCGATCGTCGGCGAGTGGTCCTTCCTGTGCAACGCGCCGCAGCGCCTCGCCTTCGCCGAGGATCCCTCCGGCAAGCTGACGCGCTCCTACATCCGCGAGGGGCTCTACCGCACCGACGTCGAGGCCGTGACCAGCTACGCGGAGGAAGGCGACCTCATCAAGCTGAAGTTCGCCTCCGGCGAGGAGCTGACCTACAAGCGATCGCCCGAGGGGATACGCGAGTGGTACCGACGAGTACCGCCCTGGGACGCCGCCACCCGAAACGGCATGGCCGAATTCCCGGTCCTCAAGACCCACCTCGCCACTCCGATCTTCCAGCGCTGCAAGTAGCAGCCTGCTCCTAAGGAGCGACATCCATGACGACGACGGCAAATCAGGTGCGCCTGGGCATCCTGGGCGCGAGCGGCTACACCGGCGCGGAGCTCCTGCGGCTGCTCGCGCGCCATCCGGGCGTCAAGATCGGCGCCCTGACCGCCGAGAAGAACGCCGGCAACAGCGTCGCCGACATCTTTCCCCATCTCGGCGGGCTGGAGCTGCCGCGCCTGGCCAAGATCGCCGACACCGACTGGGACAAGGTCGACGCCGTGTTCTGCTGCCTGCCGCACGCGACGACGCAGGAGGTGATCGGCAAGCTGCCGAAGCGGCTCAAGGTGGTCGACCTGTCGGCCGACTTCCGCATCGAGGATCCCGAGCTCTACGCCAAGTGGTACGGCCACCCGCACCAGGCGCTCGACCTGCAGAAGGACGCGGTCTACGGCCTCACCGAGCACGCGCGCGACAAGGTGAGGAAGACGCGGCTGTGCGCCAACCCGGGCTGCTACCCGACCTCGGCGCTGCTGCCGCTGATCCCGCTGGTCGCGGCCGGACAGATCGACGCCGACGACATCGTGATCGACGCCAAGTCGGGCGTCAGCGGCGCCGGGCGCGAGGCGAAGCTCGGCAGCCTCTACGGCGAGGTGGCCGAGGGCATCCACGCCTACGGCGTCGCCAACCATCGCCACACCGCCGAGATCGAGCAGGAGCTGGGCCACGCCGCCGGCCGGCCGATCACGGCCAACTTCACCCCGCACCTGATGCCCATGAGCCGCGGCATCCTGTCGTCGATCTACGTGCGCCTCGCCAACGGCGCCACGGCCGCCGATCTGCACGCCACGCTCACGAAGCGCTATGCCGGCGAGCCGTTCGTGCGCGTCCTGCCGATCGGCCAGGCCCCGGCGACGCGGCACGTGCGCGGCTCGAACCTGTGCCTGATCGGCGTGTTCGCCGACCGGGTCAAGGGCCGCGCCATCGTCATGGGCGCGATCGACAATCTGGTGAAGGGCGCCTCGGGCCAGGCGGTGCAGAACTTCAACATCATGCACGGCTTCCCGGAGACCACGGCGCTCGAGCAGCAGCCGATGTTCCCGTGAGCGGACCTCCGCCGCGGACCGGCGGGGAGTGATCCGCTTCACATCCGCGCTCGCGGACCTGGCGTAGAAGAAGGCAGCTCGATCGCCCGCCCCAAGTGCGACGGAGGCATCGCATGAACGTTCGTCTGCCCCTCCCCTCCCTCATTGCCGCCGCCCTGTTCTGCCTGCCGCTCCTCGGCGCGGCGCCGGCATCGGCCTACACGATCAAGTCGGCCGACATCATCGGCAGCTACACGCCCGAGGACGCCGGCCACGGCGCGCGGCGCGGCCGCGACCTGCCGGCGGTGATCGTCGGCAACCCGTTCCCGGCTCCGCCCGACGTCGTGGCCAACGCGGTTTCGCTGGGCATGCGCGACGGCGGCCGCGGCCCGTCGATGGCACCCGAGGACGCGGCGCGCGCGCCGCAGCGCGTGATCTGGCAGCTCGGCGGCGGCACGCGCACCGGCCAGGAAATCTGCGACCGGCGCAACCCGGCGGGGCTCGGCACCGGCGGCGCCGGCCCCGACGTCGTCGCCACCTATTGCCGCGGCGACAATGCCATGACCCAGGTGCACGGCAGCATGGGCCAGGTGCGCGACCCGAACGACCCCGAGTTCGTCAACTTCATCCGCCAGATGACGGTGAACCTGTTCCCGCCGCGCAACCCCGAGTTCTTCGGCGGCAACGACCGCAACCGCGGCGGACGGCGGTAGGCAGGCCGCCAACGCCCGCGCCCGGTCGAGCAGCGCACGAAGGCGGCTCGACCGGCCGCGGCCTGGGTCGACGCAAACGGTCGTCCGTCGCGATGCCGGCGGTATCAACCGCGATGCGCAGCGCGTGGACGTGCCGCATCACGTGGCTCGCGTGCGCAAGGGACCAGGGCCGTCCGCGAATTCCCGGTTCTCCCTCGGGGCAAAGCGCGCTGCGGCGACCCGTTTTCTCGCGAGCCGGTCCCCTCGCCGGACGCGATGCGGGAGCCGACGTCGCCGAAGCACGTGTCGCCGGGATCGCAGGCGGCGCGACAAGCCCGCAAACGATTCGGCCGGGGGCGGAAGCCCGGCCGCCCGAAGCCGTCAGGAGCGGCCGATGAGCCGGCGCAGGCTCACCTCGAGCCCGGCGACGATCAGGCCGACCAGCAGAATGCCGAGAAACCTGTCCATGGCGGCAACGCTACCGCCGGACGGCGGTGCGATCAACGAGCCCGCCGCGTGCTCGATCGCGCACGGCGACCAACCGCGGCGCCCGCCAGCGGGTATCCTTCGCCCTTCCTCCCGCATTCGAGCGTGCGCCGCCGGCAGCCTTGACCTCTCCGCCGCCGCCGCTCAATCTTAGGCCCGAGACCGATCGGGGGGCGCTCGGCGGCGGGGACGTGAACGAAGAACCGCGGACGCTTTCCGGCGCCACCGCTTTTTTCATTTTTGGGAGGAAATCATGCCCACCGTGAACCTGACGGTGAACGGCAAGGCGGTTTCGGCCAACGTCGAAGCCCGCACCTTGCTGGTCAACCTGCTGCGCGAGCAGCTCGGCCTCACCGGCACGCATGTCGGCTGCGACACCAGCCAGTGCGGCGCCTGCGTCGTGCATGTCGACGGCAAGTCGGTCAAGGCCTGCACGCTGCTGGCGGTCCAGGCGAACGGCAGCAAGGTCACGACCATCGAGGGCCTCGCCAACGGCGACAAGCTGCACCCGATGCAGGAGGCGTTCCGCGAGCATCACGGGCTGCAATGCGGCTTCTGCACCCCCGGCATGGTGATGAGCGCGGTCTGCCTGGCGCAGAACCACCCGAACCTGACCGAGAAGGACGTGCGCGAGGGCCTCGAGGGCAACCTGTGCCGCTGCACCGGCTACCACAACATCGTGCAGGCCGTGCTGGCCGGCGCGCAGGCGATGCGGAGGTGATGCCATGGCACCGAACGACACCGGCATCGGCGCCTCGGTCCGGCGGCGCGAGGACTACCGCTTCCTGACCGGCCAGGGCACCTACACCGACGACATCAACCGCCCGAATCAGACCCATGCCTGGATCGTCCGCTCGCCGCACGCGCACGCGACGATCAAGTCGGTCGACGCCAAGGCGGCGAAATCGTCTCCCGGCGTGGTCGCCGTCCTGACCGGCGAGGACTTCAAAGCCATCAACGGCCTGCCCTGCGGCTGGCTCGTCCACAGCAAGGACGGCAAGCCGATGGTCGAGCCGAAGCACCCGATCCTGGCGCACGGCAAGGTGCGGCATGTCGGCGACCCGGTCACCGTCGTCATCGCCGAGACCAAGGCGCAGGCGCGCGACGCGGCCGAGAAGCTGACCGTCGACTACGCCGCGCTGCCCGCGGCGGTCGACATGAAGGCCGCGCTCAAGCCCGGCGCCAAGGCGGTGCACGACGAGGCCCCCGGCAACCTGTGCTTCGACTGGGAGCTGGGCGACAAGGCCGCGACCGACGCCGCCTTCGCCAAGGCCGCCCGCGTCGTCAAGCTCGACCTCGTCAACAACCGGCTGGTGCCGAACGCGATGGAGCCGCGCGCGGCGATCGGCGAGTACGACCGCGCCACCGGCGAGCACACGCTCTACACCACCAGCCAGAACCCGCACGTGATCCGCCTGCTGATGGGCGCCTTCGTGCTCGGCATCCCGGAGCACAAGCTGCGCGTCGTGGCGCCCGACGTCGGCGGCGGCTTCGGCTCGAAGATCTACCACTACGCCGAGGAAGCCATCGTCACCTGGGCGTCGAAGCAGGTCGGCCGGCCGATCAAGTGGACGGCCGAGCGCTCGGAATCGTTCATGTCCGACGCGCACGGACGCGACCACATCACCCATGCCGAGCTCGCGCTCGACAAGGACGGCAAGTTCCTCGGCTGCAAGTCCGAGACGCTCGCCAACAGGGGCGGC
>CAZLBB010000162.1:0-12127 GCA_964557415.1 uncultured Rhodospirillaceae bacterium
GATAGATATAGGTGTTGCGGACCATGAACTCCTTGAGGATGTCGTTCTGGATGGTGCCGCTGAGCTTCGCCGCCGGCACGCCCTGCTCCTCGCCGGCCACGATGAAGGACGCCAGCACCGGCAGCACGGCGCCGTTCATGGTCATGGATACCGACATGCGATCCAGCGGGATGCCGTCGAACAGGAGCTTCATGTCCTCGACCGAGTCGATCGCGACGCCGGCCTTGCCGACGTCGCCGACCACGCGCGGATGGTCGCTGTCGTAGCCGCGATGGGTGGCGAGGTCGAAGGCGACCGACAGGCCCATCTGGCCGGCCGCGAGATTGGCGCGGAAGAAGGCGTTCGATTCCTCGGCGGTCGAGAAGCCGGCGTATTGCCGGACGGTCCAGGGGCGGTTGGCGTACATGGTGGCGCGCGGGCCGCGCAGGTAGGGCGGGAAGCCCGGCAGCGTGCCCAGCGTCTCGAGGCCTTCGAGGTCGGCTTCGGTGTAGAGCGGCTTGACGTCGATGCCTTCAGGCGTGCGCCAGACCAGCGTGTCGGGCGGCTGGCCGCCCAGCTCCTTGGCCGCGAGCGCCGCCCAGTCGGCTAGGGTCTTCTTCGCGAAATCGGTCATGGCGCCGTCACTCCCATCGCAAGGAGGGAGTTTAGCGGCGCGGAGTGGAAACGGAAGCGTCCGCGATCGACGGGGCGCGGGCGCCCCGGCCGATCGCGGACGACCGGGGCCTTCGTCGGTAACGAGCCACATAATAGCCGGGCGCCGCTACGGTCGTGATGGTGGCCGCGATGGCGCGCCTCGGCCGGCGCGGTGAGCGGCAGCGCCAGCAGCGTGGCCGCCACGGCCGCAGCCGTCCGGGTCTTCGTCGTCTTCGCGAGCATGGGCCAGCTCCTTCCCGTTCCGCCCGGCTCCGGCGGCTGCCGGGCACGACCGGTGCGGGTGCATGCCGCCAAGGCAAGGGCGCCGATTGCGCGGCCCCGCCCGTGTCCCTCGCCGGGTAAAACCCGCGGGCAGGGCTTTGCGTTCCGGGGTCGCTTTATCTCTTTGTTTCAGCAGGATTTCCCGGCCGCCCGCTGGTCAGCCATGCCCTCGCGGCAAGGCGGCGGGCGTTATAACATCTGTACTAACAAACGGAGCCCCCGATGATCGCGCTCAAGATCCGCAAGATCGGCAATTCTGGCGGCGTCACCCTGCCCAAGGAAGTGCTGACCAAGCTGAAAGTGACGGAAGGCGACACGCTCGTGCTGACCGAGATGGTCGGCGGCTTCCAGCTGGCTGTCGCCACCGAAGACCTCTCGGAAGAAATGCGCGCCTTCGGGGAAGGACGCCGGCGCTATCGCAACGCCTTGCGCGAATTGGCCAAGTGAAGGAGCCGTACCGGCTCTCCGAGGCCGGCATTCGCAAGGCTCGTTTGGAGCTGATCGTCGAGCACGGCGGAGCGGACCGCGTCCGCGACGAGAACTGCTTGGGCCTGCGTTGGCGCGACCTCGAAACCTGTTGGCCTATGGCGACCCGACCATCTTCCAGCTGGCCGCCGCCTACGGCTTCGGGATCGCGAGGAACCACCCGTTCATCGACGGCAACAAGCGCACGGCGCTCATGGCGATCTACATGTTCCTTGCAAGGAACGGCTACGAGCTCGACGCCGGCGAGGCCGCGGTCGTCGTTCTCGACCTCGCCGCCGGCGAATCGAGCGAGGAGGACCTGACGAAGTGGATCGAGGTCAACAGCCGGAAGCGCATGTCGCGATGAGATCGCGTGCAGCCTCTCGCTTCGACCTCGGAAAATGCACCGCCTCGATCCTGTTGCCGTCGCGGTCGCGGATGAAGGCGGCGAAATAAGTCGTCATGGTCGCCTCGCGCGGTCCGGGCGCGCCGTCGCTCGCGGCCCCGCGCGCGAGCGCGCGGGCGTGGAAGGCCTCGACCGCCGCGTCGCTCGGCGCGCGCAGCGCGACATGCGCGCCGGCGTCCTCGGCGGCCGGCGCCATGCCCGGACGGGCGTTGAGCCAGAACCCCGGGTATTTGCGGCCGAAGCCGACGGTCGCGGGACGCTCGACCAGCCGGACGAGGCCGAGCGGCTCCAGTACGTCGCTGTAGAAGGCCGCGCTCGCGCCCAGGTCGCGGACCGCAATCGAGACGTGATCGATCATCGCCCGCTCCCTATGGATCGTCCGGCCGGTTGACCGCGGCAACGCGCTGCACGATCGCCGGCCGCGGCTCGGCGACTTCGAGGCATTCATAGGCGACGACGCGCAGGCGGCCCTCGACCGCGCGCAGCAGTTCGCCGCTTTTCAGCAGGAAATCGGGGTTGCCCGGCTTGCCGAAGCGCTCGTTGCCGCGGGCGAAGGTCTCGTAGATCAGAGCCCCGCCCGGCGCGACAGCGGCGACGATCGCGGGCAGCAGCGCACGCCACAGATAGTTGGTCACCACCACCCCGGCGAACCGCCGGGCGCCAAGCGGCCACGGCGCGGTCTCGAGGTCGGCGCGGATCAGCTCGACCCGGGCGTCTCCTGCAAGGTCCGCAACGCCCGCAAGGTCGATGTCCACCGCCGTCACGCGATGGCCGCGCACGATCAGCGCGCGGGTGTGGCGGCCCGAGCCGCAGGCGAGGTCGAGCACGGCCCCGCCGGCCGGGATCAACGGGGCGAACCGCGTGACCCATGGCGACGGCGCGTTGCCGCCATGGCCGATTTCAACCCTGCGTGGTTCCATCGCCCGAGACTCCTCATCCGCGCCCGTCATCAAACCGACTATCCTTAACGGGCAAATTCTACCTACCGGCTATATGTCTGTATTTTCGGAGAATTTTCGCCTTTCTTGTGCGTCCCGTCACTGCCCGTTAAGAGCCTGTTCATCATAGTCGCGCTAGGTATCGGGCGCGGCTAGCCGCGGCAGGTAGCGGCGGACGGGGAAAGGCAGGAAGGCCATGGTTCGGCTCCAACTGAAATGCGTGCACGGCGACTATTTCGACGCCTGGTTCTGCGACCGGGCGGCGTATGACGCCCAGGTGGCCAAGGGCCAGATCGGCTGCCCGATGTGCGGCGAGAGAGACGTCGCCGAGGCGCCGCCGATGAAGCCGGGCCTGTACCCCGACCTGAACGAGGACCAGGCCCGCCAGATGGCCTGCGACACCCGCCGCATGCTCGAAAGCTGGATCGGCCGCGGCGTGCTCGAGATCGCCACCGCGGCGCTGGCCGTGGAGGCCGCGCGCGTGCTGCCGGCCGAACCCGATGCCGGCGCGCCCGACGCCGAGATCGAGCTGCGCGCCGCCGCAAGCCGCGCGCCTGCCGTCCGCGAGCGCCCGGGCACGCGCAACTTCGCCTACGACTGCTGATTCAGAAGTCAGAGGGCAGATGTCAGAGGTCAGAAGCCCGTCGTCTTCTGACCTCTGACATCTGCCCTCTGTCCTCCGACTAATAGCGCACGCCCGTGGTCGTGGCCTTGGTCAGGTCGACGTCCTTGCGGTCGACCCCCACCATCGTCGCGTTGGTGAGGTTGGTCTCGACCAGCGATGCCCCCTTGAGCTTGGCGCCGTAGAGGTTGGTCGGCCAGTTGCGCCCGGTCGGCTTCTTCTCTCGGTCGAGGATGTCCGCGGCCGACAGGTCGGCCTTGTCGAGCTTGGCGCCCGTCAGGTTGCAGTTGCGCAGCATCGCGCCGCGCATGATGCAGCCGCGCAGATCCGCGCCGCTGAGATCGGCATTGGTGAAGTCGCAGAGGATGAAGTGCGAGTGGCGCAGGTCGGCGCCGCTCAGGCTGCAGCCCTGGAAGTTCGCCGCGCTCAGGTCGATGCTCATCAGCTTGGCGTTCTTCATCACCTGGTCGGTGAAGTTGGCGGCCTCGCCCTGGCGGCCGTCGGTCGCGACCCAGGTGGCGTGGCGGGCGACGATGATGCGCACGTTGGGCGGCACCGAGATGCGCTGCGCGCCGGGCTCGCTGTCGATGCCGCGCGCGCGGTCGAGCGTGGCGCCGTCGAGTTTCACGCCCGTCGTCTCGGCCGCGTCCAGCACGGCGGCGGTGAGGTTGCACTTCGACAGGTTGGCGTCGGCCAGGTCCGCCCCGGTCATGTCGACGGCAGTCAGGTCCGCGCCGGTCAGGTCGACCCCGCGCAGCTTGGCGCCGGCCATGACGGCGCCCTTGAACGAGCTGCCCGCCGCCTTGACGCCGTCGAGCTTGGCGTCGCTCAGGTCCGCGCCGCCGCGCGAGCCGCTGACCGCGCCCTGCTCGAGTTCCTTCTGGCTCGCCTTGCCGTTGACCAGCAAGCCGCCCTGGAAGCGCGACTCGCTGAAATCCACTTCCGACAGCACGGCGCGCCGGAACGACGCGCCGCGAAGGTCGCAATTGCGCATCTGCGCGCGGTACAGCGTCGCGTCGTCGAAGCTGGCGCAGAACAGGTCGGCGTCGCTCAAGTCGCTTTCGGTCAGGTCGCAGTGCGTGAACTTGGCCCCGGGCAAATAGGCGCCGCGCAGGTCGACCTTGGCGAGGCTCAGGCCCGACAGGTCGGCGCCGGCCATGCGCAGCCGCTGGCCGCCGCGGCGCTGCTGCAGCCAGGCCGTATGCGACTTGATCGCATCGAGGATCTCGGTGCCCATCACGTCATTCCAGTCCCAGCCGTTGGCGCTGGGCCGCCTGCTGGCGCCGGCGTCGCAGCGCGACCGCCGCCGCCGTCGCTTCCCCGCCCAACAGCTTGCTCGGTGCTTCGGTCAACCGGTCGACCACCGCCTGCAGCAGCGCCGGGTCGGCCTCGGGCTGGTTCTGGTCGAGCGGCACGGCACTGGCCAGCGCCGTCTGCACCCGCTCGATCAGCACCCGCCGGCACTGCGGCGCCGAACCCGAGACGACCAGGCGCGACAAGGCCGGCATGATCGAGCCCGCAGGCCACGGCGTCTCCGGCGCGGCCCCGGTGATCACGTCGATCAGCACGTCGAGATGGCGCTGCAGCGTAGGCTGCGCGCCGAGCACGTCGCGCAGCGCCTCGCCGTTGGCCAGCACGTCGGCCACGACGCCTTCCAGCAGGTCGATCGCCTCGGCCGCGCTCTCGCGCCCCATCAGCTCCATCACCAGCTCCAGCTTGGCCTGCATCGACGGCAGGTCGACCAGAATCGCCGCCAGATGGCACATGAAGACATGATCGCCGCGCCCCGCGCCCGCGGCGGCGGCAAGGCGCCGGCGCGTGCGCGAGAGATCCTCCTGGTCGAAGGGCGGCAGGTTGCGCCGCTCGGCGTCGTAGTCGCGCGCACGCACGCGCGCCTCGGACACCAGGGTCTCGATCTCGGCGGCCCGCTGCCTGGCCGGCACGTTCATCGTCTTCGCCTGCAGCGAGGCGACGCGATGGATGGCCGCCATGGTCAGGTTGCCGGTGTTGTCGAGGCGCTGGATCAGCCGCGCCGCGTGCAGGAGCTCGGTCGGCGTGATCTGCAGCTTGTCGAGGAACGGCCGCAGGAGGCGTCCGATCGCCAGCCGGCTGTCGAGCGCGAAGAAATGCTCCGGCTCGGTGCAGGGGTCGACCGGCGTGGTGTCGCCGGTGATCTGCAGGGGCTTGGCGCGCGCCTGGCGCTCCTTGAGGAAGAGCGGCTCCTCCTCGACGATGCCGCCGTTGATGCCGTTGCGCTGGCCGACGACCTTGACGGCGTCGAACTTGTCGGTGCCGATCAGGCTTTCCGCACGGGCTACCGCCGCTTCGTCGGCGTCGAACAGGCCGTCGATCTCCCAGCGCCCCTCGCGCTGATAGAGAACCTCGTACTTCCGCGTGACCTTTCGCCGTGCGCCGCCGAACCCGAACATGGGAAGCCGTCGTCCCCAGTGACTGCGTGGCGAGACGGCCGCCCGACGAGCGCGGGCAGCCGAGGCGCCACTGAACCGGGGAACCTAACCAAAGTTTCCTTAAGAAAACTTTTAAGGCGTATGCGGCCGATTAACGCCGCGCGGCGCCGCGGTCACGCGCGCACCGCCAGGGCGAGGTAGTTCACGTCGACGTCTTGTGAAAGGGCAAAGCGGTCCGACAAGAGGTTGTAGGTGATGCCCCTGAGGTCGGCGAGGCGGAATCCGGCTTCGCGCAGGTCCGCGGCCAGCTCGGACGGGCGCACGAAGCGGTTCCAGTCATGCGTGCCCGCGGGCAGCCAGCGCAGCACGTATTCGGCCGCGACGATGCCCAGGAGATACGACTTGGCCGTGCGGTTGAGCGTGGCGAGGAACAGCGCGCCGCCGGGCGCCACCAGGGCGCAGCAGTCGCCGAGGAATCCCCGCCGGTCGGCGACATGCTCGACCACCTCGAGCGACAGCACCGCGTCGAACCGTTCCCGGGCGGCCACGAGGTCGGCCGCCGCCGCGAAGCGATAATCGATCGCAAGCCCCTGCCCCGCCGCATGGTTTCGCGCCACCTCTATATTGCGCTCGCTCGCATCGATGCCGGTGACGCTGGCGCCGAGCCGCGCCAGCGGTTCGGCGATCAGCCCCCCGCCGCAGCCGACATCGACGACGCGCAAGCCGCGGAGCGGCCGGTCCGCGTGGGCATCGCGCCCAAACCGGGCGCAGAGCTGGTCGCGGATATAGCCGACGCGCACCGGGTTCAGCCGGTGCAGCGGGCGGAACTTGCCATCCGCGTCCCACCATTCGGCGGCCATGCGGGCGAAGCGCTCGACCTCGGCCGAATCGATGGTCCGGTCCAGGGGTCTGCGTGCCGTCTTGTCCAGCGCCGTCATGCCGTTCCCTTGCGTCAAGCGGGCCCGCCGCTTGCGCCGGCTCCGCCGCCTGGAGTATGGATACCGCGCCGCCGGCCGACAACAGTGTTGGGGTCCGCGCTTTCGGTCGGCGTTCGTCCGGCGCCTCAGATCCACTTCCGGGACAGTTCACATGGCTCGGCTCGTGCTCAAATTCGGCGGCACCTCGGTCGCCGACATGGAGCGCATCCGCAACGTCGCCCTGCGGGTGAAGCGCGAGGCGGATGCCGGGCACGAAGTGGCGGTCGTCGTCTCCGCCATGGCCGGCGTGACGAATCAGCTGGTCGCCTGGGTGACCGAGGCCTGCCGCCTGCACGACGCCCGCGAGTACGATACCGTCGTTTCCTCGGGCGAGCAGGTGACGGCCGGGCTCCTGGCGCTCGCGCTGCAGAATCTCGGCGTCAATGCGCGCTCGTGGCTCGGCTGGCAGATCCCGGTCAACACCGACGGCGTGCACGGCAAGGCGCGCATCCTCGACATCGAGACCGGCACGCTGATCGAGCGCTTCCGCCAGGGCCAGGTCGCGGTCGTGGCCGGGTTCCAGGGCCTGGGTCCCGACAACCGCATCACGACCTTGGGCCGCGGCGGCTCGGACACGTCGGCCGTCGCGCTGGCGGCGGCGCTGAAGGCCGACCGCTGCGACATCTTCACCGATGTCGACGGCGTCTACACCTGCGATCCGCGCATCGTTGCGAAGGCGCGCAAGCTGGATAAGATCACCTACGAAGAGATGCTGGAGATGGCCTCGCTGGGGGCCAAGGTGCTGCAGACGCGCTCGGTCGAGCTTGCCATGAAGTACCGGGTGCGCACGCAGGTGCTGTCCAGCTTCGAGGACAAGCCGGGCACCTTGGTGGTGGACGAGGAAGAGATCGTGGAAAAGGAAATCGTCAGCGGGATCGCCTACAACCGGGACGAGGCCAAGATCACGCTGACCCATGTGCCGGATCGGCCGGGCGTGGCCGCGGCGATCTTCGGGCCCCTGGCCGAGGCCGCGATCAACGTCGACATGATCGTGCAGAACGTCTCGGCCGAGGGGCACACCGACATCACCTTCACCGTGGCGAAGGCCGACCTCGACCGCGCGGTCAGCGCGCTGAAAGGGCGCCAGGCGCAGCTCGGATACAAGCAGCTCGCCCCCGATCCGAACGTGGTGAAGGTATCGGTCATCGGCGTCGGCATGCGCAGCCATGCCGGCGTGGCGCAGCTGATGTTCAAGACGCTCGCCGACAAGGGCATCAACATCCAGGTGATCAGCACCTCGGAGATCAAGGTCAGCGTCCTGATCGCCGACGACTATACCGAGCTGGCGCTGCGCGCGCTGCACACCGCCTACGGCCTGGATTCATGACGCTCGCGTCCGCCCGCGCGCAGCTCGACCGGCTGTGGCGGCGCGGCTGCGACTTCCTCGGCACCGAAGTGGCCGTCATGGGCGGCGCCATGACCTGGGTGTCGGAGCGCCACCTGGTCGCGGCGATCTCGAATGCCGGCGGCTTCGGCGTGATCGCCTCGGGTTCGATGAACCCGCAGCAGCTGGCGGCCGAGATCGGCGGCACGCGCGCCCTCACCCAGCGGCCGTTCGGCGTCAACCTGATCACCATGCATCCGCAGCTGGACGAGCTGATCGAGGTGTGCCTCGACCACCGCGTCGGTCACGTCGTGCTGGCCGGCGGCCTGCCGCCGCGCGAGGCGATCCATCACGTCAAGCAGGGCGGCGCCAAGGCGGTCTGCTTCGCGCCGGCGCTCGCGATCGCGCGCAAGCTGGTGCGCAGCGGCGTCGACGCGCTCGTGATCGAGGGCATGGAGGCCGGCGGCCATGTCGGCCCGGTCTCCACCAGCGTGCTGGCGCAGGAAATCCTGCCGGCGGTGCGCGAAGTGCCCGTATTCGTCGCCGGCGGCATCGGCCGCGGCGAGGCGATCCTGGCGTATCTGGAGATGGGCGCGGCCGGCTGCCAGCTTGGCACGCGCTTCGTCTGCGCCACCGAGTCGATCGCCCATCCGCGCTTCAAGCAGGCCTTCATCCGCGCCAGCGCGCGCGACGCGGTGACCTCGGCCCAGCTCGACCCGCGCTTTCCGGTGATCCCGGTCAGGGCGCTCGCCAACCGCGCCACGCAGCGCTTCGCCGAGGCGCAGCGCGAGACCATCGCCGCCGTCGACGCCGGCCAGCTCGACATGAAGGAAGCGCAGCTCAGGATCGAGCATTTCTGGGCCGGCGCGCTCCGGCGCGCCGTGATCGACGGCGACGTCGAGGAAGGCTCGCTCATGGCCGGCCAGAGCGTCGGCATGGTGACGCGCGAGCAGACCACGGCCGCGATCATCGCGGAGCTGGTGGAGCAGGCGATCCTTGCGCTGGCCAGCCGGTCGAACGGCATCGCCCAGTCGGCCTCAGGCCGGGCCGCGCAGTAGAGGGGGCGGCGCGATGAGAGCGCCCGGTTGATGGAAAAGATGCTCGGCTGGGGCGGCATCCCGAGGCAGCTGCTGCGCCGCCTGCGCGACATCAT
Source organism: uncultured Rhodospirillaceae bacterium (assembly GCA_964557415.1). GTDB lineage: Bacteria > Pseudomonadota > Alphaproteobacteria > JAEULC01 > JAEULC01 > JAEULC01. The sequence continues at coordinate 9,209 of CAZLBB010000162.1, forward strand.
GGCCGGCGCCGGTACCGCGCAGGAGCGCCTCGACCGCATCGTCAAGATCATCGCCGCCGAGATGGTGGCCGAGGTGTGCTCGGCCTATGTCCGGCGCGCCGGCGACGTCCTCGAGCTCTGCGCCACCGAAGGCCTGCGCGCGGAAGCCGTGCACCGCACCACGCTGCGCATCGGCGAAGGCCTGGTCGGCGTCATCGCCGCCCAGGCGCGGCCGCTGGCGCTGGCCGACGCGCAATCGCATCCGAACTTCGCCTACCGGCCGGAGACGGGCGAGGAGATCTACCACTCGCTGATGGGCGTGCCGATCCTGCGCGAGGGCCGCGTGCTGGGCGTGCTGGTCGTGCAGAACCGGACCCAGCGCCAGTACACCGAGGAAGAGATCGAGGCGCTGGAGACCATCGCCATGATCCTGGCCGAGCTCGCTGCCTCGGGCGAGCTGGTCTCGCGCGTGCCGGTCGGCCCGGCGCGGGGGCCGAGCATGCCGCTCAGGCTCACGGGCGTGCGCATCTGCGCCGGGGTCGCGCTCGGCCGCGCGGTGCTGCACCAGCCGAGCGTCGCCATCAAGCGCGTGGTCGCCGAAGACCCGGAGACCGAGCTCAAGCGCCTGCGCGAGGCGGTCGCGGGGCTGCACGACGCGCTCGACCGCATGATGGCCGCAGCCGACCTTGCCTCGGCCGGCGAGCACCGCGACGTGCTCGAGGCCTATCGCATGTTCGCCGAGGACCGCGGCTGGCTCGGCCGCATCCGCGAGGCGATCCGCTCGGGGCTGACCGCCGAGGCGGCGGTGCAGAAGGTGCAGAACGACACGCGCGTGCGCATGAACCAGGTCGAGGACGAGTATCTGCGCGAGCGGCTGCACGACCTGGAGGACCTGAACAACCGGCTGCTGATGCACCTGGCCGGCGGCGGACCCGCGACGCCGCCCGAGGAGCTGCCGGACGACGCGGTCCTGGTCGCCCACGGCATGGGCCCGGCCGAGCTCCTGGACTACGATCGCCGCAAGCTGCGCGGGCTCGTGCTCGAGGAGGGTTCGCCGACCGCGCACGTGGCGATCGTGGCGCGCGCGCTCGACATCCCGGTGGTCGGCCGCGTCAAGGACGTGTTCTCGCGCGTCGACCCGCACGACATCGTCGTGGTCGACGGCGACAACGCCTCGGTCCTGGTGCGCCCGACCGAGGACGCGCAACAGACCTTCGCCCACGGCATCCGCCAGCGCGCCGAGCGGCAGGCGTCCTATGCCCGGCTCAAGGACCTGCCGACCGTGACGCGCGACGGCGTCGCCATCTCGCTCAACATCAACGCCGGACTCCTCATCGACCTCGCGCATCTCGACGACGGCAACGCCGACGGCGTGGGGCTCTACCGCACCGAGATCCCGTTCATGGTGCGCAACGCCTTTCCCGACGTCGACGCCCAGGAAGAGCTCTACCGCCAGATCCTGGAGCGCGCGGGCGACCGGCCGGTGACGTTCCGCACGCTCGATGTCGGCGGCGACAAGCTGCTGCCCTATTTCGCCAGCGTCCAGGAGGACAACCCGGCGATGGGATGGCGCGCGATCCGCATCGCGCTCGACCGGCCCTTCATGCTGCGCCAGCAGCTGCGCGCGCTGGTGCGCGCAGCGAGCGGCGCCCGCCTGCGCGTGATGTTCCCCATGATCGCCGAAGTGACCGAATTCGCCGAGGCGCGGCGCATCATGGAGCTCGAGCTCGATCGCGCGCGCCGGCGCGGCCTTGGCCCGAAGACGGTCTCGGTCGGCGCCATGCTCGAGGTGCCGTCGCTCGCGTTCCAGCTGCCGGCGCTGTTCAAGCTGGCCGACTTCGTGTCGGTCGGCAGCAACGACCTCATCCAGTTCCTGTTCGCCGCCGACCGCGGCAATCCCCGCCTGGCCGAGCGCTACGACGCCCTGTCGCCGCCGATCCTGAGCTTCCTCGGCGGCCTGGTCGAAGCCGCCGCCGCGGCCGGCAAGCCCCTGGCACTGTGCGGCGAAATGGCCGGCCGGCCGATCGAGGCGATGGCGCTGATCGGCCTTGGATTCCGGAACCTCTCCATGGCGCCCCCCGCCGTCGGCCCGGTCAAGGCGACGGTGCGCGGTCTCACCGTGGGGCCGTTGCGCGATTTCGTGCGCGGATTGCGGGGCCTCTCGGTCCACAGCGTGCGCGAGGCAATGCGCACCTTCGCCCGCGATCACGACGTGCCGGTTTAGGCATCGTTTGTCGTTGCCCGTTCCGGTAGCTTCCGGTAAAACATCTTTAACAGAGGGGAATCATCGGAATCGCGCTACGGTGCGTGTAATTCCGCCAGTGCAGCCGCATGACAGAGCCGTCCGGACGGACGGCGGGGCTGATGATCGCTGACGATGTGGTCGCTTAGAAAGCACCGGACGGACGCAGAACGGCAGGATGACGATCCCGCCACTGCGGTCCAGACTGTGCCGGCGCCACCGCGCCATGTCGGGGCCGTGCTGCGCCGCGCGCGCGAGGGCCTCGGCGAGGATATCCGCCTGTCGGCCGCCTACCTGAGGATCCGCGAATCCTACCTGCGTGCCATCGAGGACGGGCGTTTCGAGGACCTGCCGGGGCACGCCTACGCGATCGGGTTCGTGCGCGCCTATGCCGTGCACCTGAACCTCGACGGCGAGAAAATCGTCCAGCGTTTCAAGGAGGAAGCCGCGGGCGGGGTCGACCCGAAGCCCGACCTGGTGATCCCCGTTCCGCCAACGGAAAGCCGCCGGCCTGGCGCCGCCCTGGTCCTGGTGTCGCTGATCCTGGCGATCGGGGCCTATAGCGGCTGGTACTACCTGTCGACCCAGGGTCGCCTGGTGACCGAATCGCCGAGCATCGACCTGCCGGCGCGGCCCTTGGCGGTCGCCGAGGCGCCGCCCGCGCGGCCGGCCCCGGCGCCCGCCGCCGTCGCCCCGCC
>CAZLBB010000163.1:0-12016 GCA_964557415.1 uncultured Rhodospirillaceae bacterium
GAAGCTGCCGGCCTCGGCCACGGCGTGGAACACGCGCAGCTTGTCCCAGTCCATCAGCGGCCGGTTGAGCGATCCGCCCGGGCGCAGCACCGCAGTGGTCGGCATCGACATCCCCCTCCGCGCGGTTATTGCGCGGCCTGGGCCGCCTGGTGCTGGGCGGCGGCCAGGAACTTGTCGGCCTCGAGCGCCGCCATGCAGCCCATGCCGGCGGCGGTGACGGCCTGGCGGAACACCTTGTCCTTGACGTCGCCGGCGGCGAACACGCCGGGGATCGAGGTCGCGGTCGAATCGGGCGCGGTCAGCAGGTAGCCTTCCTTGTCCATGGCGAGCTGGCCCTTGAACAGGGCGGTCACCGGATCGTGGCCGATGGCGACGAACACGCCGTCGACCGCGATCTCCTTCACGGCGCCGCTCAGCACGTCGCGCAGCCTGACGCCGGTCACGCCGGCGGGACTTCCGTCCGCGCCGTCGCTGCCGAGGATGTCGTCGACCACGCTGTTCCAGACCACCTTGATCTTCGGGTTGGCGAACAGCCGGTCCTGCATGATGCGCTCGGCGCGGAAGGAATCGCGCCGGTGGACGACGGTCACCTCGGTCGCGAAATGCGTGAGGAACAGCGCCTCCTCGACCGCGGAGTTGCCGCCGCCGACCACGGCGACCTTCCTGCCGCGGAAGAAGAACCCGTCGCAGGTGGCGCAGGCCGACACGCCGTGGCCGCGCAGCCGCGTCTCGCCGGGCAGGCCGAGCCAGCGCGCCTGCGCACCGGTCGCGATCACCAGCGCGTCGCCGGTATAGGTGTCGCCGCTGTCGCCGACGCAGGCGAAGGGCCGGCGCTTGAGGTCGCAGGAGACGATGGTGTCGTTGAACAGGCGCGTGCCGACATGCTCGGCCTGCTTCTGGAACTGCTCCATGAGCCAGGGCCCCTGCACCGCCTCGGCGAAGCCCGGGTAGTTCTCCACATCGGTGGTGATGGTGAGCTGGCCGCCCGGCTGCAGCCCCATCACCAGGTGCGGCTTGAGGTTTGCGCGCGCTGCATAGATCGCGGCCGTGAACCCGGCCGGTCCGCCGCCAAGGATCAAGACCTTGCTGTGGATTGTCTGGCTCATCGCTAAATCATGTGGTCGCGGCCCATGCATGGCCGACCGCGCCCGATACTAGGGCATGGCTACGGGGCGCACAAGGGAAGCGGGGTGTTGCGGCCATGGCGGGAATAGGTCCGAGCATTGTGGCGCCCCGATGGCGGGAAGGCGGGGACCGGGCTCGGTTGTGTCGAGCGGCGACGACGTCCCTGTCGACGGGCGCGCCGCGCGCGGTCCGCGGGCGGCTAGGGCGCGGCAGGCGGGCTCATCAGGTAGCTTCCGACGTCCATGGTGACGGATGGTGTCGGCTGGTCCGCCGCCACATCGTCGTCTCGTCCTTCCACAGGCTCCGGACGAAGCGTCTTTGACGCGGCCGCATGTGCCGCTGCGTTTCCCCCTGGCCTCGGCCCGGGTCTGCCGAGGGACGAAGGCGCCGGGTGCGGCGTTTCGCGCGCGTCGGCCCCGGCGGAGGCGGATGGTGACGGTCGCGCCGCCGCTGCGGCCGCTTCCGCCACGGCGCGCAGCCTGAGCCCCGCGAAGCCGCGCCTTCCGCCGTGGCGGCGCGCCGGCGCGAAGCCGGCGGCGGCAACGCCCCGGCAGAACGCCTTTTGGCTTCCCGCATCGAGACCCGCTTCTTCCGTCCACTCCGCCCAGCGCGCGTAGAGCTCGCCGGCCGCGACCCAGGACATCGGCGACGCCTCGGCGTCCGCGCCGAGGAAGCGGGCGATCGCCTCGACGGCGGCGGGGCGCCGCGCATGCGTCGGGGGCGCCAGGCCGATGCGGCGCCAGGCGAGGCAGCCCTCGATCGCCCAGCGCAGGATGGCGGGGTATTCGCCGACCATCCGGTCGGCGAGGTCGGGATCGCGCGCGACGGGATCGAGCCGCACCAGCTCCAGCCCCTCGCGGACCGCCGCCGCCGCGCTGGCGTCGCCGAGGAGGCGCGCGAGCGCGTCGACGAGCGGATGCTCGCCGTCCGCGGCGGCGGGCGGCGGCGCGGCGCGGCGTACCAGCGCGCGGCCGACCACGCGCTGCAGGAAGAAATGCAGCTCCATATCGCCGCCGGTCATGCGCCCGATCAGGCCGTCCCAGGCCGGGCAGGGCGTGCCGGGCGCGGCCGGCGCCGCCAGGGTGATGCGGGTCAGGAAGGCATCCATGCGATGCGGCGTCAGCGCGCCCGTGCGCGTGTCGAGGATGCCGGAAGGCGTGTTGAGCAGGTCGGGGTCGGCGTCGAATTGCTCGGGCGCCGCCGCGAGGCGCCGGTCGGTGCGCGCCAGGCGCTCGACCGCGACGCTGCCGCCCGGCCCGCTGAGCCAGTTGAGCACGCGCAGCCCCAGGCGCGACGGCATCGCCACGCACGCCGTGTTGCCGGCCGTGAAGCAGATATCGCGCGCGAGGTCGAGCGCGAGCTGCGTGTCGTCCGGGCGCCAGCGCGTCCCGTCCCATGTCATCCATTGCCGCCAGCGCGCCACGTAGCGCAGGCGCTGGTCATGGACAGTGGCGAAGGCGCGCGCGAGCGGGTTGGGATGATAGAGCCGTACGATCTCGGCATAGGTCGGCGGCCTGGGCTTCGTGGAATCGACGGCCATGGTCATGGTCCTTTCGATCGGGTGCACATGCAGGATGGTTTGCGGCGCGCAGCGCCCTGCGGCCGTCCGCCGTTGTTCGCGTCGCGGCGAACGGCAGGGCCCGCGGACGATGGCATCCATCGGCCCCGGTGCCGCGCTTCAGTCGCAATGTTGGAAGATGACGTGCATCGTGCCGTCGACCGCGCGCCAAGTCAAGCGCAGCAGCGCAAAATGCGAACGAACGCGAACGCGCTGCGCAGCCGCGTAAACATTCCTTGCTTCCTCTTTCCTTCGTGTCCTTCGTGTCCTTCGTGTCCTTCGTGGTTCATCCTTTTCGGAGTCGCACGAAGGGCACGAAGGCCGGAGGAAGATCACGAAGGGAAGAAAAGGAAGAAGAAGAAGAAGAAGGAGAAGAGGAAGGAAGTTTCTAGCGCTGCCGGCCCGTGCGAGCCGGTCCTACCGGTCGAGATGCACCCTTCGAGTCCCGGCCGGTCGTCAGAAGCCGAACATGTGGTCGAGCGAGAACCGCCCGTCCGCCGCGATCAGCCCGTGATAGCCGAAGAGGCGGCAGGTGGTGTCGCGCACGATGGCGTAGCCGCGCGGGCCCGCCTGGTCGCGCTCGGGCCCGGTGAACTGCTCGCTCGCGCGCCACAAGAGCGATCCGCCGCAGGCGATCCGCACGCGGCGCTTCGCCACCTCGGCGCCCGACCCGTCGCACAGGATGAGGTCGGTCTCGGACCTTGCGTGCCACGGCGTCGAGGCCGGGTAGATGAGGTGGCAGAACGTGTCGAGCGGCGCGGTTCCCAGGCGCAGGAACAGGCGCGTGCTCAAGCCCGGCGCGCGGCCGGCATAGGACTGCGGCTCGTTGCGCCAGGTCAGCACGGTGTTGAAGACATGCGCGCCGAAGCTGGTCTCGGCGGCGTGGCCCTGCGTCTTGTCCTCGTAGCGGAACAGCGCGTGCAGCCAGCCGTCGGCCTCGCCGCCCTGCGCGAAATCGTAGACCAGCTCCATGTGGCCCCAGGAGCCATTTGCGCCGAGCGTCGCGCCGGCACGGCGCAGCACGTCCTCGGCGTCGATCGCGATGCTGTCGGCGCGCTTGAGCCGGCCGAAGCGATGGCGCGCCAGCTCGCGCCCGTCGCGGTCGTAGACGATGGCGGCGAGCGGCAGCTCGCGCTGGCATGTGGCCATCGGCGTCGGCAGCGCGATCGAACGCCAGCGCTCGACCGGCAGGACCGGCGCCGGCAGCAGATAGCCCTTGCCCATCAGGTTGCCGAGGTCGGCGATGCGGGGATCGGGCTTCAGGTCCTCGCGCTCGACATTGGGATGCGCGATGCGCCGTCGGCCCTGGTGCGCGCCGTTCGTCTCGATCACCTCGTAGCGCGGGCGCACGAAATGCTTGCCGGCGCGGATCTCGATCTGCTGCGGCCAGCGCGCGGCCGGCAGCAGCGCGGCCACGTCGAGCGCGTGGCTGGCGAAGGGCGCGATCGGGCGGTCGAGCCAGGCGATCTCCTCGCGCCCCATCAGGTTCAGGCCCACGCCGCCGGCGGGGATCGGGCAGCAATGGCTGTTCTGCACCCATAAGACCACGCGCTCGTCCGCGCGCGGCGCCGGCAGGCCGGCATAGCGGTCGGACGGCCAGGCGTTGGCGTCGTGCGTGCAGGACAGGCTCGCCGCGCCGTTCCGCAGCTCGCCGTCGCTGTAGGTGTCGAGCGCGTATTTCACCACGTCGTGGCCGCGCCCGCCGACGACATGCAGCAGCAGCTGCCCGGTGAACGCTGGCAGGCCGAAGCGCTGGCGCACGTCGCGGCTGTCGATCGCGATGCCGGCGACGCCGTCGGGGACCGCCTCTTCCCAGGTGGCGATGCCTCTGCCCGCTTCGTCGAACAGCGCCAGCCACAGCGAGACCGACTTCGCCCCGTAGCCCGCCCAGTAGTTCGCCGTGACCAGCCGCGTGTGCAGGCCGTCCTGGTCGCGGAAGAAGGCGAAGTTGGTGGCGAAGTTGAGCGGGTCGAGATAGCGCTGCTTCACCGTCAGCAGCGGATCGGGCAGGCGCGCGTCGTCGAGCGTCGCGACCTCGGCGCCCGCTGGCAGCAGGTGGCGGATATGGTCGACGAAGCGCTGGGCGTCGAAGGCGACGACGAGCACGGCGCGCGCCGGCGAAGCGCGAAGGTCGGTGACCGGCTGCGTCGCGTGGCCGGCGCGGCTCTGGCCGAGGTCGGAGAGGTCCTGCACGTAGACGCCGGCGACGTCGAGCGGCGACAGGTCGTGCAGCGCCGCGACCGTGGGCAGGAATCCGAGCGGATCGTAGAGCGCGACCTTGCCCGATTGGCCGAGGCGCCGGATCAGCGCCCGCAGGCGCTCGGCGCCGATCGGGTGGCCCAACGCCTTGAACAGCGCGTTGCCGCCGGTCGCGTTGCTGAACGTGTCGATGCGCAGCGCCATGGCGTCACGCCGCCCTGTCGCCCGAGTGTGGGTCGCCGGTGAACAGCAGCTTGATCGGCTTTGTCACGGCGGCCTGCCAGTGGCGGAAGCGCTCGAAGTTGCACATCAGGCGCGAGTTGACCCAGTTGAGCTGGATGGCGCGGCGCCGGCCGACGAAGGGCTTGTGCCCGTGCCAGGCGTTCGGCGTGCAGCGGAACACCAGCAGCGTGCCCATCTCGGGCGGCACCTCGGCGACGTAGTCCTCGAGATCGTCCTTCGAGCGCAGCATGCGCAGCCAGCCGGTCTTCTCCTGCCAGTCGCGGTTGAGATAGAGCAGCGCGGTCACGACCTTGCCGCGGCGGTCGTAGTGGATGCGCCCGTCATGCGCGGAGGTGTAGCCGCGCACGGTCAGCATGGTGGGGAGGTCGACGAGGGGCAGATCGAGCTTGGCCCCGAGCGCGCGTGCGAACTCGGGCCCCTGCAGCTCGTCGATGAGCGCGCGAAAGGACGGGCCGTAGCGCAGCGTCGAGGGCGGGAAGCTGCCCGGGCCGCCGATGGCGGGGAAGTCGCGCTCGACCTCGGCCGCGGCCGCGGGCTTGAGGAAGCCCGGCACGACCGCGAAGTCGAACGGCGCGCGCACGAGCGGGGCGCGCGCGAGCGCCTCGAGATCCAGCATCGTCATCGGCGGCGGGTATAGGCGGATCGCCGGCTCATGGCAACCGGGCCGATGGATTCAAGCCGTCAGAGCCGCAGCCGCAGCCTGGCCTCGGCCGCGGCGCGGCGCGTGTCGTCGAGCGGGGGATAGGTCCAGGATTCGAGCTTGCCCGTGAACCAGCGCGTATAGCCGTGCTGCAGCAGGTCGTCGTGGAAGCGCTGGAACTTGGGCGAGCCGCCGTCGAGCGGCACCACGTGCACCGGCTTGCCGGTGACCAGCGACTCGCTGACCATGTTGACCGAGTCTGATGTGACGATCACGGCGTCGGCCAGCGCCAGGAAGGCGAAATAGGGGTTGGGCTCGCGCCCGTCCCAGAAATAGGCCGGCAGGTCCCGGAGCCTGTCGCGCAGCAGCTTCTCGGCATGCGGCCCCGTGCGCCGCGAGGTGGTGACCATCAGCCCGGCGCCGTCGCGCCGGCACAAGGCCGCGAGATCGTCGGCGAGCCTGCGGACGATCTCCTCGCTCATCTCGTAGACGGCGTTGTTGCCGCCGACGATCACGGCGACGCGCGGACGCGGCAGGTGGTCGAACCGGCCGGCGAAGTCGCGCGCGGCCTCTTCCAGGCGCTCGGGCGTGATGCGGTTGACCGCGCCGCGCACCGTCAGGACGTTGGGGCCGCTCAGGCGGTCGTGCAGCGGCGCGACCACGAGGTCGAAGCGGCGCGGGTCGATGGTCGGGTTCTGCACGTAGATCGCGCGCGTCGTGCCCTTGGACTTGCGCCTGATGCGCAGGGTCGGCGCGATCGACTTCGAGCCGCAGGCGACGATCACGTCGGGCCAGGGCGGCCCGATCGGATCGCTGCCCGGCCCCGCCGCGCGGTGCGGCAAGAGCCAGAACTGCGGCGCCAAGTGCTTCCACGGCGCGCGCGCCTTGAACGTCTTCAGGACCGGCTGCATGCCCATGGCCTCGGCGAAGCCGAGCGCCTGGTTCACCATGCCGATCGTGCCGTCGGTCAGGACCCAGCAGGAAGGCGGCATCGCTATCGATTTCCGTACGGCCGAAGGCCGTATGCAAGAAGACTCACGCGGAGACGCGGAGGCGCGGAAAAGACGATGGTTGCTCTTCTCCGCGCCTCCGCGTCTCCGCGTGAATCTTCGGAACATGCATGGCCGGCCCGAAGGCCGGCCACGACGAAGCGCGAACCAGGGTCCACGCGCTTCCTTACGCCGCCAGCGCGCGGGCGCGCTCGAGGTTCTCGATCGTGCGGGCGCAGGCGTTCGCCGCCTCGGCTCCTTTCACGACGAAATGCTCGTGGAAGAAGCGGCGATGCTCGTCGTGCTCGTGGAAGCGCTGCGGCGTCAGGACGGCGGAGATCACCGGCACCTCGGTCTCGAGCTGCACCTGCATCATCGACGCGATCACCGCGTCGGCGACGAACTCGTGGCGGTAGATGCCGCCGTCGACCACGAGGCCCGAGCAGACGATCGCCGCATAGCGGCCGGACTTGGCCAAGAGCTTCGCCTGCAGCGGGATCTCGAAGCTGCCGGGCACCTCGAAGATCTCGATCCGGTCCGCGGCGAAACCCTTCCTCGCCATCTCCGCGACGAAGGAATGGCGGCACTGGTCGACGATGTCCCTGTGCCAGCAGGCCTGCACGAAGGCGATGCGCTCGCCCCGCTTGTTGCTGCCGGAAGTTCCGGTGGTGCGCTGATTCATGGTCATCCCTTCCTTGTCGCAACCAGAATCAGGGCGTGCGTGGGAATCGCCCCGCCCGCCCGCGGACGCGGATCGGACGACGCGACGACGCTCTCTTCCATCCGGACTGTGACCGTCGGCGTCGGAATTGCACCGACTCTGCTGACCCCGGCGGCCGTGCGGCCATCGGGCGCTCGCGGGCTGTAACCGCCGGTGGGGACTTCCACCCCGCCCCGAGAACGCCAGTGGTTTAGCGCCGGGCAGCTTTTGTTGCAATCCGGCGTTTCCTGTGGCAAGTCGCCGCGCGCAGCGGAGACGTGAGAGACATGCCGAAATTCAAGACCCTCGACGAGCTGAACGTCACGGGAAAGCGCGTGATCCTGCGCGCCGACCTCAACGTGCCGATGAAGGACGGCGGGGTCGCCGACCCGACGCGCATCGAGCGCCTGGCGCCGACCATCCGCGAGCTCGCCGAGAAGGGCGCGCGCGTCGTGGTGATCTCGCATTTCGACCGGCCCAAGGGCAAGGTCGTGCCTTCCATGTCGCTGAAGCCGCTGGCCGAGCCGCTCGGCAAGGCGCTCGGCCGTCCCGTGAAGTTCGCCCAGGACTGCGTCGGCGACAAGGCGGCGGCCGTGGTGAACGGCCTGAAGAACGGCGAGGTGGCGCTCCTGGAGAATCTGCGCTTCCACGCGGAAGAAGAAGCGAACGATGCCGGCTTCGCCAAACAGCTCGCCGCGCTCGGCGAGCTCTACGTCAACGACGCCTTCTCCGCCGCGCATCGCGCGCACGCCTCGACCGCTGCGATCGCGGCGCTGCTGCCGTCGGCGGCCGGGCGGCTGATGCAGGAGGAGCTCGAGCACCTGGCGCAGGCGCTGGAGAATCCCGAGCGCCCGGTCATGGCCGTGGTCGGCGGCGCCAAGATCTCGACCAAGCTCGACCTGCTTGGCAACCTGGTCGCCAAGGTCGACAAGCTGGTGATCGGCGGCGGCATGGCCAACACGTTCCTCAACGCGCAGGGGATCGGCGTCGGCAGGAGCCTGTGCGAGAAGGACCTGGCCGACACCGCGCGCAAGATTTTGGAGACCGCGAAGCAGCGCGGCTGCGCCGTGCTGCTGCCGGTCGACGCCGTCGTGGCGCCCGCGTTCAAGGAAGGCGCCGAGAGCGCGACGGTCGACATCAAGTCGGTGCCGGCCGACCAGATGATCCTCGACGTCGGCCCCCGGACGATCGAGGCGCTCGTGCGCGAGATCGCCCAGTGCAAGACCGTGGTGTGGAACGGCCCGCTCGGCGCCTTCGAGGTCAAGCCGTTCGACCGCGGCACCGTCGCCGTCGCCCGCGACGTCGCCGCGCGGTCGCAGAAAAAGCAGCTCTTGAGCGTCGCCGGCGGCGGCGACACCGTCGCGGCGCTGCGGCAGGCCGGCGTCGACGAGAAGTTCAGCTACGTCTCGACCGCCGGCGGCGCCTTCCTCGAATGGCTCGAAGGCAAGGAGCTGCCGGGGGTGAAGGCGCTGTCCACCTGATCCCTCGCCCGCGCAACGCGCGGGAGAGGGAAGCGAGCGAAGCGAGCAGGGTGAGGGCAGGCTCCGTGACCCATGCAGACTCGGCGTCGCTGCCGAAAGCGCCGAGCCGGCCCTCACCCTCCCGCTACTTCGTAGCGGGTCCTTCCCTCTCCCGCCTGCGGCGGGCGAGGGGTTTGAGAACAGAGTCACGCGGAGACGCGGAGAGGAAAAAGACTTCTCTTTCCGCGCCTCCGCGTGAAACCTTCCTACGCCGCTTCCTTGTACGCGCCTTCGACGATGGTGACGATCTCGTCCATCACGCGGGTGAGGTCGTAGTCCTTGGGCGTGAAGACGCGGGCGATGCCGGCGGCGAGCAGCGTCCGTTCGTCCTCCGGCGGGACGATGCCGCCGACGACGACGGGGACCTCGCCGATGCCGGCGCTGCGCAGGCCCTCGAGCACCTCGCGCGCGAGGGCGACGTGGCTGCCGGAGAGGATCGACAATCCCACGACGTGCACGCCTTCCTCGACGGCGGCGTTGACGATCTGCGCGGGGGTCAGGCGGATGCCCTCGTAGACGACCTCGAAGCCGCAGTCGCGCGCGCGCACGGCGATCTGCTCGGCGCCGTTGGAATGGCCGTCCAGGCCCGGCTTGCCGACCAGGAACTTGAGGCGGCGGCCGAGCCGGTCGGAGGCCGCGCGCACGCGCCGGCGCACGGATTCCAGCTGGGCGGGGTCGGCGCCCGGTGCGGCGCGGGCGACGCCGGTCGGCGCGCGGTACTCGCCGAACACCTGGCGCAGCACGTCGCCCCATTCGCCCGTCGTCACGCCGGCATGGGCGCAGGCGATCGACGGCTCCATGACGTTGCTTCCCTCGGCGGCGGCGCGGCGCAGTTCGTTGAGCGCTTCGGCCGCGGCGCGGGCGTCGCGCTGCGCCCGCCAGGCCTGCAACGCCGCGACCTGCTCGGCCTCGGCCTGGGGGTCGATCGCGAGGAAGCCGGCGTCGCCGCCGCTCAAGAGAGGCGACGGCGCGCTCTCGGCGTAGCGGTTGACGCCGACCACGACCTGCTCGCCGGACTCGATCGCGGCCAGGCGCCGGGCGTTCGATTCGACCAGGCGCTGCTTCATGTAGCTCTGCTCGACCGCGGCGACGGCGCCGCCCAGCGCCAGCACGCGCTCGAGCTCGGCCACCGCTTCCGCTTTCAGCGCCGCCACCTTCTGCGCGATCTCGTGGCTGCCGTCGAAGATGTCGCCGAACTCCAAGAGGTCGGTCTCATAGGCGACGATCTGCTGCAGGCGCAGGCTCCATTGCTGGTCCCACGGCCGCGGCAATCCCAGCGCCTCGTTCCAGGCCGGCAGCTGCACGGCGCGCGCGCGGGCGCGCTTCGACAGCACGACCGCGAGCATCTCCAAGAGGATGCGGTAGACGTTGTTCTCGGGCTGCTGCTCGGTGAGGCCGAGCGAGTTGACCTGCACGCCGTAGCGGAACAGGCGGTGCCTGGGGTCGGCAACCTTGTAGCGCGCCTGCGTGATCTCGTCCCACAGCTCGGCGAAGGCGCGCAGCTTGCACAGCTCGGTCACGAAGCGGATGCCGGCGTTGACGAAGAAGCTGATGCGGCCGACCACGGCGGGGAACTGCTCGTCCGGCACCTGGCCCGACTGCTTGACCGCGTCGAGCACGGCGAGCGCGGTCGCCAGCGTGTAGGCCATCTCCTGCACCGGCGTCGCGCCGGCTTCCTGCAGGTGATAGGAGCACACGTTGACCGGGTTCCATTTCGGCATCTCGCGCGCGGTGAACGCGATCGTGTCCGATGTCAGCCTGAGGCTCGGGCCGGGCGGGAAGATGTAGGTGCCGCGCGACAGGTATTCCTTGACGATGTCGTTCTGCGTCGTGCCCTGCAGCGTCGCGCGCGCGACGCCCTGCTTCTCGGCGACGGCGACGTAGAGCGCGAGCAGCCAGGCGGCGGTCGCGTTGATCGTCATCGACGAGTTCATCTCGGCCAAGGGGATGCCGTCGAGCAGCGCCTGCATGTCGCCGAGATGGCCGACCGGCACGCCGACGCGGCCGACCTCGCCCTTCGCCAGGGGGTGGTCGGCGTCGTAGCCGGTCTGGGTCGGCAGGTCGAAGGCGATCGACAGGCCGGTCTGGCCGCGGGCGAGGTTGGTGCGGTAGAGCGCGTTCGAGGCGCGGGCCGAGCTGTGACCCGAGTAGGTGCGGAAGAGCCAGGGCTTGTCGCGCGACGCGTCGGTCATGAACGGGCTCCCGCAGGCAATTTGCGCAATAATATTGCTGCTAACGAATCAGGGGCGCAAGTTTGTGATTTTTGTGCGTTGCGGAACAATTTTAGCCGCGATACAACGCAGTGCACAAGAACCGGTTGCGCTGCGGGATGCTCCTCTTCATGGCAGGCAGAGACCGGCAGCGCGATCGATCCCGGTTGAAAGGGGGCAGACCCATGGCCATGCCAGCCGTCGCAGCTTCGAACGACACACAGCAGCGCGTGAAGGACCTGTACGAGGTCGGCGAGATCCCGCCGCTCGGCCACGTGCCGGCGCGCATGCATGCCTGGGCGATCAGGCGCGAGCGCCACGGCGAGCCCGAGCAGGCGATGCAGGTCGAGGTGGTGGAGACGCCCTCGATCGGGCCGGACGAGGTGCTGGTCATGGTGATGGCGGCGGGCGTCAACTACAACGGCGTCTGGGCGGGGCTGGGCAAGCCGATCTCGCCCTTCGACGTGCACAAGGCGCCCTATCACATCGCCGGCTCCGACGCCGCCGGCGTGGTGTGGGCCGTCGGCGCCAAGGTCAAGCGCTTCAAGGTCGGCGACGAGGTCGTGGTCCACTGCAACCAGGACGACGGCGACGACGAGGAGTGCAACGGCGGCGACCCGATGTTCTCGCCGAGCCAGCGCATCTGGGGCTACGAGACGCCGGACGGCTCGTTCGCGCAGTTCGCACGCGTGCAGGACCGCCAGCTCATGCCGCGCCCCAAGCACCTCACCTGGGAAGAGAGCGCCTGCTACACGCTGACGCTCGCCACCGCCTACCGCATGCTGTTCGGCCACCGCCCGCACATCCTGCGCCCCGGCCACAACGTGCTGGT
>CAZLBB010000164.1:0-12015 GCA_964557415.1 uncultured Rhodospirillaceae bacterium
CCAAGCCCCACCATGCCGACGGTGCGGTCGCGCAGGGATTCGCTGAGCGGGAACGGTTTCTCCAGCCACTTGCCGGCGCGCAGGTAGCGCTCCGACTGCGGCAGCTGCCGCACCGTCGCCAGCAGGAGGCCGATCGCCGTGTCGGCGACCTCCTCGTTCAGCACATCGGGCGTATTGGTGACGACGATGCCGTGCTTGCGCGCCCAGCCGGTGTCGATGCCGTCGTAGCCGACGCCGAAGTTCGAGACGATCTCGAGCTTGGGACAGCGCGCCATCAGCGCCGCGTCGACCTTGGTGCCGGCCGCGATGGCGCGGACCTGGCCGCCGATTTCCTTGAGCAGCGCCTCGCGGTCCCTGGCTTCCCACAGCTTGTGCATCGTGAAGGCCCGTTCGAGCTGTTCGATGATCATCGGCATCATGGGCCCGGGCATGAGGAGGACGGGACGCTCAGAGGACATGAAGTCTCCGTGTCGAGAGGTCGCCGCGGCCGCGGCCAGGAGGTCGTATTAATAAGGGGATTTGTGGCGCCGATGGAAGCGCCACCGCCGCCGACCGGCCTTGCGCATCTTCGATAGGCAGAACCGGGCCGGCGCGGCATATTCCCGCTTCAGGACGCCGCGGTTCCGGGCTTGCCTGAGCGGCGGAAACCTTGTCCGTACGCGTGAGGACAAGGCAAAGTCCTGACGCTATCGATTGGAACGGACCCGAACCGACCATGCCCTCCTATCTCTTCGCCGCCCTCAAAGACCGCATGCCCGCTCGCGGCAAGACCTTCATCGAGACGGGCGACGGGCGCATCCTGAGCTACGGCGACCTGCTCGACGGCACGGCGCGGCTGGCCGGCGCGCTCGCGGCGCGCGGCGTCGTGCCGGGCGACCGCGTGGCGGTGCAGGCGGAGAAGAGCCCCGAGGCGCTGATGCTCTATCTCGCCTGCGTGCGGGCGGGGGCGGCCTTCCTGCCGCTCAACACGGCCTATACGCTGGCCGAGCTCGAATACTTCATCGGCGACGCCGAGCCGAAGCTCGTCGTGTGCGACCCCGCCAAGCGTGAGGGCCTCGCCCAGGTCGCGGGCAGGCACGGCGCGCGGGTCGATGTGCTCGATGCCGCCGGGTGCGGCAGCCTCGTCGATCTCGCCGCCGGGCAGAAGGCGGCCTTCGTTGATGCCGATCGTGGCGCCGACGACCTCGCCGCAATCCTCTACACCTCGGGCACCACCGGCCGGTCCAAGGGCGCCATGCTGTCGCACGACAACCTGCTGTCGAACGCGCTCACGCTGGTCGACTGCTGGCGCTTCACGGCCAACGACGTGCTGCTGCACGCGCTGCCGATCTTCCACACCCACGGCCTGTTCACCGCGACCAACACGGTCCTGGCGGCCGGCGCCTCGATGCTGTTCCTTGCCAAGTTCGACGCCGACCAGGTGATGCGCCTGATGCCGCGCGCGACCAGCATGATGGGCGTGCCGACCTTCTACGTACGTCTTTTGCAGCATCCGGGCCTGACGCGCGAGGCGACCGCGCATATGCGCCTGTTCATCTCCGGCTCGGCCCCGCTGCTGGCCGAGACGCATCGCGCCTTTGCCGAGCTGACCGGCCACGCCATCCTCGAGCGCTATGGCATGACCGAGACGAACATGAACACGTCCAATCCCTACGACGGCGAGCGCGTGCCCGGCACGGTCGGCTTCCCGCTGCCGGGCGTGTCGCTGCGCGTGGTCGATCCGGAGACGGGCGCGCCGCTCGAGCAGGGCGAGATCGGCATGATCGAAGTGAAGGGCCCCAACGTGTTCAAGGGTTACTGGCGCAACCCCGAGAAGACCAGGGCCGAGTTCCGGCCTGATGGGTTCTTCATCACCGGCGACCTCGGCAAGGTCGACGCGCGCGGCTACGTGCACATCGTCGGCCGCGGCAAGGACCTGATCATCACCGGCGGCTACAACGTCTATCCCAAGGAAGTCGAGACCGAGATCGACGCCCTGCCCGGCGTGGTCGAGAGCGCCGTCATCGGCGTGCCCCATCCGGATTTCGGCGAAGGGGTGACGGCGGTTGTGGTAGGGGACAAGGAGGGCGCGGTCGATCCGGCGGCGGTCATGGCAGCGCTGGAAGGCCGCCTTGCCAAGTTCAAGCAACCCAAGCGCGTCATCGTCGTTCCGGACCTGCCGCGCAATGCCATGGGCAAGGTGCAGAAGAACCTGCTGCGCCAGCAATACGCGGGTCTCTATGCCGCAAAGGCGCTGGCCGACTGACGCGTCAGCAGCGTCGCCAGATCGGCCCGCCTCGCTTGACCGTCTCGAGGTGGCGGCGCAGCGGTTCACGCCCGACGAGACGGCGCTGCCGCTGGAGGAGGTGTAGGGCGCCGGCGGCGCGGTGACTCACCGCGCGCCCTCGAACCCCCTCAGCACCGCCGCCAGGTTCGCGCCCAGCACGTCCGACAGGTAGCCGCCTTCCTGCACCAGCACGGTGGGCAGGCCGAGACGCGCGATCACCGCGCCGATGCGCTCGAAGCCTTCGGTGGTGATCTTCATGCCGGCGAGCGGGTCGGCCTCGGACGCGTCGAGGCCCAGCGCCACGACCAGCGCGCCGGGGGCAAAGGCCTTGATCGCGCGTGCGGCGGTGTCCAGCGCGACCATGTAGTCGGCGTCGCCGGTGCCGATCGGCTGCGGCAGGTTGAGGTTGGCGCCGGTGCCGTTGCCGGCGCCGCGCTCGTGCGCGTAGCCCCAGAAGAACGGATAGTAGTGCGTCGGGTCGGCGTGGATCGACACGGTCAGCACGTCCGGCCGCTCGTAGAAGATGCCCTGTGTGCCATTGCCGTGATGCACGTCGACGTCGAGGATGGCGACGCGTTCGTGCTTGAGCTTGAGATGCGCGGCGGCGATGGCGGTGTTGTTGAGGTAACAGAACCCGCCGGCCATGTCGCGGTAGGCGTGATGGCCGGGCGGGCGGCACAAGGCGTAGACGGCGTCCTCGCCTTGCAGCACCAACTCGGCCGCCGTGGCCGCGACGTCGGCCGCAGCGCAGGCCGCCGCGTAGGTGCCCGGGCCGATCGGGCAGGAGGTGTCCGCGGCATGCCATCCCAGCCTGCCGACGACGCCGGAAGGATAGGTCGCGCAGGGCTGGCGCACGGGATGGACGTTGGCGATCATCTCGCCGCCGGCGTCGGGCAGCGCCTTCCATTCGTCCCAGCAGCGCGCCAGGAAATCGAGATACTCGGGGCTGTGCACGCGGGCGCGCGGCCCGGCGCCGAATTCGGTCGCCGTCAAGAGATCGTTCCTGCCGCTGCCGAGGCCGGAGAGAAGGCGGTCGGCGCGCTCGGGCTGCTCCGTCGTCTTGCGCACGACGCCGCGCACCAGGAAGAACTGCGGATCGTGCGCGCGGTGCGCTTCGCTGTAGACGGCCTTCATCTTCGCCTTCTCCCCCGCGGTTCCGCAGCGCTTATGCCTGCAATAGCGGGGTCGAGGCAAGCGGCGCCGGCGGTCGGCCTCCCGTCAGGCCGCCTCGGCGCCGGCCGCGCACTCCACCCCGGCCTCGCGCGCGGCGGCGGCGCCTTCGAGCGCGGCGGCGATGGCGTCGTCGACCTGCTCGAGCCAGACGAACTGCAGGCTGTTGCGGACGTCCTCGGACACGCCCTCGAGATCCTTGCGGTTGGGCGCCGGCAGCATGACCCGGGTGAGGCCTGCGCGCTTTCCCGCTTCACCTCGCCGAGCTGCCCCGGTGGGGATCAGCTTGCCCCCGCCCGGGGTGCGCGTCGCCGCGACGAACAGGATGTCGCCGCCGATGGGAGTCCAGGCCTCCGGCGGGCTTCGGCGCGGCGGTACCCGCGGCGCCCGAGCCGGCCGCCGGCCTGCCGCCGACCGGCGTCCGCTTCATGTTGATCCTGCGCGCGCAAGCCCTATGGTTGCCTCGAGGAGAAAGGTCGAATGACGGACATGGGGCCGTATTGCCTGCGCGCCATGAGCCGCAGCGAGATCGACATCGCCGTGCGCTGGGCGGAATCCGAGGGCTGGAATCCGGGCCGGGCCGACGCCGACATCTTCTTTGCGACCGATCCCTGCGGCTTCCTCGCGGGTGTTCTCGGCGATGCGCCGATCGCCACGGTCTCGGCGGTGCGCTATGGCGGCGCGTTCGGCTTCATCGGATTCTACATCGTCGACAAGGGACGGCGCGGCCAGGGCTACGGCATGACGCTGTGGCGCGGCGCGATGGCGCGTCTCGGCGGCATCGCCTGCGTCGGGCTCGACGGTGTGCTCCAGGAGGAGGCGAGCTATCGCCGCTCCGGCTTCGTCACCGCGTACCGCAATCGCCGCTACGGCGGCGCGCCGCTGCGCGCAGGCGCCGGCGGTCCGACGGTCGATGCGCGCACCGTGCCGTTCCGGCTCATCGCCGACCTCGACCGGCGGATGTTCCCGGCGCCGCGCGATGGCTTCCTTGCGCGGTGGATCACCGCACCCGGCCATTGCGCGCGCGCCGTCGTGGCCGACAAAGGCTTGACCGCGCTGGGCGTCGCGCGCCCGTGCGCACAGGGCTTCAAGATCGGCCCGCTTTATGCCGCCGATCGCGAGACGGCCGTGCAACTGGTCGAGGCGCTGTGCGACGAAATGGGCGAAGGCCCCGCGTTCCTCGATGTGCCCGAGGTCAATGCCGAGGCGGTGGCGCTGGCGGAGTCGTTCGGCTGGAGCGCCGCGTTCGAGACCGTGCGCATGTACCGCGGCGCGGAACCGACGCTCGACCTGCCGCGGCTCTACGGCGTGACCACGTTCGAGCTGGGATGACGGACGGCGCGATGGCCGCATCGCTGAACCTGACACTGAACCGCATCGGCCAGTTCGGCGCCTATGTCGCCCTTTACGTGACGCTCGACTGGTTCAGTCTCATCCAGCCCTTCGTTGCGATCGGCGTAACGCCGTGGAACCCGCCTGCCGGACTCGGCTTCGCGCTGTTCCTGCATCAGGGCATGCAGCTCGTACCCGCCACCGTGATCGCCATCGCGCTGGCCGACGTGCTGTTCCGCGGCCTGTCGGTCGAATCGGCCGAGACGCTGCCCTCGGCGCTGGTGATCGCCTTCGGCTATGCCGGCGCGGCCTGGATGCTGCGCCGGCGCGTGCGGCTGTCGCTCGGTCTCGAGAACCATCGCGACCTGCTGTGGCTCCTCGGCGTGGCGCTCGGCGCGTCGCTGCTGATCGCACTGGCGGTGGTAGCGATCTTCACCTGGTCGGGACGCGTCGCGGCGGTCGACTTTACACTTGTGGCGCTGCATTTCTGGATCGGCGACCTGATCGGCATTGCCGTGCTGACGCCGTTCGTGCTGCTGCTGATGAAGCGGCGCTTGTTGGCCGAGGCGTTGCATCGGACCAGCGGGATCGAGGCCGCGTTGCAGGTTGGCGCCATCGGCCTCGGCCTTTGGGTGATCTTCGGGCTGGAGCGCTCCGACCATTTCGAGTTCTCCTTTACGCTGTTCCTGCCGTTGATCTGGATCGCCTTGCGCAGCGGCCTGGCGGGGGCGAGCTGCGGCATCGTTGCGACGCAGTTGGGCCTGATCCTCGCGACGCAGCTGAAGGGATTCGACGCGGCCACGGTGACCCAGTTCCAGGTGCTGATGCTCGCGGTCGCGGTGACCGGCCTGGTGCTGGGGTCGGTCGTCGACGAGCGCCGGCGCGCCGAGGCATGGCAGAAGGAGCACGAATCGGAGCTGGCGCACGCCGCGCGGCTGACGGCGACCGCGGAGCTGGCCGGGGCGCTGGCGCACGAGCTGAACCAGCCGCTGACGGCGCTGATCTCGTATGCGCGCGCCGCGCAGGCGCTTATCGAGGCGGGTCCTGCCGCAGCCGGCGTCGCCGAGGCGCGCGCGATGATCGATCGCGCCGTGCAGCAGGCGACCCGCGCCGGCGAGATCATCCGCAACTCGCGCGAGTTCCTTCGCCGCGGCGACCTGCGCATCCTCAGCTCGGGGATCGCGCACATCATCGGTGCCGCGCAGGAGGTCATCGCACCGCTCGCGGCCCAGCAGCGCGCGCGCGTCGAGGCGCGGCTGGCGCCGTCCCTGCCGCCGGTGCTGGCCGACCCGATCCAGATCGAGCAGGTCCTGATCAACCTGATGCGCAACAGCATCGAGGAGATGGCGCGGGCCGGCAGCGAGCGGCGCGAGATCGTGATCGAGGTCGCGCCCGACCCGGACGACGCTGGCTTCGTGCGGGTTGTCGTGCGCGACAGCGGTCCTGGATTTCCGGTGGAGATCGCCGAGCGGGCCTTCGCGCCCTTCGCCACGACCAAGCCGAGCGGCATGGGCCTGGGACTGGCGATCTGCCGATCGATCATCGAGGCGCATGGCGGGCGCATCTGGGTCGCAGCGCCTGCCGGCGGCGGCGCCGAACTCGGCTTCACGCTCCCCGTCGATCTCGGCAGCAGCCGGGCGGAAGCGGCCCAGGCGGGCGCGTCATGAGCGGTAAGCCCACGGTTTACGTGGTCGACGACGACGCGGCGGTGCGCGAGGCTCTGAGCGCGCTGCTGTCGGTCAAGGGCTACGCGGTCGCGACCTTCGAATCGGCCGAAGCCTTCCTCTCCGGCATGCCGGCCGCTGCCGCCGATCTCAAGGCGGCTGCCTGCCTGCTGGTCGACCTGCGCATGCCGGGGATGAGCGGCCTCGACCTCCATCGCGAGCTCAATCGCCGCGGCATCCGCCTGCCGGTGGTGGTCATCAGCGGCCATGGCGACATCCCCATGGCGGTTGCGGCGCTCAAGGCCGGCGTTGTCGATTTCCTGGAGAAGCCGTTCGATACTGACGTGCTGCTGGCCAGCATCGACGAGGCCTTGCAGCGTGCGTCCGCGCCGGCGGCAAGCGATCTTGCCGATCTCAAGGATCGCGTGGCCAGGCTCACCCCGCGCGAGCGCGAGGTGATGGCGCTGGTCGCCGCCGGCCATTCCAACAAGGTCGTTGCGCACCGCCTGGATATTGCTGTCCGCACCGTCGAGATCCACCGCGCGCGCGTCATGGAGAAGACCGGCGCGCGCAACCTGTCCGAACTCGTGCGCATGGCGATCCGGCTGGAAGGTGGCTAGTGGTTTTCCACTATTTCAACCGGGGCGCCCGCTTCATAGCCTAGTCGACGAGACGATGCCGTTCCGCGGGCTCCGGGCGTGGCGCAAGCCGCCCCGGGTGCCCGCGGGCTTGTCACGCCAGTCCCCGCGCGGGTGCAATGTTCGACCTGGAAACTCTTGCGAGCCTCCTGACGCTCACCGGGCTCGAGATCGTGCTCGGTATCGACAATATCGTCGTGATCGCGATCGTCGCCGCGGCCCTGCCGCTGCATCAGCGCGAGAAGGCGCGGGTGATCGGCTTGTCGCTGGCGCTGATCACGCGGCTCCTGCTGCTGTTGTCGATCAGCTGGATCGCCGGCCTGACCCAGCCCCTGTTCGAGGTCGGAGAGCTCAGCGTGTCTGGCCGCGACCTGTTGATGTTCGGCGGTGGCCTGTTCCTGATCGTCAAGGCGGTGCGCGAGATCCACGTCTCCATGGAGGAGGCGGGCTCGCCGATGCTGGAGCGCCCGCCGGCGAGCTTCGGCGGGGCGATCGCGCAGATCGTCGTGCTGGACATCGTGTTCTCATTCGATTCGGTCATCACCGCGGTCGGCATGGCGCGCGAGATCTGGGTCATGGCCACCGCCATTGTCATCGCCGTCATCATCATGCTGGCCTGCTCTGGCGCGATCATGCGTTTCATTCACGCGCATCCGACGGTCAAGATGCTGGCGCTCGCTTTCGTGCTGCTGATCGGCATGGCGCTGGTCGCCGAAGGCATGGGCTTCCACATTCCCAAGGGCTACCTCTACTTCGCCATGATGTTCTCGGTCATGGTCGAGGGTCTCAACGTGGCGCTCGCCCGCCGCCGCAAGCGCGCGGAAGGTTTTGCCACGGAACACCGGCACCATCGGGTCGAAGAGGTGCAGGTTTCGTGAACCGGCGAGGGAGGCAACCATGCGCACGATCCTCATAGCGGTCGATGGTCCGGCGGGCGGCGCGGTTGCCGCGCGCCACGTGGCCGCGGACATGCCAGCGGCTTCCATTCATCTGCTCTCGGTGCAGCCGCATGTCCGGGCCTATGCCGGCCGGTTCCTCGGCGGGGGACGCGTCCGCGCCTACCAGCGCGACGCGGGCAACGAGGCCTTGGTGCCGGCCCGCCGTACCCTCGACGAGGCTGGGCTCGGCTATGTCGCTCACATCCATGTCGGCGACGAGGCGCGGGTTACGGCCGAGCTGGCACGCTCGATCGGCGCCGATGCGATCGTGATGGGCGATGGCGCCCGAGGCTGGCTGGACCGGCTGATGTTCCGCGTCTTCGCCGCCCGGGTGATCCGGCGCGCGGGCGTCCCGGTGCTGGTCGTCAAGGAGCCGCAGCGCGTGCCGCAGACCTCCGCCGGCCGTTGGCGCCCCGCCTTCTCCCGCTGAGTCGCCGGCGCAGGGCAGGAATCTTTCCCACCGCCTCGGCGTTGTAACGCGTCGGCCGTCGTCCCCCAACAACCCCGGCCGTCGCACAACGCCGAGGCGGCCTTCGATACAGATCTCGTTCTCTCGGGCTGCGCCGACATGGCGCTGCGGCTTGCTGCCGCCGCGCTGTCGGGCGGCGTGGTCGGCCCCGACCGCGAGTGGCGGCGGAAGCCGGGGCTGCGCACGCACATCCTAGTCTGCCTGGCGGCCGCCGGCTTCACCGTCCTGGCCGGACAGATGGCGGCGGTGGCGCGCGAGCCGGGCGAGACCGGCGACCGGGCGCGCATCATCGAGGCGGTCACCGACGGCGTCGCCTTCCTGGGCCCCGGCTCCCCTGCGCCCGCCGCAGTCGAGGTCGTGGTGGCCGTGGTGATCCTGACGGCTCCGCGCATGCTGGAAAGACGCGGCCGCGCTCGCGGCACCGCACAGCCGCCGGCGGGGAAACCCCGATCCGGCGCTTCAGGCCGGGTTGGCGTGCAGCTCGGCGATGTCGAAGGTCAGCTCCACCTTCATGCCGGTCGGGTCGCGGAAGAAGATCTGGTGCAGCGGGAAACCCGGCACCGGGGTTTCCTCGAACGGCACGTTGAGCCTCTTGAGGCGCGTGCGCACCGCGGTCAGGCCGCTGGTGCGGAACGAGACGTGGTCGAAGCCGATATGCGAGCCGGACTGCCCGGTCGGCAGGTCCGGACGGGCGTTGCCCGCCAAGTGGATGACCGCGCGGTCGCCCATGTACATCCAGTAGCCGTGGAAGGCGAAGTCGGGCCGCTTGCCCGCCTTGAGGCCGAGCACCGCGGCATAGAAGTCGCGCAGCGTCTCCATGTCCTCGAGCCTGGCGCGGATCGTCAGGTGATCCATCCGGTGCAGCGTGATGCCGTCCGGCGTGGTGAAGGCTTCGCTCGGGCGCGCCGCGACGCGGGCGGGCTTCCTGGCCGGCTTGCGTGCCGTCGCCTTCCCGGCGGCCTTGGTTCTGCCGGTGGTGCGGGCGGTGGTGCGGCGGAGCGGCTTGCGAGCGGCGGCCATGGCGTTTCTCCCTCGGGATGGACCGATTATCATGCGGGTCCAGGCCACGCGCAATGGAGGAACCTCCGTGACCAAGGGGACCGAAGCCAAGGGCACCGAAGCCCGACAGTTCGTGCTCGCCGCCCGGCCGCAGGGCGCGCCCAAGCCCAGCGACTTCCGCCTGGAAACCGTGCCCATGCCGCAACCGCGGCACGGCGAGGCGCTCGTGCGCGTGGTCTACCTGTCGATCGATCCCTACATGCGCGGGCGCATCTCGGGCCTGAAGTCCTACACCAAGGGCGTCGATCCGGGCGAGGTCATGGTGGGCGGCTGCGTCGGCCAGGTGGTGGAGTCGCACGCGCCGGGCTTGGCCGCGGGCGACTTCGTCGAGGGTGCGCTCGGCTGGCGCAGCCATGCCGTGGCGCCCGGCCACATGCTGCGCAAGCTCGATCCGGCGGACGCGCCGATCTCGACCGCGGTCGGTGTGCTCGGCATGCCGGGCATGACCGCGTATTTTGCGCTGCTCGACGTCGGCCTGCCGCGCGCAGGCGACACGGTGGTGGTCTCGGCCGCCTCGGGCGCGGTCGGCCAGGTCGTGGGGCAGATCGCCCGGATCGGCGGCTGCCGCGTCGTCGGCATCGCCGGCGGGCCGAAGAAATGCGCCTTCGTGCGCGAGCTGGGATTCGACGCGGCGGTCGACTACAAGGCCAGCAAGGACCTGGCGGCCGACCTCAGGGCGGTCTGCCCGAACGGCGTCGACGTCTATTTCGACAATGTCGGCGGCGACGTGCAGGACGCGGTCATGGAGCTGATCAACCTGAAGGCGCGCATCATCATCTGCGGCACGATCTCGAACTACAACCGCCTGGGCCAGCCCGACCCCGGGCCGCGCCATTCCCGCCGCCTCCTGGCCAACCGCGCGCGGATGGAGGGCTTCCTCGTGTTCGACTATCTGCACCGCTATCCCGAGGGCCGCGCGCGCGTGGGCGCCTGGATCAAGCAGGGCCGCATCAAGTACCGCGAGGACATCGTCGAGGGGCTCGAGCGCGCGCCCGAGGCGCTGATCGGCGTGCTCGAAGGCCGCAACTTCGGCAAGCAGCTCGTGCGCGTCTCGCCCGACCCGACGCGGTAGGGGCTGGCTCGCCGGATTGTGTGTTGGTCGGGCCGCGCGGACTTCGGTACGGTTCGCGGCCGAACCCCGGAGGATCGTCATGAAGCTCGCCGCCCTGGCCCTGGCCGCCGTGATCGCGTCCGCGCCCGCGCTTGCCGCCGAGGTCCGCGTGTTGAGCGGCGGCGCCGTGCAGGAATCGGTGGCCGAGCTGATGCAGGCCTACGAGAAGAAGACCGGCCACAAGGTCACGGCCCAGTTCGCCCCGATGGGCAAGCTGCGCGAGAAGCTGAAGGCCGGCGACAAGGCGGACGTCCTGTTCATGACCGGCGCGGCGATGGAAGCGGCGGCGAAGGAGGGAACGGCGCTCGCCGGCGAACGCGTGCCGCTCGGCCGCGTCATGATCGGGCTCGCGGTCAAGGAAGGCGCGCCCGTGCCGGACATCAAGACGGTCGAGGCGTTCAAGAACACGCTGCTCGCCGCCAAGTCGATCGTCATCGTCGATCCCAACACCGGCACCAGCGGCGCGCACCTGGCCAAGACCTTCGAGAAGCTGGGCATCGCCGAGCCGGTCAAGGCGAAGCTCAAGACGCTGCCCGGCGGCCGCGTCGCCGAGCTGGTGGCCAAAGACGAGGCCGAGATCGCCGTGCACCAGATCACCGAGATCCTGCCGGTCAAGGGCGTGAAGCTGGTCGGCCCGCTGCCGGAGGAGATCAACCTGGTCTCGACCTATATCGGTGTCGCCACCGCGAACGCCTCGCTCGAGGCAAAGGAATTTCTCGCCTTCACGGCCACGCCCGAAGGACGCAAGCTGATCGCGGCCGGCGGGCTCGATCCCGGCGGAAGCTGACCGCTCCGCTCGGCGGAGTCGCTCCGCCGCGGCCCGGCGCCGCGCACGACATGGCGCTCCCCTGCGCCCCGTGGTATGGCCGCCGGCAAGGCGAAAAATAGGCCGATCAGGGGGAAACGGCATGGCGAAGATCGCAAGCGTCGAGGCCGGGCACTACCGCATCCCGCTCGACGTGGCGCTGTCGGACTCGACGCACGGGACGATCACCGCGTTCGAGCTGGTCACGGCGCGGGTGCGCGACGCCGACGGCGCGGAGGGCATCGGCTACACCTACACTACCGGCCACAACGGCGCCGCCATCCACGCGACGCTCGCGCGCGAAGTCGCGCCGATCGCGATCGGCGAGGACGCCGACCGCATCGAGCATCTTTGGACCAGGGTCTGGTGGGGACTGCACTACGGCGGGCGCGGCGGTGCCGCCGTGCTGGCGCAGTCGGCCTTCGACATCGCGCTGCACGATCTCAAGGCCCAGCGCGCCCGGCTGCCGCTGTGGAAGCTGCTCGGCGGCAACGACCCCAAGGTGCCGTGCTATGCCGGCGGCATCGATCTCGACCTCGACGTGGCGGCGCTGCTCAGGCAGA
>CAZLBB010000165.1:0-11770 GCA_964557415.1 uncultured Rhodospirillaceae bacterium
GGCCGTGATGGGCGCGCCGCTGGCCGGCGCCCCACTTGCCGGCGCGACCCGGCGCGCGCGGCTGGTCGCCGTGTCGGCCGCCGCCGCCACGCCGCCGCCGCGCCGGCGACGCCGCCGCGGCGCCGAGCTGGCCTGGGTCGCCGGGATGCTCGGGCTGCTCGGCGCCTGGACCGCGCTGCTGCTGGCGCTGATGGAGGGCCCGCCATGGCCGTGACGCCGGCGCATCTCGACGTGCTGGCGCGCGCCGCGCGCACGCAGGGCCATCACAAGGATGAGATGCCCGGCGCGCACCGCTGGGGCTGCTGGTATCGCGGCACGGTCGCGAGCGCGCCCGTGCGCGACTGCGCCGCGCGCCTGTGGGTCACGGTCGAGATCCACATGGACATGGGCAAGCACTTCGTCGCCACGACGCCGGCCGGGCTGGAGGCGCTGTTCCAGCTCCACCCGTGCCGCGCCGCCGCGCCGCGCGACCGGCTGCTGCTGGCGTCGGGGTGACGATGGATACGGCGACCGGCGCGAAAGCCGGCGCGCGGATGCCGATCCATCCGCGCCACTTGAAAGACGGACGGCCGGATCAACGGCCGTCGCGGAAGGGAGCACTGATCCGTCGCTCAACCGGATGGATGCAGTGCGATGAACGAGCGAGAACAACGACATGCGGCCGGCCCGATGGCCGCGAGCGACGATCGGGGCGCGCGCCTGGAGACGCTGGGTGCCTGCGCCGCCGGCATGGCCGGCGCGATCGAGCGCCATTTCGCTCTCACGCCGCCGCAGGCGCGCGACCAGGGTCACCTGCTCGGCCTCATGCTCGGGATCTTCGGGCGGCGCCTCCAGGTCGGCCCGAGCGGCGCGCCGCTCGCGATGGAGCAGCATCGCCAGGGCTATCTCGAGATCGCGGCCCTCTGCCTGGCGCTGGCGGACGAGAACCGCCCCGACCGCTTCACGCGCGCCCCCGTTGCCCGTGCACCGGCGGCCGAGCCCACCGACCGCCCACCCTTCTGGTGGCAGCAGTGGTAATGGCGTCTCCCACCATGCTGACCCGCAGCGGGCGCCTCTTCCCTCTGCTCGATCCGAGGCCCGAGGACGTCGACCCGGTCGACCTGGCCGAGCATCTCGGCAAGGCCAACCGCTACGCCGGCGCGACCGACCAGCCCTACAGCGTGGCGCAGCATTCCCTCGTCGTCGCCGAGTTGCTGCCGCCGGACGAACAGGCCTACGGCCTGCTGCACGACGCGCCCGAGGCCTACACCGGCGACATCACCCGGCCGATGAAGGAGGCGCTGGCCGCGACCAGCGCGGCCGCGGCGCTGGCGCTCCACGGCATCGACGCGGCGATCGAGCGCGCGGTCTTCGCCCGCTTCGGCCTCGCCTGGCCGATGCCGCCGGACGTGAAGGCGCGCGTCAAGCACGCGGACCTGACCGCGCTCGCCACCGAGCAGCGCGACCTGTTCGCCGAGCCGCTCGTGCAGCCCGGGCTGCCCAGCCCGCTGGCGCGGCGCATCCAGCCCTTGCCGTGGTTCCGCGCGGCCAGCGCCTTCCTGATCCGCCTGCGCGCGCTGGGGTTGGTCTCTTGATCCGCCCGCCGCTCGCCGCGGCGACACATCGCGGAGCGATGTGTCTAAGCCAACCCAAGCGGCGGGCGTAAGTGAAGGGAGTACGCAATGTCGCTGAAACAGATTCCGCTCCGTCAGCTCCGCGGCCCAGTCGCCGATCCGATCCGTCCGATCGACCCGGCCTGGGTGGCGGCGCTGAAGCCGTCGCTCAGCCTGGACGGCGTGCTGCGCCCGTTCATCGCCTACGAGGCGCCGGGCAACCGGCGGCGTGCGACGCCGATGTACTGCGTCATCGACGGGCGCCACCGGCTGCAGGCGCTGCTGGAGCTGGCGGGCGGGAAGGACTCGTCCGTCACGCTGGACACGAAGGTGGCCGTCAACGTGCAGCCTGAGCCGCAGGCCCGCGCGCTGGCCCTCGCAGTCGCGCTGCTGGAAAAGCCGCTCAAGCCGGTCGAGCAGTGGCGCGCCTTCGCCCGCCTGGTCGACGAGCACGGCATGAGCCCGGACGAAGCCTGCGCGCATCTCGGGTGGCCGACGCGCAAGCTGGAGCAGATGACGTCGCTGGGCCGGCTGCACGAGTTCATCCTGCGCGCCTTCGAGGCCGGGCAGATCGGGCTCGAGGCGGCGCAGGCCTACACGCGCGAGCGCGTGCCGGCCAGGCAGTGGAAGCTCTTCAACGCGCTGCGCGAGACCGACAGCCACGGCAAGGCCGAGGCGATCCGGCGCGCCACGGCCGAGAAGCGCATCGATCCCGCCGTCGCCATCTTCGACCTCGCGGCGGCGAAGATCGCGATCGGCCGCGACCTGTTCGGTACAGCGGACGATGATCCGTCCGCCAGACCGGACAAGAGCCGTCCGTGGGACGGCTCCTCCTGGATCGAGGACACGCGCCGATTCTGGATCGCCCAGCGCGACGCCGCTGTCGCCCGCGGCGAGGCGCTCAAGGCCGAGGGCTGGGGCGAGGTGCAGGTCGTCGAGAACGACGGCGACCCCTTCGCCATGGGCCGCGGCCTCGCGCTCGTGCCCCCAGATGGCCATTTGGGGGGCAGGGTCAGGCGCCTGACCAAGCAGCAGCGCGGCTTCGGCCGCGCCATCGTGCACATCGCGCCGGACGGACGGGTGACCGAGGCGCTCTATATCCTGCAGAACCGGCCCGAGCCGGCGGCGGCGGAAGCAAGGCCGTCACGCGGAGACGCGGAGACGCGGACGGAGAACGCGGACAGCCAGGCCTCGCCGCGCGAAGAGCGTGACTCGCTTCGCGACAGCGAAGCACCTTCCGCCGAAAGCGCATCCGCTTCGGATGCGCGAAAGGCGGAACGGGCAGGTCCCACAGACGCTGACGCTGCAGCGCGCGACAAATCCCCCTACCCCGCCAAGATCCGGTCCGAGCTCCGCACCATCAAGTCGCTCATGCT
Organism: uncultured Rhodospirillaceae bacterium; assembly: GCA_964557415.1. Taxonomy (GTDB): domain Bacteria; phylum Pseudomonadota; class Alphaproteobacteria; order JAEULC01; family JAEULC01; genus JAEULC01. The sequence continues at coordinate 2,969 of CAZLBB010000165.1, forward strand.
CCAGCATGCGCTGGTCGCGCGCGACCACCGCAGCGATCTGCTCGGCCTGGTCGTCGCCGCCTATCTCCGCCGTGACGGCAGGGCGCTGCAGCCGCACCCCTGCCGGCGCGCGCTCGATCCGCGCCACCCGCTGAGCGGCACGACGATCGCCATGGCGGTGCGCGAGGACACGGAACGCGCATGGGAATGCCTGCGCCACTACGTGCCCGACGATTTCCGCGACGGGGGCAGGCTGACGCCGGAGCAGCTCGGCGAGCTGGTGATGATGCTGCCGGCGGACGAGGACGGCCTGTGGAGCGCGCTCGGCGCGCTCGTCGCATCGACCATTGGCTACGAGCCCGGCCCGTACGGTGGCGTGCAGGGGCCGCACCGCGACGACGGATGGCTCGACCAGCTCGGCGCGTGCTGCCTGATCCAGGCCCACGAGTGGTGGCGGCCGACGCGGGAGTGGCTGACGGCGCTGCCGAAGGCGGCACTCGCGGAGATCATCCACGACACAGCGTGCGGCGACTGGCTCGGGACCAGCAGCCCGAACAACGCTGCCGTGGCCGCGGCGCTGTTCAAGCTGTTCTGCGATGCGGGCGCGGGGCGGTGCAACGAGGCGCTGGCAGAGCGCCTGCGGACCTGGGTGCCCGAGCCCCTGCGCTTCTTCCCGTGGCCGCCGGCGGCCGAGGCCGAAGCGCCGGCGCGCGAGGCGAAGGCGGCGGAGTGACGGCGATGGACGAGCAGGCACGCATGGCGCTGCAGGAGCAGCTCGACGCCCTCGAAGCCGCGCAGCGCGCGCTGGACGAAGTCATGCGCCCGTTCCTCGAGGCGCAGTCCCGCATCATCAACGCGCGCGAGCTGCTGATCGAGCAGCACGGCGCCGAGATCGCCGGACGGTGCGAGACGTGCAACCGCGTGCTGTTCACGGGCGAGCAGGGCCACCAGTGCGAGGACGGCCCGCTGCTCTGCGCCGAGCATGCGCCGACCTGGGGCGACTTCAAGCGGATGATCGCCGAGGGCGCGAAGCACCTGGAGCAGGACCAGGTCGACGCGATCGCGAAGACGATCGCCGAGCGCGAGGCCGCCGGCGGCTCGCTCGACGACAAGGTCCTGTACACACTCTGAGGAGGCGCCCATGGGCACCAAGCGCAATCCCGGCGAGTTCGACTGCTACGCCAACGCCGCGCCGGACGAGCCGATGTTCATCCTGCTCGGGCGCGACCCGATCGCCGCCGACCTGGTCGACCGCTGGTGGGCCCTGCGCCAGGAGCGGCTGGAAGCCGAGGGGCGGCTGACGGCGGAGGAAGTTCATCAGATTTCCGAGGCGCGCAGCTGCGCCGCGGCGATGCGGGCCTACGCCGCGGGCTATGCCGCCGGCAAGGCGAAGGGGTCCGCGCGGCCGGCCAACCACGATCGGATGCTGACGGAGGTACGCATGCTTCCGCGCTTGCCGCTCGGCCGGCAGGAACTGATCGAGATCAGCGGACCGCCGGGCTGCGGCAAGACCCAGAGGGCGCGCGAGATCGCCGCGAAGCGCAAGTCGATGCGGCAGACCGTGGAGATCGTCGAGGGCATGCCGTCCCGCGCCGCGGCGCTAGGCCAGCGCCGACGCAGCCGCGCCAACGTCCTGATCGTGACGCGGACGACGTGACCATGGCGACGTCCATCAGCCCCGCGGTCCTGCGCGACATCATCAAGATGCGCGAGCGGGGCAACCTGCCGACGAAGCCGGACGGCAGCGTCGACCTCTATCGGCTCGACCGCATGCTCCGCAACCTGTCGGTCACGAGCGAGCGCATGGCGCTGCTGCGCCGGCTGGCCAAGCATCACGCCGCGCGCGGGAGGTTGTGAGCCATGGCGGGCCTCAGCAGCATCGAGTGGACCGACGCGACCTGGAACCCCGTGCGCGGCTGCACGCGCGTGAGCGAGGGCTGCCGCAACTGCTACGCCGAGATCATGGCGGCGCGGTTCAGCGACCCCGGCCAGTGGGGCGAGGGCTTCGCCACGATCGTGCGCCTGCCGAAGGGCGAGCTCGACCACCGCTGGACCGGCAAGGTGGCGCTCATCGAAGACGCGCTCGACTGGCCGCTGCGCTGGCGCGGGTCGAAACAGGCGCACGCCGAGCGCCGGCCGTCGCGCATCTTCGTCAACTCGACCGCCGACCTGTTCCACGACTCGCTGCCGGACGAGACGATCGACAAGGTGTTCGCCGTCATGGCGCTGGCGCCGCAGCACGTCTTCCAGGTGCTGACCAAGCGGCCGGAACGAATGCGGGCCTACTTCCGCGACCGACAGACAAGCAACCGGGTCGGGGACGCCATGGCGGCGATCAGCGATGCCGCCGACCGGCATGGCATTCGGCATGACCATCCCGGCTGGTGCTTCGATCCCGCCGGCGTCGACTGGGAGCCCTTATCGAACGTCTGGCTCGGCGTCTCGGCGGAGGACCAGGCGACCTGGGACGAGCGCACCGCGCACCTGATCGCGACGCCGGCCGCGCTCCGCTTCGTCAGCGTCGAGCCGATGCTCGGTCCCGTCGTCGCGCGCGGGACGCTCATGCAGGGCGCCGACCCGGGACGCTGCCTCCGGTGCCGGCGCACGCACGGATTCAGCCGGTGCCCGAACACGGGCGGCATCGCGCGCCGGCGCGCCGACAATGGCCCGAGAGACCGCGGCTGCGGCTGCTTCGTGCGCGCCGAGGCGCCGATCGCATGGGTGATCTGCGGCGGCGAGAGCGGCCACGGCGCGCGGCCGATGGATCCCGCCTGGGCGCGGCGCCTGCGCGACGACTGCGAGGCGGCCGCGGTGCCGTTCTTCTTCAAGCAATGGGGCGAGTGGCTCGGTGCCGGCCAGGACGGCGCCGCGATCGGCGACGATGTCTGGATCAACTGCAGCGACGCCCCGATCCGTACCGGCAAGAAGGTCGCCGGCGCCAGGCTCGACGGGCGCGAGCACCGCTGGATGCCGGCGCAGGGCGACACGGGCGCGTACGACTACGAGCCGGCACAGGAGGCGACATGACCAGGCGCAAGCTGGCGCGCGACGCGACGCCCGACGAGATCTTCCCCGGCCCTCATGGGCCGCTGCAGGCGAACATCGCCGACGTGCTGCCGCGCGTCATGGACGAGCTGCGCCGGGTGTTTTCCGGCTACGAGCTGACGCTCTTCGTGGCCGAGCCCACAGGCATCGGCTCGGCCGAAGCTCGCCTTCCGCGCTTCAACTACATCTCCACCGCTGCCCGCCCGGACATGCTGGCGGTGCTCAAGGCCTTCGTTGCCAAGAACGAGGCCGAGGCCCCGAAGCTCGACCGGATCGAGGACGCGCCGCCGACGGAGACGCGGCAATGACGGCCGACCTCGCCGACATCCTGCGCGTCTACATGGGCTCCGACGGCGAGGCGACGCGGGCGCTGTACCGGCGGCTCGAGTCCCTCGGCCCGGCGGGCGTCGTGGCGACGAACCTGTTCCGCGCCTGCAAGTGCAGCGAGCGCGCGAAGGTCTACCGCGGCGGCGGCTATCGCGGCGCGGCCTACGACCGCAAGCAGTGGTCGATGGACAACCTGGCGCGCGCACTGAGCGAGCACGGCGAAGCGCTCGGCATCGCTCCCGGGACCGGATGGGGCTGGGGCGAGGATGCGGCGCAGCCCCATCACCGCTGGGTGCTCTACGTCGAGATCCCGACCGGGCAGGTCTCGTTCCACACCGCGGCGCGCGGCGACGGCCCGGCCTACGCGAAGCCGTGGGACGGCATCCGCATCCAGGGCCCGACGCGCATCTGCAAGTGGGTCGCACAGCTGCTCGCCGCGGCCGAGCCAATGAAGGAGGCATCATGACCAGCGAGACGTTACGCGAGACCGCCGGGTTGGCCGGCGGCGGCGGGCGAGCGGATCACCAAGACCTGCCCGTCTTCATCGTCGGCCTCGGCCTCGCCGGCGCGACGCTGTGGCAGATCGCCGGCGGCATGTGCCTGCGCCACGACGCGACGTCGTGGACGCTCCGCGGCGGCGAGCTGATCGCGCTGCTGCCGCAGGTCCTGGTCGACCGGCTGGCCGAGGCGGGCTTCGTCGCCGTGGCGCCCGACAAGCTCATGGACAAGGACCGGCTGGTGCTGACCGACGCCGGCCGCGCCGAGGCCGTGCGCTACGCCTGGGCACGCGCCCAGGAGATCGCCGGGCAGCTCGAGCCGCCGCGCATGCTGGGCCCCACCGGCGCCGAGCTGCACTACACCGCCCGCGGCGCCGCCTACGACCTGGTGCGGCGCGTCTGCGAGGAGGCGCGGAGCTTCGATCAGCAGATGGCCGACGATCCCGGCTTCCTGATCGCCAGCGCCGCCGACGGGGCGCCCGACATCGCCGACTGGCTGAGCCAGGGCGACGACGAGCAACGCCGGCGACGCCTCTTCCACCTGCTCGAGTCCGTGGCCGAGGCCGCCATGGTCAAGCTGACGCCACCCGAGATGCAGGACCTGGCCGCCTTCGGCGCCGCGATCGCCGCCGAGGCCTTCGCCCGCGCGCCCGACAAGGACTGGGCCTGGGGCGAGGGCGAGGCGGGCGGCGAAGGCGGCTGACATGGCGCTCCTGGAGGCCAAGGCGATCAACGCGCATGCCTGCGCATTCTGCCCGGCGGTGCATGTCAATTTCCTCGACGCCCTGGGCCAGGTGTTCGCCACCGCGTCCGTGCCGATCGAGAACGCCGAGCCATTCATCGCGCAGTTCCGCGCCGCGATGGCCGAGCTGGCCGCGCGCCATTCGGCGCCGGCGACACGGCAGTAGGGGCCGCCCATGGTCGACCTGGTCGGTACCTGCCCGAAGGACTTCTGGGAAGAATGGATCGCGGAGGGCGATCCGGCCGGAACGCCCGAGAGCGGCGAGGAATGGGGCTGGTATACGCGCCATCGCTTCGCACGCCTGATCCGGCCCGGCGATCGCTTCTACGTCGTCGCATGGGGCCGGTTGCGCGGCTGGGCGCCGGTAACGCGCGTCCAAGACAACGGCGACAGCTTCGTGATCTGCCGACGCGGCAACGCCGTGGCGTGCACGATCGACCAGCCGATCCCCGGCTTCCGCGGCCTCGAAAAAGTCTGGTGGCCGCGCGACATCGAGCGGCCGTTTCCCGCGTGGAGGACCGAAGGCGTAGGCGCGCCCACGAAGCGCAGCCAGGGCGCAATGCTGCCGGGACTGCTGACGCCATGAAACCGGACTCGCGCCCCGTCCGTCTCCAGCTGCGCCGGACCAAGGGCTTCCGGCTGCAGCTCGCGAGCCGCGCCGTGAACGGGCTGGAAGCGGTCGTCGTGGCGCGGCCGACCCGGTGGGGCAATCCCTGGACGATCGGCGTGCAGGCGTGCGGTTGCCGCACGCCGGGCGAATGCGGCCACAACACGTTCCGCTGCGAGACGGCGGCGGAGGCCGTGGCCGCCTATCGCCTCTGGCTCGGCGACTGGAAGGACCGCGAGCGCAAGCTGGCCCCGCTGCGCGGCCGGAACCTCGCCTGCTGGTGCAAGGTAGACGAGCCCTGCCACGCCGACGTGCTGCTGGAGCTGGCGAACCGATGACCGCCCTCCCGCCCTGGGTCGAAGAGGACGCGCACTTCGCCGACGCGCGGCACCGCGTCTGGCTGCGCCGGCGGCTCGCGATGTTCGGCACGCCGGCGGTGTTCATCCTGCACAACCCGTCGATCGCGGATCGGGACAAGAACGATCCGACGCTGAACCGCGGCGTCGGCTTCGCCAATGCCTGGGGATGCTCGGAGGTCGTCTTCGTCAACGCCGCCACCGGCGTCGCGACCGATGCCGGCGACCTCGCGGACATGGACGACCCGATCGGCACGCGCTGCTCGCCCAGCGCCGACGAGGCGCTGCAGGTCGCGGCCGAGTTCTGCCGCCGCCGCGGCGGAATCATGGTGGCGGCCTGGGGCGCGCCGAAGGGGAACAACGCGACCAGGCGGCTGATGGCCGCGCGCTTCCAGGCGATCCTGGCGCTCGGGCTCGACCTGCACGTCCTGCGCCTCACGCCCTCCGGCCATCCCGAGCACCCGCTCTACCTGCCGGCATCGCTCACGCCGGTGCCGTGGGCCTATCGATGAGCGAGCCCATCGTGCTGCACGGCGACGCGATCGGCACGATGCACGACACCATTGCCGGCGGCTCGATCGACTTGATCTACAGCGACCCGCCGTTCGGCACGCAAAGCGTATGGAAGGGTCGCGGTGGCACGTTTGCCGATCTCTGGCGCTGGAGTTCCGAGACCGACCGGCACGCCGCCGACGTGAGCGACCTGATGCCGCTGATCACCGCCATTCAGCCGGAACGCGACCTTCGCGCCTATCTGGTCTTCGTGGGCCGGCTCCTGCGCGAGTGCCGCCGCGTTCTCAAGCCGACGGGCACCATCTGGCTGCACTTCGACGACACGATGGGGGCGCACATCCGCGTGATCGCGGATGCCGTGTTTGGTCCGGCCAACACCCTCGGCACGATGATCTGGCGCCGAGCGGACGCGCACAACAACACATCCCGCCGCTGGGGCCGAGTGCACGATACGGTCGGTATCTGGCAGCGCAGCCGGGTTGCGCGCTGGCGCTTGTGGCGCATCGCACGCGACTTGCCGGACCCGCGCGCGCCGGCGGCCGATGAGGGCGCCCGCGGCGTCTCGGGCGATCCGGCCGACCCTAGCTGCCCCGTACATTTCGAAGGGTTCTTCGCCACGGCGCCGATGTCGCCCACCGACGCGCAACGCACCGACTATCCGACGCAGAAGCCCGTCGCGCTGCTCGAGGAAATCATCGCCGCCGCCACCTTGCCGGGCGACACGGTCCTTGACCCTACATGCGGCAGCGGCACGACGCTGGTGGCCGCCCGCAAGCTGCGCCGCGTGGCCGTCGGCATCGACGCGAGCGAAGCCGCCGTCGCTCTGGCACGTCGCCGCGCGAGTGGCGAACGGCTGCACCGGGGCCGGGATGTCAAGCCGATGGATTTCGGCCTGTTCGAGCACCGACAGCCATGATCGACCGGGCGGCTGAGGCGGGCACCGCCGAAGAGCTGACCGTGGACGAGGCCGCCCACGAGCTGGCCCGCTGCCTTGCCCGCATCATCGCGCGCAGGCATCATCGCGAAGCCGAGCGGCTCCGCCTTCGCCAACGGCTTCGGTGGGACGAGCCGGGCGGCACGATTCCCTCTGATCCCTGACCACGGACTTCCGATCCCTGCAATGCGCCTCGCCCTCTACGCCCGCTACAGCAGCGACAACCAGAACGACCGCTCGATCGAGCAGCAGCTGCGGCTGTGCCGCGAGCACGCGGCGAGGCTGGGCGCCGAGATCGTGGCCGAGTACGAGGACCGCGCGCTGAGCGGCACGCACCTGCGCTCGCGCCCGGGCGCGATGCGGCTGCTGGCCGACGCCAAGGCGGGCCGGTTCGACGCCATCCTGGCCGAGCACATCGACCGCTACAGCCGCGACCAGGAAGACCAGGCCTTCATCCTCAAGCGCACGGCCTTCTGGGGCGTGAAGCTGCTGACGATCGCCGACGGGCCGGTCACGCCGATGGTGGTCGGCATGAAGGGCACGATGTCGGCGATGCAGATCACCGACCTGGCGGCGCGGGTCCGCCGCGGCCAGGAGGACAGCGCCCGCGCGGGGCGCGTGCCCGGCGGCATCACCTACGGCTACGACATCGAGCGCGGTTTCGACGAGCGCGGCCGGGTGATCACCGGCCGGCGGACGATCAACGCCGCCGAGGCGCAGGTCGTGCTGCGGATCTTCACCGAGTATGCCGCCGGCGCGACGCCCCGCGAGATCGCCGCGGGCTTGAACCGCGACGGCATCGCCTCGCCGCGCGGCGGCCTGTGGAACGCCAGCACCATCAACGGCAATCCGAAGCGCCGCAACGGCATCCTGCACAACGAGCTGTATGCCGGCCGGCTGGTGCACAACCGGCAGACCTTCGTCAAGGACCCGGACAGCGGCAAGCGCGGCGCGCGCGCCGTGCCGCAGGACCGGTGGATCACGACCGACGTGCCGGGCTTGCGCATCGTACCGCAGGACCTGTGGGACCGCGCGCACGCGCTCAAGGCCAGCGTCGGCCGCACGCTGCCGCATCAGACGCGGAAGCCGAAACGGCTGCTGTCGGGATTGGTGACCTGCGCTGCGTGCGGCTCGGCCTACACGTCCGCCGGCGACGGCCTGTGGGCGTGCGTCGGTTATCGCGAGCGGGGCAACTGCGCCAACAAGCGGCGCGTCCGCATCGACCGGCTCGAGCGGCTGGTGCTGGAAGGCATGCAGGCGCGCCTGGCGCAGGCCGACGCGGCGTCGACCTTCATGGAGACGTACCGCCAGCAGCGCCGGCGCGTCGCCGCCGACGCGGCGCGCGACCGCAACGTCGCCGAGCAGCGCCTGGCGCAGGTCGCGCGCCAGATCGAGCGCATCGTCGACGAGCTCGCCGAGCTGGGCGGCTCGCCGGCGCTGCGCGACCGGCTCAAGAAGCTGGAAGGGGAGAAGGCCGAGCTGCAGGCCCGGCGGGACGAGGCCGTGCGGGCGGCCGAGGTGATCGAGCTGCACCCGGCGGCGATCGAGGACTATCGCCGCACGATCGCCGAGCTGCAGCGCGTGCTCGAGTCCGGCGCGCTGTCCCAGGACGAGGACGATGCCCGCGACCTGGCGCGCATGCGCGAGATCCTGCGGCGGCTGATCCATCGCGTGGAGATCCGGCCGGGCGAGAAGCGCGGCGAGGCAACCGCCAAGGTGGTCGGCCGGTTGGAGGCGCTGTTCAGCCTCGGCGCGAGAACAGAGGCCGAACGAGAAACCGTGGTAAAGGTGGTTGCGGGGAG
>CAZLBB010000166.1:0-11721 GCA_964557415.1 uncultured Rhodospirillaceae bacterium
TCCGATCTCCGCCGGCGTCGCGCGCCGCGGCCAGGCGGCCGGCGGCCTCGCTGCCGGCCGCCGCCACCTGATCGGCGCGGCGGCCGAACGCGATGCCGCCCTCTTCCAGCGCCGCGTCGACGCGCGCGACGAGCTCGCGGCCGGCGGCTTCCATCGTGCGTGCGTGGCGCTCGAGCCCTTCGCCGCTGTACGCGAACGTCTCGACGACGCGCCGCGCGGCCTGGTCGGCGGTTTCGGCCACGGCCTCGGCCTCGCGACGCACGGCTTGCCCGTGCTCGCCGAAGGCGGCGGCTGCCCTCTGACCGGCATCGGCCGCCGCCGCGACAGTACTTTCGGCATGCCGCCGGATGCTCTCGTCGGCGGTCATGAAGTTGGCGGCGATGCGCGTCGCCACGTCCTCGGCCTTCTCCGCCAGGCCGTCGGCGCGCAGCCGCACCTGGTCGCCGACCTCGCCAAGGCGCCTGGCGACGCGGTTGCCAGCCTCCTCGGCCGCGGCGACCGTGGCCTCGGCGTTGCGGCGCACGTCGTCGACGGCGCCGGCGAAGCTGTCGGCCACGCGCTGCGCCGTCTCATGTCCCTGCTCGACCAGCGCGCCGGCCTGGCGCTGCAGCTCGGCGCCGGCGGCGGCGAAGCCGGATTGCCAGTGGTCGGCGGCGCGGTCGAGCGTCGCGGTCAGGTCCTCGGCGCGCCCGCGCATGTTCTCGTCGGCGCGCGCGAAGCTGGCGGCGATCATCGAGGCGACCGTCGCCGCCTCGCTCGCCATGGCCTCGCCGGCGCGCTTGACCTCGGCGCTGGTTTCGGCCGCCCGCTGCTGGATGCGCGCCTCGGCCTCCTCGAGCGCGAGCGCGTGCGCCTGCGCGCTCTGCCCCAGCCCGCCGACCGCCTCCTGGAAGCGCACGACGATGCGCTGGCTGACGTCGGTGGAGAGTCCCAGGAGCTGGTCGGCCTGCAGCCTTATCGCCGCGCCTGCCGCCTCGAAGCGCTCGCCGATGCGCTCGGCCGAGCCGGCGGCGACGTTGACCACGTCGCCCACGCGCTGGCGCACGTCCTCGTGCGCCTTGTCGAAGGCGGCGTAGACGCGCGTCGCCGCCGCCGTGGCCTCGCCCGCGATCGATTGCGTGCGCTGGCGGATGCCCTGCTCGGCGTCGGCGAAGCTCTGGGCGACGCGGCCGGCGGCCTGCTCGCCGGCGCCGGCCATCTCGTCCATCTGCTGGCGCAACTGCTCGCCGTTGTCCTTCAGGCGCGCGGCCGCCTTGGCCGCGGCGCGCGCGGCCAGCTCCACCTTGTCGGCCAGCGCGGTTGCCTGCTCGGCGACGTTCGCCGACACGCCGTCGGACGTGTCGCGCAGCGCCTCGGCCTGGCGGCGCAGTGCCTGGCCCGCGTCCTCGAGCTGCTCGACCGCGCGCTCGGCCGCATGGGTCAGGATCTGCGAGGTTGCCTGGAACCCTTCGCCGGCCTTGCGCACCGAGGTGAAGACCTGGTCGCCGGCGCCGGCGATCTGGTCCAGGCGCTGGCGCATCAGCGCCTGCATCTCGTCGGTCATCGCCGCGACGCGGTCGGCGGCCGAGCTGAGATCCTGCTGCTGCTGACGCAACAGCCCGCCGAGGTCGGTCGCCTGGTGGCGCAGGCCCGCCGCCAGCGTCTCGTGGCGCTGCTGCAGCTGCGCGTTCAGGTCCTCGGTGCGCTGGCGCAGCAGCGCCGAGACGTCCTCGTTCTGCTTGGCGATGGCGTTGGCGATGGTCTCGGCCTGCGATGCCACGCGCTCGGTCACGGTGTTGAGGTCCTGCGCGTAGTTCTGGAAGGACAGCTTCAGCGCGTCGGCCTGACGGCCGGCGCGCTCGGCGGCGGTCGTGAGCTCCGCCGTGTGATCGCGCAGCGTGTTGCCGATCTCGCGCGTCTTGCCCACGGCCTTGTCGGAGGCCGCGGCGAGGTCGGATGACTGCTTCTGCAGCGAGGTTTCGACTTCGGCGCTCTGCGCCTTGATGCGGTCGTAGAGCTCGGCCAGGCGGTCGACCTGCTGCGACAGGGTTTCCCGCACGAAGCGCGCCTGCGCGGCGGCGTGGTCGGAGACTTCGGACAGGCCGCGCGTGTGCTGCTGGAACGTGCCGCCGATCAGGGCGACCCGCTCGGCCGCGTCCTCCGACGCCTTGGTCAGCTCGGCCGCCTGCTTCGCCAGCGACTCGGTGATGACGCCGATGCGCCGCTCGGCGTCGGGGTTGGCATAGGTCAGGAGCTCGAGCTGCTGGCGCAGCCCTTCGGTCACGCGCGCCAGCTCGCGCAGGCGGCGGCGGTAGGAGCCGGCGAGCCAGATCAGCAAGATGGGCGCGGCGCTGCCGGCGATGAACCCGCCGACCTCGTGCGGCAGCAGGGTCGTCAGGTTGGCGAGGCCGATATAGGTCTGCAGGTAGGCGAGGCAGGCGCCGAGCCACAGGAGCCCGAGGAACGGGCCCGACACCAGGAAGCCGAGCACGCGGTCGACGAACAGCTCGATGCGACGGCGGTGCAGCGCGCCGCGGCCGGGGCGATGCTCGGCGGCCTCGACCTCTTCGACCTGGACGCGGCCGGCCTGGGCGCGCGGCGGCGGCGGCAGGGCGGCGATGACGCGCGGGTCCGGGCGCCGGCGCCCGGGCAGGTCGGTGATGTTGATGCGTTCGGCCATGCCAGCAACCCTATTCATGCGGGCGACGTTCGCCCGGCGCGGCCCGCTTGCGGCGCACCATCACCCTGGCGGCGCCCGACGGGCCTGCGATTCGTTTTTGCGGTGGAATTATAGCGGGTTCCGCCCTCGGGTTCGCGCCCCTTGTGCGCACGCGCGCGCAAGGCGGTGTCCGGGGGCGGAAGGCCGGGTCCGGCGGCCGGCTTGCCGCCCCGGGCCGGCCGGGCTAGCGTCCGCGTCCCGTTCCCTCGCCGCCCGGCCGGACCCATGGACGATATCTCGAAAATCCGCGTGATTGCCCATCGCGGCGCCTCGGCCTACGCGCCCGAGAACACGCTCGCCGCCTTCGCGCTGGCCGCCGACCAGGGCGCGCGGGCGATCGAGTGCGACGCCAAGCTGAGCCGCGACGGCGCCATCGTCCTGATCCACGACGACCGGCTCGACCGCACCAGTTCCGGCCGCGGCGCGGTCAGGCGATTCGACCTCGAGGCGCTGCGCGCGCTCGACGCCGGCGCCTGGTTCCACCCGCGCTTCGCCGGCGAACGCATCGCCACGCTCGAGGAAGGCCTCGACCTCTGGGCCCGGCGCGGCCTGTTCCCGCAGATCGAGATCAAGCCCTGCCGCGGCCGCGCCGCCGAGACCGGCGCGACCGTGGCGCGCGCGACGCGGAAGCGCTGGCCGCGCCGCCTCCCCGTCCCGCTGCTGTCGAGCTTCTCCCCGCGCGCGCTCGAGGCCGCCCGCGCCGCCGCGCCCGAGTTGCCGCGCGCCTGGCTGACCGAGCGCCTGCCGCGCGACTGGCAGAAGCGCGCCCAGCGCCTCGGCTGCACGAGCCTGCACGTGAACCACAAATACCTGACCGAGGCCGCCGCGCGCCGGGTCAAGGCGGCGGGACTCGCCTTGCGCTGCTACACCGTCAACGATCCGGCCATCGCGAAGCGCCTGTTCGCCTGGGGCGTCGACGCGGTGTTCACGGACTGCCCGGATCGGATGCTGACGCTGCGATAGATCCGCCCGCGGCGGCGGGCCCGGCACGGCCCCTACCGCAGCATGGCCGCGATCCGCTCGGACCGGATGATGGCGGTGCCGAGGTCGAAGAAACCGGCCTCGTCGGCCGGCGGCTCGACGAGGCCGGCTGCGTCTGCGCCGCCGGGACGCGGCGCCCAGACCCGGTGCGTATCCAGCAAGAAGACGCCGTAGACGGCGCGCAGGCCGCCGGCGTCGGCACGGGCGATCTCGTGACCGAGCGTGTACGCGGCGAATGCGGCATTGACGGCGATGGCGCACTCGATCAGGGCCGTGCGATAGCGCGGGTGCGCGGCGACGTCCTGGCCGAACGACTCCGCCAGGCGCTTGGCCGAGGCCTGCACGGAAACGAGCATGCGGTCGAGCACGCCGCGCAGCGCATGGTCGGTCGCGAGCGACAGGTAGCGCCGCGGCGACAGGAACACGTCGACCGCGGCGGTCATCGCACCGCAGCCGCTATGGCCGAGCACGGCGACGATCTTCAGGCTGCCGCCGAGATGCGCGATCGCATAGCGCAGGCTGCCCAGAATGTCGGCGCCCAGCACGTTGCCGGCAACCCGGACGACGAACAGGTCGTTCGGCCCCTCGCCGAAGACCAGCTCGACCGGCACGCGGGCGTCGGCGCAGCCGAGGACGGCGGCGAACGGCTGCTGCCGCGGCGCGCCACGCCCGTCCGGCGACAAGCCGAGGCTTTCCGGCTCGACCGGGACGATGCGCTCGACCGTGCCGCTGCCGCGTGCCAGCCCGTCGAGCACATCCGCGAAGCCACGGTTGCCGTCGTCCAGGCGGCGACGGGCCGCGTCGGCGTCGATCGGCCGCGGCCGGCCGGCCTCGGATCGCGGCCCGTAGCGATAGATGACGTCGACCGTCTTCATGCCGCGCCGACGGCCGGTCCGCCAATGCAATCTTTCCTGGCTGAAGCCATCGCCTCGGTCCCCGCTGCCAATCGCGGCAATCCACCGATGCATGCTAGCATGCCGTCGGGCGCCGGGGGACAGAGGCGGCCCGCTGGGGGAACGCATGAACTGGAGCCTGTGGTATCGCCTTGCCGCCTATGGCCGGTCGTCGCTCTGGATCGTTCCCTTCTTCGCCATCGTCTTGGAGCAGGTCGCGATCCGACTGACCGACCGCCTGAACCCGATGGTGACCTGGACTCTCTATCAAGCTGGCGTCACCGGCGCGCAGGCGACGCTGGACACGGTCGCGACACTGGCACTGTCCTTCCTCGTGTTCACCTTCGGCTCGCTGCTGGTTGCGGTCCAGGTCGCGAGCGGCCAGCTCACGCCGCGGATCATCTCCACCACGCTGCTGCGCAACAACGTCGTGCGATTCTCGGTCGGCATGTTCGTTTTCACGCTGATGTATGCCGCCGGCAGCAGGTACAGGGTCGAAACGAGCGTCAACCAGCTCGCGATGGCGGTTGCGGTCGTCACGGGCCTCGGCAGCATCGTCTGCTTCCTCTACCTGATCGACTATGCCGCCAGGCTCCTGCGCCCCATCAACATCATGGCGCTGGTGGCGGAAGTCGGGCTGAAGGTCATCGATTCCGTCTACACGAAGCCATTGGCGCGCTTGCAGCGCGACCAACCGTACATCGCCCTTCCGGACCGGCCCGATCAGGTGATCCATCACCGCGGGATGTCGGGCATCGTGCTGGCGGTCAACCTGGAACAGCTGGTGGCGGAGGCGCGACGCGCGGACTGCATCGTCGAACTCATGGCCTATGTCGGCGACTTCGTCGGCGTCGACGAGCCGCTGTTCCAGGTCTATGGCGGCGAGATCGCCGACGGGGACACGCTCCGTTCGGCCGTGGCATTCGGATCGGAACGCACCATGGAGCAGGACCCGATATTCGCCTTCCGCATCCTGGTGGACATCGCCGTCAAGGCGCTGTCGAAGGCGATCAACGATCCGACCACGGCGGTGCTCGCGGTCGACCAGCTGCACCGGCTCCTGCGCAAGGTCGGGCGTCGCCACACCAACAACGACCAGATCAGGGACGCCGCCGGCGCGCTGCGCGTGGTGTGGCGCACGCCGAACTGGGAGGACTTCGTCCTGGTGGCCACGGCGGAGATCCGCTTCTACGGGGCTGAGAACGTCCAGGTCGCCCGGCGCCTGCGCGCCATGCTGGAGAACCTGATCCAGACCCTGCCGGAGAACCGGCATCTGGCCTTGCGCCAGCAGCTGGACCTGCTGGACCGCACCATCGACAGGATCTACGCCTTTCCCGAAGACGCGAAGGTCGCGCGCATCGCCGATTCGCAGGGCCTGGGCGCGTCGGGCACGGCCGGGCGCAGCCCGTCGTAGGCGAAGGTGCCGCCGTCAATCCGCCGGGCGCCGGAAATTTTCAACGAGGATGTGGGAGCTCACGACCAGCACCCAGACCGGGAAGATCATCATGCTCCAGTTGATCCAGTAGCTGCCGACCAGCAGCAGCAGCGCCAGGACCAATCCCAGGACCGCGATCCAGCGCGCCGCGAAGCCCGTGCGCAGGGCCAGCATCGACGTGCTGACCATGAAGACGCCCGCCATCTTGATCGCGTAGATGTTGAGCAGGTTGTAGACCATGCCGCGCGCGATGGAGAACGCGGGGGTGCTGCGCAGCCCTTCGGCGTGGATGCTATGCGCGGCGATGATGCCGCCGGTAATCGCCGCCGCCACGAACAGCATGCCGAGGAACAGGAACCCGCTGCCCAGGAACACCGAGGCGAAGAAGCGGTCCTCGCGCGCGCCCAGCCGGTCCCGCAGCACGCCGACGAACCACAGGAACGCGATGCCGGCGAAGGGAATCAGGTTCAGCGCCAGGACCACGCGGTGCGAGTGGCGATCGAGCCACTCGCCCTGGTCGAAGGGGGCGGCGGGAATGGAGATGCGCAGCAGCAGCAGCGACGCCATCAGCAGGATGGAGAAGGCGATGCCGGCGATGGCGGCAGCGCGCGGCGTCTTGAGCTGGGCATGGGTGAGCGTGTCGTCGGTCGCCATGGTCGTCTCGCGATCTGCGCCGCCTTGACGGCACCTGAACCAGCATGCATGCAGGAGATGCCGCGGTCACGTATTGACGCAAGTCAATGCTGACGGCGCGTGGCCGGAATATCCGGGTTGGCGGCCGCAAGGGGCCATGAGAGGGGGGACCGACGATGAAAGCCGGTGACAAGCCCGAGGCCAAGAAATTGAAGAACAAGGCCTACATGAAGGAGCTGCGCAAGCTGCAGACGCGGCTCTGCCTGCTGCAGGACTGGGTCAAGGCAACCGGCACCCGCGCCATCGTCGTGTTCGAGGGGCGCGACGCCGCCGGCAAGGGCGGCACGATCCGGGCACTGACCGAGCGCGTCAGCCCGCGCATCATTCGAACCGTGGCCCTGCCCGCGCCGAGCGACCGCGAGAAGTCCCAGATGTACATGCAGCGCTACATGCAGCACTTCCCGGCCGCCGGCGAGATCGTGATCTTCGACCGCAGCTGGTACAACAGGGCCGGCGTCGAACGCGTCATGGGCTTCTGCACCGACCAGCAATACGAGCGGTTCCTGCAACTCTGCCCGGAGATCGAGCGCTACATCGTCGAGGGCGGCATCAAGCTGCTCAAGTACTGGCTCGAGGTCGGCAACGACGAGCAGGCGCGGCGGTTCGCGGCGCGCATCGACGATCCGCTGCGGCAATGGAAGCTGTCGCCCATGGACCTGCCGTCGCGCGAGAAATGGTACGCCTACTCCCGGGCCCGCGACGCGATGCTCGAGGCGACCGACACCGATACCGCGCCGTGGAACATCGTGCGCTCGGACGACAAGAAGCGGGCGCGGCTGAATTGCATCAGCCACTTCCTCGGCCAGTTCGACTTCAAGCCGATCAAGCGCCCGAAGGTCAAGCTGCCGAAGCGGTCCGACAAGGGCGCCTATGACGACGTCGCGCCGATGAAGGACCGACGCTGGATCCCGGAACGATTTTAGAACACCCGCAGGGCCCTAATCCAACTTGCCGGACGACCGGGGATTCCGGGACAATGCCGAATGATGTCGGGGGGCGTCGGGCAATGGTTGGGACAGCGCGAGCAGGCTTGAGGCGCACGGCGTTCGCCGTGCTCGTGCCGTTCGTCGCGGCATGCGGCGCGATCGGCCCGGCTTCGGTCACGCGCGACCGGACCGACTACACCGACGCGGTCGCGACGTCCTGGAAAGAGCAGACGCTCACCAATATCGTCAGGCTGCGCTACAACGACGCGCCGGTGTTTCTCGACGTCTCGTCGCTGATCAGCCAATACCAGCTCGAAGCCCAGGCGAACGCCGCCGGAACGATGTTCACCGGCTCGCCGCCGACCTCCAACTCCGTGACGCTGGGCGCCGCCGGCCGGTACATCGAGCGGCCGACGGTCACCTACACCCCCGTGCAGGGCGAGAAGTTCACCCGCAGTCTGCTGCGCCCGATTCCGCCGCCGGCGCTGTTCCAGCTGGTCCAGGCAGGCTATCCGATCGACCTCGTCTTCCAGCTGACCGTGCGTTCGGTCAACGGAGTCTACAATCGATCATCGCGTGCCGGCATGAGCCGCGAACCGGATCCGGGGTTCTATCAGCTGCTCGATGCGCTGCGGCGGCTCCAGCTTTCCGAGTCGGTCGGCTTTCGTGTCGAGAAACGCGGCGCGGACGATGCGGCGATCGTCATGCTGCGCCGCAGCGCCAGAACCGAGACCGATCGGGACACAGGGTTCGTTCGCGAGGCCCTCGGGCTGGACCCCGACGCCCAGGAGCTGGCGCTCACTTTCGGCGCCATCCCGCGCAACAACCGGGAAATCGCCATGCTGTCGCGCTCGATGTTCGAGATCCTGCTCGAGCTCGGCGCCGGCATCGATGCGCCCAAAGAGCACGTCAGGGACGGGCGCACGACGGCCAACGTGGCGATGCGTCCCGACCTGCACCCGCGCGATCAACCCATGGTCCGCATCGCTTCGGGCCTCGACCGCCCCGAGGCCGCTTTCGCCGCCGTCCACTACCGAGATCGCTGGTTCTGGATCGACGACCGCGAGTTCCGCTCCAAGGGCGCCTTCACGTTCCTCATGCTGCTGTTCCAGCTCTCCGAAACCGGCGTGGCGCCGCAGGCGCCGCTGGTTACGATCCCCCTGAACTGACCTCGGCGGCCGGCCGCCCGGCACCTACGCGTCGGCCGCGGGCCCGTGTCTCGCGTGCGCGCGATCCCGCCGCCACGGCCATTGCCCCTCGATCTCCAGCACCAGCGTCCAGCTGAGGAAGGTGCGGATGAGCACCAGGCCGGCGAGCTGGCCCAGGCTGGTGAAGGTCAATTCGTGCGTGACCGTCTTGACGATGTCGGCCGCGATCAGCACCTCGAGGCCGAGCAGCAGCGACCGGCCGATGCGGATCTTGTAGGTGTCGAAGTCCTGCGCGGTGGTCGGTCTGCGCAGATAGTTGCAGGTCGACCAGGCGATTCCGGCCACGATGATGAGGACGCCGAACGCCTCGATCGCGCTGCCGACGAGCCGGACGCCATGGTCGACCGCGAACTCGATGAACTTGATCCAGTCGGCATGTTCCATGAGCGCATTCCGACGACGGGGCCACTACTTGTCGGTTAATTTCTTGTATAGGCTGTCATCCTCATCCAAACCCACCGGCAACAGCTTCCTGAGGTCGATCGTCGATTGCTTGCCGATCGCCGCCCGATGACTGGCGAGCCAAGCGGCG
This sequence comes from uncultured Rhodospirillaceae bacterium, assembly GCA_964557415.1. Taxonomy (GTDB): domain Bacteria; phylum Pseudomonadota; class Alphaproteobacteria; order JAEULC01; family JAEULC01; genus JAEULC01. The sequence continues at coordinate 9,367 of CAZLBB010000166.1, forward strand.
GCGGCGTGCCTGCCGTTTTCGAACAGGTATTCGAGGAAGGCGGGATAGTTGTTGAGCTTGCTCGACGAGGCCAGCTTCTCCAGCTCCTTGCTCGCCTGGATCGCGTGGAAATTGAAGCGGCCGAACCGTTCGCGCGGCAGCAGGCCTGCATCCACGAACCTGAGGAGCACCCCGAGCACGGAGAGCTCCAGCCAGCAGGTCGAGTTGAAGCTGATCTCGAGCACGCGATCGTGGATGCCGCGGACGGTGCGCGGGACATCCCCGCGCATGATCGGATCGATCCGCACGAGGATCATATCGGACTTCGGCAGCATTCTGAGAAGGGCGACCATCGCCGGATTTCCCGTGTATCCGCCGTCCCAGTAGGCTTCGCCGTCGATCTCGACGGCCGGGAACATCTCGGGCAGGCAGGCCGAGGCCAGGACGGCGTCGACCGTGAAATCCTTGTTGGTGAAGGCGCGCCGCCGCGACGTGCGCACGTTGGTCGCGCACACGATGATCTTGATGTCGGTTTGCTTGCGCAGCCGATCGAAATCGACCAGGTCCTCGAGCGGCGCGCGCAGCGGGTTCTGGCCGGTCGGATTCAGGTCGTACGGCGACATGTTGCGGGCGATCATGTCCCAGGCCAGATAGGGCACCGTCTGCTCGATGTGCACCCTCGCCGCCATCTCGCCCGACAGCGGCCACAGCAGGCTGCCGAACCCGGGCATCTTGCCGATCGATTCCCAGAACAGCCGCAGCCTCTTGCGCGCCTCCTCCGGTCCCCCGCGTACCAGCCCGTCGGCCAGCACGGCGGTGTTCATGGCGCCGGCGCTGGTGCCGGTGATGCCGATGATGTCGAGGTCGCTTTCCTCGAGCAGGCGGTCGAGCACACCCCAGGTGAAGGCGCCGTGCGAGCCGCCGCCCTGGAGCGCGAGGCCGACCTTGTGCCGCTCGGCACCCGACTTCGAACGCGCCCTCTTCGTCGCCACGACCATCCTCCCCTGCACCGTTTTTCCACCCTCGGGCGAACCCTAGCACGTCGCGACAGCAGCACGCTCCCGCATGCCAGGCATTGACCTAGGTCAAAGGCAATATCGAGGTTCAGGCTTCCGACAGACCGGCGGCTCGCAATCCACGAATGACGGTCTTTTCGCGCCGCTCATCGGCTGTTGGATGCGTGATCTGGCTGATCGCCCGGTAGCGCGCGATGCTTCGCAATTCGCCCGACAGCCTCTGGGCCTGCCTCAGGTCGGCCTGGGCGTTTTCAGTGTCCCCCAGCAGCCCATGCACCGCTGCCAGGTAGAAGTGTGCCCAGGGCAGGTCCGGGTTGAGCTGGCACGACTTCTGCAGCGCCGCGAGCGCGCGGTCGAACCGTTCCAGGTGCATCTCCGCCAGGCCGATGCGCGAGTACCAGATCGCCAGCAGCGGGTCGCGCGGGCTCGCCCGGACCGCCTGCTCGAGCAGCGGTATGGCGTCCTCGGGCTTGCCGCCGAGGATGCGCGCGAAGCCGAGGTTGGCGACGGCGGGCACGCAGTTGCGGTCGAGCGAGATTGCCATCTCGTAGTGGCTGGTCGCTTCGCCCGCGCGGTGCGCGGCGCGCAGGATCTCGCCTTTCACGTGATGCGCCCAGGCGCTGTTGGGCAGCGCGGCGAGCGCCTTCGAGACCAGCGTGTCGGCGCGCGCCAGGTCCGCGTCGCGATCGTCGCTGACGAGGCTCAATACGCCCACGGCCAGGACCTCGGCCAGGCCGATGGCGGCCTCGGCCGCGCCGGGCGCGAGCGCGAGCGCCTGCTCGAACAAGCCGCGCGCCTCGGCCAGATTGGCCCGGGTGCGCGGCCGCAGGGACGCCGCGCGGCCGCGCAGGACAAGGTCGACGGCATCGGGATGGTCGCGGCGCGACGCGTCGCGCGCCGCGGCCTCGATCAGGCTGAGCTTGAGCGTCCCCGCCAGGCCCGACGTCACCGCCTCTTGCAAGGCGAACAGGTCGTCCACGCCGCCGTCGAACCGGTCGGCCCAGACATGCCCGCCCGTCTGCGTGTCGATCAGCTGGACGTTCACGCGCACCTGCCGGCCGAGGCGCCGGACGCTGCCTTCCAGCAGGTAGCGCACGCCGAGCTCGGCGCCGACCTGACGGGCGTCGATCGTCTTGCCCTTGTAGGTGAAGGCGGTATTGCGCGCGATCACGAAGCTTCCCTCGATGCGCGACAGATCCGTCGTCAGGTCCTCGACGATGCCGTCGGCGAAATATTCCTGCTCGGGATCGTTGCTCAGGTTGGCGAAGGGAAGCACGACGATGGACAAGGGCGCCACCGCGGGCGCATGGCTGGCCGGGCGCGGCTGCCGCGCCGCGGTATCGGCGACGAGCTGCACCCC
>CAZLBB010000167.1:0-11721 GCA_964557415.1 uncultured Rhodospirillaceae bacterium
GGCGAATTCCCGCAGATCGCGGTCGAGATCATGCGCGAACTCGCCAGCCGGCTCGATCGCACGACCAAGGACTTGGCGAAGGCAAGAGCGGCCTGACGCATCGGCCAGCCGCATGAGCCGGCTCGACAGCGCCATCCGCCGGTTGCAGGCGCAGCGCGCCTGCCTCGAGGTCGCGGCCGAGTTGGTGGGCGACCTGCCCGGACCGGTCATCGAGCTTGGCCTCGGCAACGGCCGCAGCTACGACCATCTGCGCGAGCTCATGCCCGAGCGCGAGATCTTCGCCTTCGACCGGCAGCTTGCGGCCCATCCGGCCTGCGTGCCGGACGACAAGCACCTGATCATCGGCGATTTCGCCGAGACGCTGCCGGGCGCGCTGGCCCGTATCGGCGCGCCCGCGGCGCTGGTGCATGCCGACACCGGCACCGGCGAGGCCGAGCGCAACGCCCGGCTCGCGGCCTGGCTCGGCCCGCGCGTCGTTGCGCTGATGGCGCCGGGCGGCGTGATCCTGAGCGACCAGGAGCTGGTCGGTATCGCGGCGAAGCCGTTGCCGCTGCCCGAAGGCGTCAGGCCGGGGCGGTACTTCTTCTACCGTGTCGCGACCGCCTGACGCGATGCCGCTCGCCGCTGCAGACAAGGCTTTCGCCGAGGCGGCCCGCCTGCACCGCGCCGGCCGCCACGGCGACGCCATGCGCCTGACGGCGCAGGCGGTCGCAATCGATCCGACCCACGCCGAGGCCGCGCTCGAATATGCGCGCATGCTGGTCGCGGCGCGGCGTGCCGACGAGGCCGAGCGCGTGCTGCGCCGGGCCCTGGAAGCGAGCCCGGGGCATTTCGCGTTGATGAGCGATCTCGGCCTGCTCTTGGGGCAGGCGGGGCGCGCGGAGTCGATCGATTGGCTGCGGCAGGCCGCAGCGGCGCAGCCCGAGGACGCGGCGGCCCGCTACAATCTCGCCAACGCGCTGAAATCCGCCGGCGACATCGGCGGCGCGATCGCCGAGTACCGCGCCGCGCTCGCGCGTGTGCCGGGCTTCGCCGCGGCCTATACCAACCTCGGCAACGCGCTGTCGATCGCCGGCGGCGTGCAGGAGGCGGCGGCCGCGCACGAGGCGGCGACGGCACTGCGCCGCGCGCCGGGAGTGAACGCCGGCGACGCCGCGTTTCGCCGCACCAGCCACGCCAAACTGCGCCACGACATCGAGCAGCTGGAATATCTGCTTGCGCGCGGCGTGCTGCCGGCGGAACGACAGTCGCTGCTGGCCGACTACCGCGCGGCGCTGGCGGCTCTGCCGCCCGCGCCGGCCGGCACGCATGTCGTGGACCTGCCGCCGCGCTGGCGCGAACGCCTGGCCGCCACCTACAACCGGCTATGGCATCGGCCCGAGACGCCGGCCTTGCCGCAGGGCGCGCTCAACCCCGCGCTCGACCGGGCCGCGATCGAATCCGGATACGCGCGCAGCCACCCCGGCATCACCTATGTCGACAACGTGCTGCGGCCGGAGGCCCTGGCGGCGCTGCGGCGCTTCTGCCTCGAATCGACGATGTGGTTCCAATTCACCTACGCGAACGGCTACCTGGGCGCGTTCTGGGAACAGGGCTTCTGGTGCCCGTTGCTCGACCAGATCCAGGAGGAGCTGCGCCTCGCGCTGCCCGGGATCTTCCATCACCACAGGCTGCGCAAGACCTGGGCATTCAAGTACGACAGCCGCTTGTCCGGCATTCCCATGCACGCCGACTTCGCAGCCGTGAACGTGAATTTCTGGATCACGCCCGACGCGGCCAATCTCGACCCGCAGCACGGCGGCTTGGTCGTGTGGGACAAGGAGGCGCCGGCCGACTGGGACTTCGCCGCCTACAACACCGATCTCGCGGCCATGCAGCGCTTCCTGCGCGAAAGCGATGCGCGTCCCGTCACGATTCCGCATCGGCAGAATCGGGCGGCGATCTTCAATTCGGACCTGTTCCACGCGACCGACAAGATCACCTTCGCGCCCGGCTACGAAAACCGTCGCATCAACATCACGCTGCTCTACGGCACGCGATCTTCGGCAGCGTGAGCGGCCTTCTCCCGCAGCGGCGGGTAGGTCGCGAGAATTCCCGCCGTCTCGGCCATCTGCTCGATATCGTTGAACATCGGCACGCCCGCCTGTTCCATCGTCGCGAAAAGCGCGTCCTTGCCCGGCAGCGTGCCCATCATCGAATGCAGGACGGGCTTGCCGGCCGTGGGCGCCAGTTCCGCCAGCCTCGCGACCACCGGCACCGGGTCGACCATGAAGGGCACGACGTGGATCATCAGGATCGCATCGAAGGCATCGTTTCCGTGCGCGAGCGCGGCCTCGAACGTCATGGCGAAGCGGTCCTCGCGGGCGTCGGCGAGGAGGTCGAGCGGATTGGCGACCGTGGCCTCGCCCGGCAGGTTGGCGCGGAGATGCGCCGCCATGGCGGCCGGAAGGACGGCAAGATCGAGCCCCTCGACTGCCGAGCGGTCCGCGCACAGCACGCCCGGACCGCCGGAGTTCGACAGGATCAGCACGCGCCGGCCGATGCCCTGCGGAAAGCGGGCGAAACCGCGCGCCGCCAGCAGGAGTCGGCGCAGGCTGGTGACGCGCACCACGCAGCAATCCACGGCGAAGGCGGCGGCCGCGCTGTCGCCCAGGCTTTCGGAGCCGGTGTGGGCGCGCGCCGCGGCGCCGCCCGGCGCGGTGCGGCCGCCGATCAGCGCGATGACCGGCTTGCGCGCGGCTGCGCGCCTTGCCGCCGTGCGGAACGCCGGCAGGTCGCCCGGCGATTCGATGTAGAGCAGGATCGCGGAGATCGCGTCGTCCCCGGCCAGATAGGCCAGATGCTCCGTGATGCCGAGCTGGAGCGCGTTGCCGACGGTGACCACCGTGCCGAGCGGCATATCCATGGCATTGGCCTTGGCGATGATCTCTTCGGCCAGCGCGCCCGACTGCGACAGCAGCGCGATCGAGCGGCGCGACGCATCGGGTCCCGGCGGCAGGTCGCGCAGGAAGGTCGCGGCCATGCCCGCCGGATTGCCGGCGGCGCGCGCGGTCAGGTGGATGATGCCGGCGCAGTTCGGCCCGGCCACGGTCAGTTCGGCCTCGGCGGCGAGCGCTCGCAGCGCGGCGTCGCGCCTTTTCCCCTCCTCGCCCGATTCGGCGAAGCCGCCGGGCAGGATCAGGAGGTTGCGATGGCCGGTCGCGACCGCCTCGCGCACGGCGTCGAGGATCGTGTCGGGCCGGATGACGATGACGCAGAGATCGACCGGCCGCTCGAGGTCCTTCAGCGACGTGCGGACCTTCAGGTTGCGTATCGTGCCGCCCTTCGGGTTGACCGGCACGATCTCGCCGACGAAGCCGGATTTCTCCAGCAGGTGCAGGACGGCGCCGCCGGAGCTGGTCGGCCGGTCGCCGGCGCCGACCACGGCGATCGAGCGCGGGTGGTAGAGCGGTTGAAGGTCGCGCGCCATGGCGAGCTGCTCAGGCCTCGATCTCGACCGTCACCGGCACGTGATCGCTGCCGTTCTCCCAGTCCCGCGCATCGCGCAGCACCTCGGCCGATCCGAGCTTGCCGCGCATCGGCGGCGTGACCCAGACATGATCGAGCCGCCGGCCGCGGTCGCTGACCTTCCAGTCGCGGTTGCGATAGCTCCACCACGTATACAGCCGCTGCTCCGGCGGCACGAAGTGGCGCACCGCGTCGACCCAGGACACGGACTCCTGCATCCGGCCCAGCTTTTCCACCTCGATCGGCGTGTGGCTGACCACGTCGAGCAGCTGCTTGTGCGACCAGACATCGGTTTCGAGCGGCGCGATGTTGAAGTCGCCGACGGCGATCATCTTCTGGCGTTTGGTGCGTTCCGACCCGAACCAGGCGCCGACCTCGTCGACGAAGCGCAGCTTGTGCTTGAACTTGTCGTTGACCGCCGGGTCGGGAATGTCGCCGCCGGCCGGGATGTAGAGGTTGTGCAGCTCGATCCCGCCGGGCAGCTTCACGTACGCGTGCCGGCAGTCCTGCTTGTCGCACCAGCCGCGCGTGCCGTTGTCGGCGAACGGCACCTTCGAGAGGATGGCGACGCCGTTGTAGCCCTTCATCCCGTGCACCAGACGATGGGCGAAACCCATCGCCTCGAAGTCGCGATGCGGGAACAGGTCGTCCGGCACCTTGGTCTCCTGCAGGCACAGGACGTCAGGCCGCGCCTCGCGCACGAGGCGGCGCACGAGGTCGAGGCGGATGCGGACCGAGTTGATGTTCCAGGTGGTGATGCGCATCGGCGGGCGGGTCAGCCGATGGTGATGTCTAGCGTGCCCACCTTTTCGATGGCGCCGTGCAGCTTGTCGCCCTTGACCACGGGGCCGACGCCGTCCGGCGTGCCGGAATAGATGATGTCGCCGGCGCCCAGTTCCACCAGCGCCGAGAGATAGGAGATCATCTCCGGCACCTTCCAGATCATGGCGCCGAGGTCGGAATCCTGCTTGGTCTGGCCGTTGACCGTCAGCTTGATCGAGCCGCGCGACGGATGGCCGATCTTCGCCGCCGGCATGATGGCGGAGCAGGGCGCGGAATGATCGAAGCCCTTGCCCATCTCCCAAGGCCGGCCGCGGTCGCGCGATGCGAACTGCTGGTCGCGGCGAGTCATATCGAGCCCGACGGCGTAGCCGTAGACATGGTCGAGCGCCTTCGCGACCGGCACGTCCTTGCCGCCCTTGCCCAGGCACACGACCATCTCGAGTTCGTAGTGCAGGTTCTTGGTCTGTGGCGGATAGGGCACGACGCCGCCGTCATGCACGATGGCGTCCGCCGGCTTGGCGAAGAAGAACGGCTCCTCGCGGTTCGGGTCGTAGCCCATCTCCTTGATGTGCGCCGCGTAGTTGCGGCCGACGCACCAGACCCGGCGCACCGGGAAGCGCTTCTTCTCGCCCTGGACGGGCAGGCTCGGCAGTTCCCAGGCGGGAATGACGTACTCGGGCATCAGGCGTTTTCCTCGATGGAAGTGAAGATCGGTTGGCGGGAAGGTCAGAGAACATACGCGGTGCCGCGCACGATTCCCAGCACCCACCGGCCGGCGCGAAACAAGCGCAGCTTGGCGGCAAAGGCATGCTCGTCGCCGGCGCCGGCCAGCAGCACGAGCGCGCCCTGGTAGCAGGCCTGGGTCGCCGCGCCCGCGGCGGCGCGGATCAGGCCCGGGTCCGACGAACGCGAGCGCGCGGCCGCCACCGCCGCCGCGCCGATGGTCGCGTCATGCGCGGCCTGGGTCACGCTGCTGAGCGCCTCGAGCATCTTCGTTTCTCCCAGGCGCTCGCCGGCGCGGCGCAGCAACTCGGCGCGCAGGGCCTCCTCAGCGTCCCACCAGCGCTGCTCCCAGGCGGGATCGGTGACGATGCGCGCCGCATCGTCCCAGTCGCGCGCGGCGGCGACCGGCGCGCCGGCGAAGCCGAGCCCGGCGAGATAGGCCGTCATGTCGGCGCGCTCCGCCTCCGTCAGCCGCTCGCCCAGGGCCGCGAACCACGGCTCGTGAGGGATCGCGGCGATGAGCGGGTCGATCACCGATTCCCGCGCTGTTCGCGCCACAGTCCGAGGACGTGCTGCACGGGCCGATCGGAAAAGCTGAACAGCACCGCCTCGCCATCGGCGACGTGCTTCTGCCAAGCCCAGGAGGGTGCCACGAACAGGTCGCGCGGGCCCCATTCGAAGCTCTTGTCGCCGATCGTGCTGCGCCCCTTGCCCTCGACCACGGCGAAGACCGTGCCGTCGGTCGAGCGGTAGGGCGCCGTCGTGAAGCCCTTTGGCAGCAGCTGGATGAAGGCGCCGATCGTCGGCATGGCGTAGGAGCCGGTTGCGGGATTGGTATAGGTCATCTTGATGCCGTGGCACGGGTCCCACTCGGCCGCTCGGCGCAACGTCTCCAGCGCCTCGCGCGTGCGCCCGTAAGGGTAGTTGAACACGGGCGAAGTGGGGCTGTGCGCCTCGTAGCCCAGCGGCAGCAGGCCCGTGCCGTAGCGCGCCAGGGCGTCGCCTTCCGGCCGCATCAGCTCCTGCGAATCCGCGGGATAGTTTTCGGCGAAGCCGGCGTCGAGCATGCGCACCAGCGGGATGTCGAGGCCATCGAGCCACACCATCGGCTCGGCGCTGTCGTTGCCGTGGTCGTGCCAGGTCCAGGAAGGGGTGATGATGAAATCGCCCGGCCGCATCGTGGTCTTCTCGCCATCGACGGCGGTATAGGCGCCGTCGCCCTCGACGATGAAGCGCAGCGCCGACTGCGTGTGGCGATGCGACGGCGCGACCTCGCCCGGCAGGATCAGCTGCAGTCCGGCATAGAGCGTGTGCGTGATCGCTGCTTGGCCGCGCAGGCCGGGATTCTCGAGGATCAGCACCCGCCGCACCGCTTCCTTGGCGGTGATCAACGTGCCGCTCTCGAGCAGGAAGGGGCGCACGTCGTCGTAGCGCCACATGGCCGGGACGCACGGCGTCGCCGGCGTCGGCGGCACCAGCTGGTGCAGCGTCTCCCACAGGGGAGCCATGTCGAACTGGGCGATGCGGTCGTAGAACGCCCGGCGCGTGCCGGCGACGGCGGTCGCGGTCATGCTGTTCCTCCCGATCGAGAGCAGCCGCGGGCTTCTTTACGCCGCGTCGGCCAGCTTCGGAAGCTTAAGTCCGAGCTCGTCCTCGACCAATTTGCGCGCGCGCTCGACATAGTCTTCGCGCATCTCCTCGTTCTTGCGCTGCTTGATGCCGAAGCGGCGGAACGTCGCGTTGTTGGCCGAGCCGGAAGCGCCGAAGAAAGGCGGCAGCAGCGGGAAATAGCGGTCGATCGCGTCCTGCACCGCGGCGCGGCCTTCCTTGGTCTTGCACAGCTCGAGGCAGAAGTCCTTGCCGAACTGCGCGTGGAAGCGCTCCTCCGGCATGGTCATGCGCGCCAGGTTGCGCAAGGGGTGGAAGGTGCAGGTGACGAGGTCCTCGACCTGCAGGATCTCCGCCAGGTCGGCCAAGAGCTTGATCACGCAGAACTCGGCCCAGGTCTTCAAGGGGAACTCGAAGATCGACAGCGGCTTCTTCTGCTGCGGGGTCATGTCGTTGGCCGGGATGCCGATCTTCTCGCCCAGCTCGCGGAAGCGCACGTGATGGCCGTATTCCTCCATCGCCACGCGGCAGGTCAGCCACTTGGCGTAGGGCGTCGGCGCCAGCGCGATGGCCGGCTCGTCGAACACCTGCGCGCCGTACAGCTCGTTGACTGCGTGGCTGCGCACGATCTTGCGCACGGCCGTCTTGTAGGCGTCCGGCTGGCGCTCGAATTCTTCGATCGTGCGGACTTGCGATGCGGTGGCTTCTGCCATGGCAGATCTCCGTTAGACCACAGGGTCGGTGTTGAAGGCCTCGAGGTCGGTTTGCAGCGGCGTGAACTCGCGCGCGAGCGCCGCCAAGTCGCCGTCGACCGAACGGGCGACGGGCCGCGGCTGCGAGAACACGAACAGCTCGCGCCCGCGCACGCCCAGAAGCTGCCCGGTGATCTCGTCGCCCTCGGGCGAACACAGACGGCGAACGAGATCGCCAACCGGGGCCGCATCGATCTTCAAGGCGCGTTCCTTGTAGGCGGCCTGCGCGGGGTTGGCGGGCTGGATCGTGTCGGTGACGCGGGTATGCGCGAAGGGCGCGACGGCGTTGCAGGTCACCCGGGTGCGCGCCATGTCCATCGCCGTCACGCGCGTCAGGCCGAGCAGCCCGGCCTTGGCGCTGGCATAGGCGGCCTGGCCGAAATTGCCGTAGAAGCCCGCGGTCGAGACGATGTTGACGATGCGGCCCCAGCGATAGGGCTTGCCCCCGCGCTCCGCCTTGGCCTGCTCGCGCATCAGCGGCGCGGCCGCGTTGATGGCGTAGAACGCCGCCGAAAGGTTGTTGCGGATCACCGCTTCCCAATCCGCCGGCTCGTACTTGAAGACGAATCCGTCGCGCAGGATGGCGGCGTTGTTGACCAGGATGTCGAGCCCGCCGAACTGCCGCCGCGCCAGCTCGACCGCCGCACGTGCCGCCGAAGGGCTGGCGATGCTCTCCTCGAAGGGCAGCGCGTTCTCGCCCAGCGCCTTCGCTGCCTCGCGCGCGACCGTCGGGTCGGCGCCGTTGCCGGCGATGTCGGTGCCGCAGTCGGCGACGGCGACAGCGGCGCCCGCGCCGTGCAGGGCGCGGGCGATCGCCAGGCCGATGCCGCGGCCGCCGCCCGTTACCAGCGCCACGCGGCCGGAAAGCGTGCGCGCACCATTATTCGACCCGGCGCTCATCGTGCCCCCACGGCCGCGCGCTCGGCCTCGGTGTAGAAGGCATCGGCGTGGATGTCCTCGCGCCGCATGCCGCGGCTGGCGAGCAGCGCCGAAGCGGCCTCGACCATGACCGGCGGTCCGGCGACATAGGCCTTGGCGCCGTCGAAGCCGGCGAAATCCCGCGCCACGGCCTCGTGGACGAAGCCGGTGCGCCGCGCGGTGGCCGCGCGCGGCTCCGACAGGACGGGACCGAAGGCGAGATTGGGATGGCGCGCCGCGAGGTCGCGGAAATGACCTTCCAGATAGAGGTCGCGCTCGTCGCGCACGCCGAAATACAGGTGGATCGGCTGGCGCATGCCCAGGCCCAGCGCGGTCTCGACGATCGACTTGATCGGCGCCAGGCCCGACCCGCCGGCGATCGCCAGGATCGGGCCGGTGTGCTGCTCGCGCAGGAACGAGCTGCCATGGGGCCCCTGCACGCGCACCTTCTCGCCCGGGCGCAACATCTTGGCGACATAGGCGCTCGACGCGCCCCCGGCGACGTGGCGGATATGAAATTCCAGCTCGCCGGTCCCGGCCGGATCCGGGACATTGGCCATCGAATAGTCGCGCAAGGGCAGGTCGCCGAAGCCCAGCGCCGCAAATTGCCCTGCCGCAAAGGTGAACGGACCGCCGCTCTCGATCGCGAGCCGCACCCGCTTGATGTCGTGGGTCATGGCGTCCACCGCGACGACGCCGCAGACGAGGTCGCGCAAGGGGTGCACGACCACCTCGTCCGGCTCCAGCCAGGCCAGCTCGGCGTCGCCATAGGGCACGGCGCGGCAGGCCAGCACGAACCCTTGCGCGCGCTCCTCCGCCGTCAGCGCGTACTCGGAGTAGGGCGTCATCTCCACGTCGCCGGAAAGCAGGCGCGACTTGCAGGCGCCGCAATTGCCGCTGCGGCAGCCATGCGGATAGGGCGCGCCCGCCGCCAGGGCGGCCTCGAGCACGGTCTGGCCGGCCTGCACGGCGACCGGCGTCGGCCACTGCCTTATGGTGACGGTGACGTCCATGACCCTTCCAGCGCGCGACCGACGACCGGTTCCGATTGTTTGCCCGGCCAATTGTTGGATTAGCCAACAATTATGGCCAAACCGTTGCCATCTTGCAAGTTTTGGGGCGACGGCCGATTCGATTCTCGCTATCATGGCAATGGTTCAGTCACCGGATCGGGGCCGTCCGATCCGGCGGCGAGAACGAACGAGTAGAGGGAAGGGAGAAAACGCATGCGAAAGGCCCTGATCGCGGGCTTCGGGGCGGCCGTTGCGGCGCTCGCCATGGCGGCGGGCACGGCCCAGGCTCAAGACGTCACGTTGAAGATCCACCATTTCCTGCCGCCGCCTTCGCCGGCGCAAGCGAAGTTCATCCAGCCCTGGGCCGACCGCGTGACCAAGGCCTCGGGCGGCAAGCTCAAGTTCCAGATTTACCCGTCGATGCAGCTGGGCGGCGCGCCTCCGGGCCTCTTCGACCAGGCGCGTGATGGCGTCGCCGACATCGTGTGGACCCTGCCGAGCTACACGGCGGGCCGCTTTCCGCTGGTCGAGGTGTTCGAGCTGCCGTTCATGGCCGGCACGGCGTCGGCGACGGCGCCGGCGGTGCAGGAGTTCGCCGACAAGCACCTCAAGGACGAGTTCAAGGAAGTGAAGCCGCTCGTCTTCCACGCGCACGCGCCCGGCCTGTTCCACGTGAAGTCGAAGCCGATCATCTACTTCAGCGACCTGCAGGGCCTGAAGATCCGCGCGCCGACGCGTTCGATCAACGACGCGCTCAAGGCCCTCGGCGCCAATCCCGTGGGCATGCCGGTACCGCAGGTGCCGCAGGCCCTTACCACGGGCGTGATCGACGGCACGGTGATCCCGTTCGAGGTCGCCAACGTGCTGAAGGTGCACGAGCTGGTGAAGCACCACTCGATCGTGCCGAACTTCTATACGTCCGTGTTCATCTTTGCGATGAACAAGGCAAAGTATGACGGGCTGCCGGCCGATCTGAAGAAGGCGATCGACGACAATTCCGGCCTGGGCCTGGCAAAGGAGCTCGGCAAGGTCTGGGATGACGCCGAGAAGCCGGGCCTCGAGGCAGCGCAGAAGCGCGGCAACTCCTTCAATACCATGTCGGGCTCGGAGTTGGACAAGGCCAAGGCGGCGACCCAGCCGGTGATCGACAACTGGGTCAAGACCGCGAACGGCAAGGGCGCCGACGGCAAGAAGCTGCTCGACGAGGCGCGCTCCCTGATCGCCAAGTACGGCAAGACCAGCTGATCCGCAAGAAAGGGACAGGCGGCCCCATGGCGCGCGAATCCGGCCATGGGGCCGCCGCCGTCTATCTTCGCCGAATGCACGTGGTCCGGCCTGCCCTCGGCCGGAATTTGGCCCTTCGCATTTCCTAGTCGAAGTCGATGAACCGACAGCATTCCCCGTCGGGCGCCGTCGGGCGGGCCCTGACAGCTCTCAGCCGCGCCGCCGCCGTCTGCGGCGGCGCCGTGCTCACGGCGCTGACGGTCATGTCTGTCGTCAGCATCGTCTCGCGCGCGCTGTTCGGGGTCGCCGTCCCCGGCGACTTCGAGATGGTCGAGATGGGCTGCGGCATCGCGGTTTTCGCTTTCTTGCCCTATGGCCACCTCGTGCGCGGCAACGTGATCGTCGACTTCGTCACGCTGAAGGCGGGTCCGAAGCTCAAGGGGGCACTCGACTCGCTCGGCGGGGCCATCTACCTCGCGATCGCCGTCCTGCTGCTGTGGCGCATGATCCTGGGCGCGGCCGACAAGCTCGCCAGCCACGAGACGACGATGATCCTGGCGGTGCCGATCTGGATCGCCTTCGTGCCGATCGTCACGGTCCTGGTGCTGCTGATCGCCGTCGTCGCCTATGTCGCGGTCCAGGACGCGCGCCTGGCGCTGGGCCGCATGGCACCCCCGTCATGACGGGCATCGAGCAGGGGACTCTCGGCTTCGCCGCCGTGCTGGCGCTGATGGCGCTGCGCGTGCCGATCGGCGTCTCGATGCTGGTCATGGGAATGGCCGGGTACGTCTGGATCGCCGGCTGGGCACCTTTGCTCAATCACCTGAAGCTCGCCGCCTATGCGCGCTTCTCCAACTACGAGCTTTCGGTGATCCCGCTGTTCCTGCTGATGGGACAGTTCGCCAGCCGCGCCGGGATGAGCCGCGCGCTGTTCCGTTTTGCCGGCGTGCTGCTCGGCCATCTGCGCGGCGGGCTGGCGATGGCCGCCATCGGTGCCTGCGCCGGGTTCGGTGCGATCTGCGGCTCGTCGCTGGCGACGGCAGCGACGATGGCGCAGACGGCCCTGCCGGAGTTGCGCCGCTATAGCTACTCGGGCCCGCTTGCCACCGGCACGCTCGCGGCCGGCGGCACGCTCGGCATCCTGATCCCGCCCTCGGTCGTGCTGGTCGTCTACGCCATCCTGACCGAGCAGA
>CAZLBB010000168.1:0-11374 GCA_964557415.1 uncultured Rhodospirillaceae bacterium
CGGCGCGCAACGCGCCGCCGGCGCCGTCCGACGCGAACATGCCCGCCGGCGCCTGCGGCCCCGCGGCGAGCGCCGCCGCCGCGCGCGCGCGGGCGTCGTCGCTCGCGACGAAGCACAGCGCGGCGAAGCCCGCGCCGTCCAGCCGGTCCAGCAGCCAGACCGGGCGGTTGCCGTCGGCGAGCGGCGCGTTGGCGGCGGGGCTGCCGGGCCGCATGGCCGGCGCGAAATCGCCCGGCCGGTCGGGCGTGTGCAGCGGCGAGGGCTCCGCGACGGCGGGCAGCGACAGGCGCCCGCTGTTGACCAGGGCGCGCGCGAAGGGATGCGTGCGCGCCAGCGACAGGACGGCGTCGCGGAAGGCTTGGCTCGCCGTGTTCTTCGGCGTGATGAAATCCGTGCTGCGCGTCGAGTTCCGCAGGTTCTCGTCGGCCGCCTTGATGCGCTCGGCGTCGTAGCTGTCGATCAGCGCCTCCGGCGCGTCGCCGCGGATCACCGCCGCCAGCTTCCAGGCCAGGTTGTCGGCATCCTGCACGCCGCCGTTGCCGCCGCGCGCGCCGAAGGGCGAGACGACATGGGCGGAGTCGCCGGCGAACACCACGCGGCCATGGCGGAAGCGCTCCAGCCGCCGGCACTGGAAGGTGTAGACCGAGGTCCATTCCAGCTCGAACGCGGCCTTGTCGCCCAGCATGGCGCGCAGGCGCGGGATCACGCGCTCGGGCTTGCGCTCCTCCTCGGGATCCGCGTCCCAGCCGAGCTGGAAGTCGATCCGCCACACGTCGTCGGCCTGGCGGTGCAGCAAGGTCGACTTGCCGCCGTGGAACGGCGGGTCGAACCAGAACCAGCGCTCGGTCGGGAAATCGGCCTTCATGCGCACATCGGCGATCAGGAAGCGGTCCTCGAACACCTGCCCGACGAAATCGAGGCCGAGGCTCCGGCGCACGGTCGATCGCACGCCGTCCGCAGCGATCAGCCAGGCGCAGTCGAGCGGATAGGTGCCGTCCTGCGTCTGTACGGTGACGCGCATCCCGTCCGCGCACGGCGCGACCGCGGTGACGCGGCTCTGCCAGCGCAGGTCGAGCCCCGGCATCGTCTCGGCCGCGGCGCACAGATAGGCCTCGACGTAGTACTGCTGCAGATTGATGAAGGCGGGGAATTGCTGCCCGCCTTCCGGCTGCAGGTCGAAGTCGTAGAGCGGGCCATCGCGGTGGAACACGCGGCCGCGGTTCCACGTGATGCCTTTCTCCATCATCGGCGCCGCCACGCCAAGGCGCTGCCAGATCTCGAGCGTGCGCTTGGACCAGCAGATCGCCCGGCTGCCTTCGGATACCGTGTCCTCGGCGTCCAGGAGCGTCACCGGCACGCCGCGCCGCGCCAGGTCGATCGCGACCGTCAGCCCGACCGGGCCGGCGCCGACGACCACGACGGGGTAGGAGCGCCCGGCGCCGCCGGCGAGCTCAGGCGGCCGCCGATAGCGGTATTTCGGATAGGCGAAGCGTTCCAAGGGTCCTCCGCGCCGGCGTCCTTGTCGGGCGAGCATAGAGCAGCCCGCCCGACGGTGTCGCCCGGCGCGGTGCCGCAGCCCGCGCCGCAAGTCCGACGGCCGCAATGCGTCGCCGGAACCACGGGCGTGACGCGCGCGGATCGGGCGCAACGAGGGGCAGCGCTACAGGCGCGAGTCGTCCAGCTTCATCTTGAGGATCGCCTTGGCGTCGAGCTTGGCGCCGCGCAGGTCGCAGCTGCGGAACACCGTCCCGTTCAGGCTGGCGCCGCGCAGGTCGGTGGCGATCAGGCGGGTGTCGTGCAGGCGCGCCTCGTCGAGCCGGCAGTTCCGCAGGTCGGCCCCGGACAGGTCGCGGCCGCGTACGGTCTTGCGCGTCAGATCCATCACGGTCAGCACCAGGCGCTGTCCATCCCGGCCGTTGCTGGCGAGCCAGCGCTGATGCGCGTCCAGGTGCCGGTCGAGCGTCGGCTGGTCGATCGATTTGAGGAAGGCGACCACGGCCAGCGCCGGTTCGGGCAGGACGCGGCGCGCGCCGGGGCAGAGCGAGAAATCGGCACCCTGCAGCTTCGCGCCCATGAAGTTCGAGCCGGCGATCTCGCAACGGTCGAACACGGCGCCTTCGAGACGGGCGTCGCGGAAATTGACGTTGAGCGCCTTCACGTCGTTGAGGACCGCGCGCACCAGCGAGGCGCCGGCGAAGTTCGAGCCGGAGATGATCGACTCGTCGAAGGCCGTGCCCGGGCTGTCGAGCTTGGGCTGGCGGTCGCCGGCCTCGGCGTAGGAGATGGTGGCGCTGGCGACGAACACGGCCTCGCGCGCGTCGGCGCTGTCGACCCTGGCGCGGTTGAACTGGCAGTTGTCGAACGTGGCGCGGCGGAGCGTGGCCTTGCTCAAGCTGGCGCCGTTGAACGTGCAGCCGACGAAGTTGGCCGCCATCAGGTTGGCGCCGTCGAGCGTGCTGTGGTCGAAGTTCGCGTTGCGGACCGTCTTGTTGGCGAAGTCGTGGCCGGAGAGGTCGCGACCGATGAAGTCGCCTCCTTCGATCTCGATCGGCGTTCGGGCCTGGTCCGCGGGCGCGCGCTGCGCCTCGGGCATCCGGGTCTGACGGAAAAGTCCCATCATGCGATGTCGCTCTGCTGGCACCGACGCTGGTAGCTGGAGCCTCGATTAAGCGGCAGGCGCGTTAATGGGCCATTAACAATGCGCACAAATTGGAATAATTCGGCGCCCGCGCCCGGTTTTCGGCCGCGGAGCGCTGCGTCCGGTCCGATCCCGGCGGTGCCGCGGCCGCGCGGCCGCTCGAAATCGCCCGGGTTCGCGCTGCTGCTGCTGCGTCGCGCTGCGGTGCCACGCCCGCGAGCAGGCGATCGGTTTTCAGCGCATCTGCCGGTGCCGGTCCGCGGCATCGCCGATCTTGCCATGCAGCCGCCGGGTCAGCAGACTGCGCCGCGATGAGCGAGGCCTCATGAGCGAGACTACGTCCGTAACCGGCAAGCCGTCCCGGCTGCTCGTCCGGACGCTCGTCAACCTGCGCTCGGCCTGGCGCGACATGTCGGCCTCGGCGCGCGGCGCCTTCGGCGCGCCGCTCAGGCCCGACCTGCCGCCCGAGGACGCCGAGCGGCTGCGCGCGCAGTTCCGCGACTGCGTCGAGGCGCGCGGCGGCGAGGTATCGGCGCGCGCGCGCGCGGCGGCGCTGGGGCGCACCTACCTCGAGCTGAACCCCGAGGGGCGGCGGCGATTCCTCGAGATCCTCGCCGTCGACTTCGATACCGACAGGGCCGAGGTCGACGCGGCGATCGCCGAGCTCCACGCCGCCAAGGACACCCGGGCGCGCCGCGCGGCGGAACGCGCGCTGCGCCAGGTGCTGCTGCCGCCGCGCCGGCGCCTGCTGACCCATTTCAACGCCCTGCCGCAGGGCGTGAAGTTCCTGGTCGACCTGCGCGCCGAGCTGATGTCGATGGCGCGCGGGGACAGCGCGCTCGCCATGCTGGAGGAGGACCTGAAGGGCCTGCTCTCGGCTTGGTTCGACGTGGATTTCCTCGAGCTGCAGCGCATCACCTGGCAGTCGCCCGCGGCCCTGCTGGAAAAGCTGATGATCTACGAGGCCGTGCACGAGATCCGCGACTGGGGCGACCTGAAGAACCGCCTCGATTCCGACCGGCGCCTGTTCGGCTTCTTCCATCCGCGCATGCCGCAGGAGCCGCTGATCTTCGTCGAGGTCGCGCTGGTCAAGGGCATGAGCGCCAGCGTGCAGGAGCTGCTCGACCCGCAGGCGCCGCTGACCGACCCGGCGGCCGCCGACACGGCGATCTTCTATTCGATCTCCAACGCGCAGAAGGGCCTAGCCGGGATCAGCTTCGGCAATTTCCTGATCAAGCGGGTGGTCGACAGCCTTACGGCCGAGTTCAAGGGACTGAAGACCTTCGCGACCCTGTCTCCGGTCCCCGGCTTCCGCGCCTGGCTGGAGAAACGCATCGCCGCGGAGGGCGCCGATCTGCTGCTGCCGGCCGAGCGCCGCAGCCTCGTCGCGCTCGACGACGGCGCGGACGGTGCCCTGCTGCTCGACGCGGAAGGCTGGGTCGACGAGCGGGTGATCGCGGCCGTGAAGCCGCCGCTGATGCGGCTGTGCGCGCACTATCTGCTCAACGAGCGCGCCGGGCCCCGGCGCGCGCTCGACCCGGTCGCGCATTTCCACTTGAGCAACGGTGCGCGCATCGAGCGGCTCAACTGGCAGGCCGACCTGTCGGCCAAGGGCCTCAGGCAGTCGGCCGGCATGATGGTGAACTACCTCTATCGGCTGGAACGGATCGAGAGCAATCACGAGGCCTATTCCGGCGAAGGCAGCATCGCCGCGTCGTCCAGCCTGCGGTCGCTCGCGGCCGGCTAGGCCCAAAAATCGCCGTTGATTCGCCGGAAAAGAGCAAGCAGGATCAAGCGCGTCCGCGGTCGGGTTCGAGGACGGCGGGAAGACGGGAGCCAGGAAGGATGGGCAAGATCGGCGATGCCTTGCGGCGCGGCTTGAGCCACAGCTTCTTCGTGCGACGCGGCGGCCACCTGGAATACGTGAAGGCGGGCGACGTGTTCCGCCAGCGCGGCGCGGCAAAGGTCGGCGAGACGGCCGTCGTCACCAGCATCGGGCTCGACGGCCAGCAGATCCCGCACGTGCGCTATCGCCTGACGTTCAAGCGCGGGCGCGGGCTCGAGTTCGACGGCGGCGCGCGCACCATGGCGCTGAAGCCGTTCCTGAAGCTCTACGGCGAGCGCGTCCCGCCGGTGCCGGCCGACCTGGCGAAGGCGGCCGAGTAGGGCGCTCAGGCGGCGGCGAGCAGCGCGGCGTAGCGCCGCGCCGGCGCATCGCCGAACGTTTCCAGGCTCCTGCGGATGCGCCGCAGCGCGGTGTCGCGGTCGCGCGCGGGCAGCATCCGGTCCAGCACGAAGCCGACATATTCGCGGCTGAGCACGCCGCGGCCGAGATGCCGCTTGGCGTAGAGCCAGCCGCGGCCGACGCAGCGCGCCGCCGCGAGGCCAAGACGCTCGGGCGGCAGCTCGTGCTCGCGGCAGAACAGCCAGACCGTCAGGTTGGCGTGGAACAGCATGTTGGCGCGGTCGTCGGTGAGCCGCGCGCTTCCATGCTGCGTCTGGCGCGGGAAATAGCACACCGTGGCGCGCGTGCCGGCGAAGCGGTGGCGCTCGGCCAGGCGCAACAGGAACGGATAATCCTGCACGAACAGGCGCTCGTCGAAGCCGCCCACGGCCTCGGCGGCGGCGCGGCGCACAAGGACCTGGCTCAGGTTGAAGGGCGGGCTGGTCAGCACGAAGCCGAGCGGGTCCGGATGCAGCCAGCCCGCGTCGTCGGGCTCGGATGCGGCCGGTGGCGGTGTGCCGGGGTCGTAGTGCTGGCCGGCGCCATAGGCGAGATCGGCCTGGTGGCGCTCGGCAAGGTCGATCAGATGCCGGGTCGCCCCGGGCGCGAGCACGTCGTCGCCGTCGACGAACTTGACGAATGTTCCGCGCGCGAGGCGGAGCCCCGCGTTGCTCGCGCGCGCCGGCCCGGCATTGGCCTGGGTCACGATGATCGTGTCCGGCCAGCCCGAGGTGCGCTCGCGCAGGATCGCCAGCGAATCGTCGGTCGAGCCGTCGTCGACGAACACGCATTCCCCCGCGAACGCGCCGCGCTGCGCGGCGATGGCGTCGATCACCTGCGGCAGATAGGGCGCCTTGTTGAAGACCGTGACGACGAAGGAAACGGCGGGGCTGGCTTGTGTCATAATCGCCTTGTCCCTGGGCAGGCCGGAGTAAACCACCAATCGTCGAGGCGGGTCGATGACTCATCGCAGCGGCAGCCTGTTCGCCGCCTGTCCCGAAGCCCGCGCCGCGGAAGTGGCAGCGCTCCTGGCCGGCGGCGCGGGCGCCCGTGTCGAGCGTATCGTCAGCCACGGCCAGGCGAGCCCGCCCGGCTTCTGGTACGACCAGGAAGAGGCCGAGTTCGTCGCCGTGATCGCCGGGCGCGCGCGCCTGCGGATCGAAGGCGAGGCGGCCGCGCGGGAGATGGGCGCCGGCGACTGGATCGTCCTGCCGCCACGCTGCCGCCACCGCGTCGACTGGACCGACCCCGACCAGCCGACCGTGTGGCTGGCGGTGTTCTATGCGGCGAATCCTTGAGAAGATTGACCGCAGAGACACAGCGCGGGAATAGGGCCGCAACCTAGTTTTTGCACGCGGAGCCGCGGAGGACGCGGAGAAGAGTCGCGCGCAACGCGATGGGCTCCGCGTTCTCCGCGGCTCCGCGTGAAGCAAATTCCTCGCCGCGCGCGAAGATTCTGCGGGATAGCAGAACAGAAAGGAACGGTAGAGGGGGTTTCGCGCGGACGAAGGCCGCCAGAGATTGCTGTCGTCCTTCCTTCCTTCGCCCGTTCTCCTTCTCTCTGTCTCCGTGTCTCTGTGGTGAATCTTTTCGACCGCCGCTATGGTGCGGCGACTTCAACACAGGCGTTTTCCCACGTGACATCCGGCGTTTCGTTCGTCTGCCCGGTCTACAACAAGGAGCAATACCTGGAGGAC
This sequence comes from uncultured Rhodospirillaceae bacterium, assembly GCA_964557415.1. Taxonomy (GTDB): domain Bacteria; phylum Pseudomonadota; class Alphaproteobacteria; order JAEULC01; family JAEULC01; genus JAEULC01. The sequence goes on from CAZLBB010000168.1 coordinate 6,560, forward strand.
GTCTGCGCCGCCATGCGGGCGCAGGAGGGCGGGTTCGACCGCGAGTTCATCTTCGTCGACGACGGCTCGTCCGACCGGTCGGTCGAGCTCTTGCGCGACGTGACGCGCGACTGGCCGGACACGCGCATCGTCGTGCAGGAAAACCAGGGACCGAGCGGCTCGACCAACACCGGCTGCGGCCTGGCGCGGCTCGGCTTCGTCAAGCTGGTGGGCAGCGACGACCTGCTGGCGCCGTTCGCGACCGATCTCTTGCTGCGCCGGATCGAGGAGACCCAGGTCGGCGCGATCTACTCGATCCAGCGCTACTACCGCGACAAGGGCGAGATTGCCTACGACCGCGATGCCGCCTTCGCCGAGACGCCGCGCGTGGTCGAGGACCATCTCTACCAGGCGATGCGGCACAATTTCTCCGGCACGACCGGCACGCTGTTCCGCAGCGACGCCTTCCGCCAGGCCGGCGGCTGCGATCCGCGCGTGTTCGCCGAGGACTTCTCGCTCTGCCTGCGCATCGCCCGGCGTCGCCCGATCGCGATGCTCGAGGCGGTGACCTGCTGGGGGCCGGGCGAGGACCCGAACCGCATCATGACCGGGCGCAAGAACCAGCTGCTGCATGACTACAACGCGGCGCTGCACTATTTCCTCAAGGACAATCCGGACCTGCCGGCGCGGCACCGGCGTCTGGCGTTCCGGCGCTGCGCCGGACGCGCCTGGAAATGGGCCAGCCGCGAGGAGGGCAGGGGCTGGTTCTCCTATTTCTGGTGGCTGAACGCCTGGAGCTACGCGCCGCTGTTCTGCGACTGCACCTGGGCGACGGGCGAAACGCTGCGGGCCTTCGCGCTCAGCCGGCCGATCCGCCCGGGCTACGGGCTGCGCGCGAAGTTGTGATGGGACGGTCGCGTAGCCGAGGCAAGACCCTCTGCTAGAATCGTTGCAGGAAGCGGCCGCGCCGCCGCGCCGAATGCAGGGGAGGGTGAGATGAACCTGTTGAGCAAGGCCGAGCGGGCGCGGCTTGCGCCGGCCGAGACCGATGCCTACCCGTCGCCGATCCCGACGCAGGTCGTCTCGAGCGACGAATTCCTTCCGACGGCCCAGACCGAGCGCCAGAAGAAGTTCGAGGCGCGGCTGAACGAGCTGAGCGACCGGCACGGCCGCCGGAACGGAATGTCGCGGCGGCGGTTCTTCAAGACCGCGGCCGGCATGGCGACGGCCTTCGCGGCGATGAACGATGTCTACGGCCCGCTCTACGCGGTCGGCCGCGCCGAGGCGGCGAGCGTCGACCTAGCGCAGCAGCTGGCGCAGCGCATGTCCGGGCAGTTCATCATGGACGTGCACACGCATTTCCTGCGCGACGACACGCGGCTCGAGGGCTTCGTGCGCCAGCGCGAGGCGGTCGGCAAGGCGGGCTGGAATCCCGCGCTCGTCGGCAAGGAGCAGACGCTCGACGACCTCAAGTATCCGAACTGGTTCAAGGAGGTCTTCCTCGACAGCGACACCAAGGTGGCGCTGATCAGCGGCTCGGGCTCCGAGGAGCCGCGCGACTGGTTCCTCACCAACGAGATGAAGTTCCAGGCGCGCGAGAAGGTGAACAAGGAATCCGGCTCGCGGCGCCTGCTGTCGCACGCCATCTTCATACCCGGCATGCCCGGCTGGATGGAGCAGGTCGACCGCGTCATCGAGGAGCTCAAGCCCGACTCGTGGAAGGGCTACACGGTCGGCGACAACACCAACAAGCAGCTGAGCCGCCATCCCTGGCGCATGGACGACGAGAAGCTGCTCTATCCCTTCTACGAGAAGCTGCTCAAGGCCGGGCACAACGTCGTCTGCGTGCACAAGGGCCTCTATCCGCCGTCGGTCGAAAGGCAGTTCCCGCATCTCCTGCCCTACGCCCGGGTCGACGACGTGGGCAAGGCGGCGAAGGACTGGCCGCAGATCAGCTTCGTGATCTACCACTCTGCCTATCGCTGGACGCCGGGCTCGAACGCGGTGCACGGGCTCAAGCAGTTCGACGACACGGGCCGCGTCGAGTGGACCAGCGATCTGGCGGAGATCCCGGCCAAATACGGCGTCTCCAACGTCTATGCCGATCTCGGCCAGATCTTCGCGCAGACCACCGTGGTCGAGCCGCGCCTGTGCGCGGCGCTGATGGGCATGCTGGTCAAGGGCATGGGCGCGGACCACGTGGTGTGGGGCACCGATGCCGTGTGGACCGGCGCGCCGCAATGGCAGATCGAGGCGCTGCGCCGGCTCGAGATCCCCGAGGACATGCAGAAGAAGCACGGCTTCGCGCCGCTCGGCCGCGCCGACGGGCCGGTCAAGACCGCGATCTTTGGCGGCAACTCGGCCAGGATGTACAGGTACGACATCAAGCGCGCCGGGCTCGAGCACGATCGCGTGGCGCAGGCGAAGGCCGCGTACCTGCGCCGGGGCGGCGAGCCGAGCCACCGGCGCTATGGCTATGTGCTGAAGGGGTAGCCGCCAGGGGACGGAAACCGCGGACGGGGGTCGGTCCGGCTCCGGACGGTTTCGCCAGTGTCGTCGGGTGGGGACGTGATGCGGCTGGGGCTTCCGTCGCCCCAGGCGCGGCGCTGCGGCCTGTTCGCAGGGCGGGAATCCCGGTCTACAATGCAGCGGGCGCGGGGGAAGGAAACACACGATGCCGGACACCACCAAGGCCGGGGGGCAGGCCGCCGCCGAGCCGCCGATCAGTCCCGAGCGGCTGGCGCTCCTGCGCGCGCTCGAGCGCAAGGTCCTGTGGCTGTCCGCCTGGACCATCCATCATGCGAACCACATCCGGCCGAACCGCGACGGCCTGAAGGTCGGCGGGCACCAGGCCTCGTCGGCCTCGATCGTGACGCTGATGACCGCGCTCTACTTCGACGTGCTGCGCCGGCACGACCGCGTGGCGGTGAAGCCGCACGCCAGCCCCGTGTTCCACGCCATCCAGTACCTGCTCGGCAACCAGAGCCGCGACAACCTCCTGCGCTTCCGGGCGCTGGGCGGCGCGCAGTCCTATCCGTCGCGCAGCAAGGACGCCGACGACGTCGACTTCTCCACCGGCTCGGTCGGCCTCGGCGTGGCGATGACCGCGTTCGCCGCGCTGGTGCAGGACTACCTGCGCCTGAAACGCATGGGCCCGACGGACGAGCCGGCGGGCCGGATGGTGGCGCTGGTCGGCGACGCCGAGTTCGACGAGGGCAACGTGTTCGAGGCCATGCTCGAGGGCTGGAAGCACGATGTCCGGAACCTGTGGTGGATCATCGACTACAACCGGCAGAGCCTCGACAACGTCATCAGCGACCGCCTGTTCGGCCGAATCGACGGCGTGTTCCACAGCATGGACTGGCGCGTGGTGACGCTGAAATACGGCAAGCTGCTGCAGCAGGCGTTCCGCGAGCCGGGCGGCGACGCGCTGCGCCAGTGGATCGACGACTGCCCGAACAGTCACTACTCGGCCTTGACCTACAAGGGCGGGCCGGGCTGGCGCGAGCGGCTGAAGCGCGACCTCGCCGGCACGCACGGCCTCAAGGAACTGCTCGACCGCCACGACGACGCGGCGCTGCACCGGCTGATGACCAATCTCGGCGGCCACTGCATCGAGACCGTGCTCGAGGCCATGCACGCGGCGCGCGACGACCGGCCGACCTGCTTCATCGCCTACACGATCAAGGGATTCGGCCTGCCCTTCGCCGGCCACAAGGACAACCATGCCGGCCTGATGAACCCAGAGCAGATGGCGGTGTTCAAGCGCGCCAATGACATCGCCGACGGCGAGGAATGGGAGCCCTTCGCCGGGTTGAAAGCCGACCCGGGCGCGCTGCGGCAGTTCCTCGCTGACAATCCGTTCGGCCAGGCCGAAGGCGGGCAGGGCTTGCGCGCGCGCCGCCATCGCGCCGCGCAAGTTCCGGTGCCCGACTCCTTCGCGCCGCCGCAGGCTGAGCGCATGTCGACCCAGGAAGGCTTCGGCCGCATCCTGTTCGAGATCGCCGGCAGCGACAGCGAGCTGGCGCGCCGCATCGTGACGACCTCGCCCGACGTGACGGTGTCGACCAATCTCGGCGGCTGGGTCAACCGGCGCGGCATCTTCGACCGGGTCGAGCGCGCCGACGCCTTCAAGGAGGCCAATGTCGTCTCGGCGCAGCGCTGGTCGCAATCGCCCGCGGGGCAGCACATCGAGCTGGGCATCGCCGAGAACAACCTGTTCATCGCGCTCGCCGCCCTCGGCCTCGCCGGGCCGATCTTCGGCGAGCGGCTGCTGCCGATCGGCACCCTCTACGACCCCTTCATCTGCCGCGGCCTCGATGCGCTCAACTACGCCTGCTACCAGGACGCCCGCTTCATGGTGGTGGCGACGCCGTCCGGCGTGACGCTGGCGCCCGAGGGCGGCGCGCACCAGTCGCGCAACACGCCGCTGATCGGCATGTCGCAATCGGGCCTCGTTTCCTACGAGCCCGCCTTCGTCGACGAGCTGGCGGTGCTGATGCGGCACGGATTCGACTGGCTGCAGCGCGAGGACGGCGGGTCGGTCTATCTGCGCCTGTCGACCCGTGCGCTGGAACAGCCGACGCGCGACATGGTCGCGGAGCTGCGCGCGGCGATCATCGAGGGGGCCTACTGGCTGAAGCCGCCGGCGCCGGGCGCGGAACTCGCCATCGCCTACCAGGGCGCCGTGGCGCCCGAGGCGATCGAGGCGCACCGGCAGCTGCTCGAGGACGTGCCCGGCGCGGGGCTGCTGGCGATCACCTCGTCCGAGCGGCTGCACACGGCGTGGCGGCGTGCCCAGGCGGCGCGGCGCGCCGCCACGCCGTGTGCAGCCGC
>CAZLBB010000169.1:0-11274 GCA_964557415.1 uncultured Rhodospirillaceae bacterium
CCTTACCCCTTGAATCTACCCACATCCCTGACTTCAGTCAAGTATATAATAGCCTACGACATGCCCATCATGCCGAGCTGCGTTCCCTCGTGACTGTGCGGCGGCGCCCAACATCTTGACATTTGCCGCGGAGACGAATACAGGATTTCGTCGAGTTCTACCGGTGGGTCTGCAGCGACCCTCGGTACACCCAAGATTCCCAGAGAGAGTGGGCCCTGGCCGCCGGTGACACGGCAGCCGGGGCCCCGACGTTTTGGAGGCCCGCGATGCCGTGGTCCGCGAAAGACGCCAAGGGAAAGACCAGGAAGGCCGACACGCCAAAGCGGCAGCGCCAGTGGGCGGGTGTCGCCAATTCGGCGCTGTCGCGCGGCGACAGCGAGGCGTCCGCCATCAAGCAGGCCAACGCCGTCGTGAAGCGCGCGCGCAAACGCGATCGGGTGTTTCCCCACAGCCGAAGCATGCCGGAGGCACACCCGCGCCCGTGGATGGGCGGCAAGCGCAAGATGCCGATGGACCGACATGGCTAGCAACGGATCGGGCAACCTCAAGCACACGCCGGCGCAGGACCTGGCGGCGTACGACCGATTGCCGGCACAGCTACGCGAAGCGCTGGCGACGACGAGGACCAAGGTTTCGGCCGTCGGTGCCCTGATGCAGTTCGGCCAGCACGCGCGGCGCTATGGGGCCGATGACGCCATCGACCTGACGCTTGGCACCATCGCCGAGGTCGACGAGCGCCAGGTCTCTGCCTGAGACCATGGCGAAGAAGAAGCCGCTCCGGCGCGAGCCGGACTGGCCGGCGATCAAGGATTGGTACGAGAGCAACCCGGCGCCGCTTTACCGCTGCGTCGAGCAGCATGGCTCGACCGAGCACACGATCAAGAAGCGTGCCGTGGAGGGTGGCTGGGTGCGTTGCCCAGCCGCCGAAAGCAGGAGCGCGGACCGGCCACGCACGCGCAAGGTCGAGCCCGGCATGATCGATGCCGAGGCCGCGAAGGCCGGACTGCCGGCGTTGACCGAGTACGAGCACGCCTTCGTGCAGGAGTACATGGTCGACTGGAACGCGACCGATGCGATCTTCCGCGCCGGCTACGTGCCGCCGGCCGACTCGGCGGCGAGACCATCCGACCTCGCCTCCACGGCCGCCGCGCACCTCAAGGCCAAGCCGCAGGTCGCCGCCTGGATCGCGTTCTACCAGGCAAAACTCGCGAAGCGCTGCGGCTACGAGCGCGAGCGCATCCTGAACGAGCTCGGCGCCGTCGCCTTCGTCGACCCCATCAGCTTCTTCGACCCGAAGTCGATCACCTACCAGACATTGGAGAAGATCCCGGCCGAGGATCGCCGCGCCATCAAGGAGATGAAGATCACCGTCGACACCAGGGCCGGCACCCAGGAGATGGTGCTGAAGCTGCATGACAAGACGCGCGCGCTGACCCAGCTCGGCCTCTACCAGAACCTCTTCAACAAGTTCACGCACCTCCACAAGACGGAGGCTGCGGGCGAGGGCGATGCGACCGGAACCGAGTTCGAGCAGCGTCTCCGGCGCCGCAAGCTCCAGCTCAACCCTGGAGCCAACGGGAACGGCGGCCAACCTGCCGCCGGCGATCCGGCGCGGGCTGAAGGCGGCGCGCCGGTACCTGCCAACGGATCAGGCAAGACGGTTCATTGACGCCGCCGCGGTGGCGCTGCACGGCGCCACGCTGGACGAAGCGCTCGACATCTACCTCGACCTCGAGCAGGAAAAGCCGGGGCCCGGCATCCTGGCGGCGCTGGGGTTGGTCGACCGGTACTGGCTCATGGTCCGCATGCTGGGCCGGTACGACGACATGGTCGAGCGGCGTCGGCCCGAAGCGGCGGCTTGGCTTTATGCGCGGTGCCGCGAAGTAGAAGCCGACCCGGACGGATACCTGGACCTCTGGGCGAGAGAGCACGGAAAATCATCCGTGCAGACGGTCGCCGGCACGATCCAGGATATTCTGCGGGACCCCGAGATCACGGTTGGTTTGTTCAGTCACACCAAGGGCCACGCCAAAAAGTTCCTGGCCGAGATCAAGCGCGAGTTCGAGACCAACCGCAATCTGATCATCCTCTACCCGGACGTGCTCTACGCCAATCCGACTCGTGAGGCACAGAAATGGTCGGAAGACGACGGCTTGATCGTCAAGCGCAAGGGCAACCCCAAGGAAGCAACGATCGAGGCGTGGGGGCTGGTCGACGGCCAGCCGATCGGCCGGCACTTCTGGCTCCGCATGTACGACGACGTCGTGGTCGAAGACTCGGTCTCACCAGTCATGGTCGAGAAGACCACGAAGATGTGGCAACTCTCAAACAACCTCGGCATGGAGGGCGGCTGGGAGCGCTATGTGGGCACCCGATATAGTTTCGGGGACACCTACCAAGTCATGATGGACCGCGGGGCGGTCAAGACCAGGATCTACCCCGCCACGCACGACGGCACGATCACCGGCCGCCCGGTGCTGTTTACCCAGGAATACTGGGAATCGAAGAAGATCAGCCAGGCCGACACGCTGGCCTCGCAGCTGCTGCTAAACCCGGCGGCGACCGGCGAGATCATCTTCCCGCTGAGCGCCTTCCACACGTTCTTCGTGCGGCCGCGTACGCTCAACGTCTACATCCTGGTCGACCCCTCGGCGGGCCGTAAGACCGATGCCGACAACACCGCGATGGCCGTGATCGGCATCGACGCCCAGGCGAATCTCTGGCTGCTCGACGGCTACGCCCACCGGATGAGCCTTGGCGAGCGCTGGCGCAACCTGTCGAACCTGGTCTGGAAGTGGCGGCGGACGCGCGGCGTGCAGAACGTCAGCGTGCACTACGAGGAATATGGCCACCAGACCGACGTCGAGCACTTCGAGCTCGAGATGCTGCGGCTGAAGCCGGAGATGCAATTCGCGATCGACGTCGTCAACTGGCCGCACGAGGGCGACCACGCCAAGGACGACCGCATCAAGCGCCTCGTGCCGGATCTGAAATCTGGCCGCTTCCGCCTGCCGGCGGTGGTAGCACACGAAGTACACGGCCAGGCGCTGTGGCGCGCCGACGGGCAGCAGATCGCGCATGATCCGATCGAGGCCGAGCCGAAGGAATGGCGCGAGGCCCGCGACCGCGGCGACGATGACCTGATCCAGCAGCCGATCAGGCGCGTGCTCGGCATCGACGCCGGCAAGGCCGCCTCGGCGCGTACCGAGTTCGGCAGCGCGAAGCGCCGGCAGGGCTACGAGACCGCGAAACTCTACGACCTCACGCGGACCTTCCTCGGCGAGGTCCAGTATTTCCCGGCCAACCGCGCCAAGCGCGACCTGATCGACGCCGCCTCGCGCATCTACGACGCCAAGCCGGTGCCGCCGGTGGTCTTGCGCGCATCCGCGCTGCTGCCGAGCCACCACATTGACACTTGAGCAGACCAGCCAACAGGAGCGGACACATCCTCGATGCCATCGACGGAGCGCACATGGGAATCGATCATCCATGAGATCGATCCGGACTACGGGCGCGTCCGCGACCACCACTACGCCTACCAGTTCGGCAGCGGCCGGCGCTTCGAGGACAACGCCGGCAGCGCGCAGTTCCTGGCGCGACTTGCCGGTATCGCGCTGACCGACCGCGATGATGCTTCCGTGTGGTTCCTCGAAAACGATGACGCCGGCCACGTCACCATGACAAACCCGGTGCCCGCCGGCTTCGTCGGCGAGACCTTCGCCGCCTATGACGGGCCGATGCTGCGCACGCCGACCGGCGTCGTTCGCATCCTCGTCCGTGGCGCCAGGCTCGGCTGCGAGATCGTCGCCGGCGCCCCCGACGGGCGCCGCATCTACGCGCCCGAGGCCGTCAACGCGCTGATCGGCACCGACACGATCTACGAGATCGTCGTGCCGGCGGGCTACGTCGTCGGCGGTGTGCTGGGCTACGAGACCGCACCGACGGTGACGTGAGATGACCGAGGTCCTTTTCGCCACAAAAGCCGAGGTCGAGGCGCTGCGCGACCAAGCGGCGGTGAGCGCGGCGAGCGCCGCGACCGAGGCGACGAACGCCGCGACCAGCGCCGGCAATGCCGAGAACGCGGCGCTGCGAGCCGTGACCATGATCGCCGGCTATCTGTTGCGCGTGCTGAGCGCCATGCGAGCGAGCGCCACCAGCGCGTCGGCCGCAAGCGCATCGGCCACGGCCGCCGATGGCCACGCCCATCGCGCCGAGGGCGCCGCCCGAATCGGCGTCGAAAGCGCCCAGCGCGCGCGGGCCGATCGCATCTACATCGACGGCGTCGTCGGCTCGTTGCCGACGGCCGAGCAGAGCGTGCTCGCAGTCCAGGTCTTTTCCTGAGGAAGGAACCCGCCCATGGCGACGTACAGCAAGCAGTTCCTGTCCGGCTCTACCAACGGCCGCGGCGTCAAGGTGGCGGCGACCGCCACGGCCGGGACGCTGATCCATACCGCGCACGCGACCGACAAGGACGAGATCTGGCTCTCCGCGATCAACGACAGTGCTTCGGCCGTGCTGCTGACCATCGAGTTCGGCGGCGTCACTGATCCCGACGACCTCATCACGCACAGCATCCCGGCGCAGGGCGAGGGACTTACCGTGGTCGTGCCTGGGAAGGTGCTGAGCGGCGGCTTGGCGATGCGGGCGTTCGCGGCCTCTGCCAACGTCATCACGCTGTTCGGCTTCGTCAACCGCATCACGTCCTGATGCTTCCCCGTCTGGCCGGCCCGGTAGGCTGGACGCGCTTCCTCAAGCGTGCCGGCAAGCAGGACCTGACCGGCGGCTTCACCTGCACGTCGATCGACCAGGGCACGAAGTCGAGCGGCACGTTCACGCTCGATATGACCGCGGGAGCGGTGCAGCACTGCGTCAACGGCGGCGCGTTCACGCTGGCACCACCGTCCGGTCATGGCAGCTTGATCTTGGACATCACAAACAACGGCAGCGCCAGCACTATCACCACCAGTGGCTTCACCAAGGTTGACGGCGATGCGTTCGACACAACGGACACGCACGCCTTCCGCTGCTACGTGAGCGTCGGCCAGACCGGCTCGCACCTGACCGTCAAACGGATGGTCTGATGACGTTCCCGCTCCCTCGGCCGCAGCGACTGACGCACGCGGTGGGCCCTCCGCCTACGGTTGACTATCTAATCATCGGTGGCGGCGGCGGCGGCGGATCGACCTACGGCGGCGGCGGTGGTGCCGGCGACTACCTCGAAGGCACCAGCCACGCGGTCACCGTGAAGGAATATCCGATTGTCGTCGGGGCCGGCGGAACGGGCAGCGTATCCGGCTCGGCACGAGACGGCGGCGCCAGCAGCTTCGACGGCATCGTGGCCAACGGCGGTGGGGGCGGCGGCATGTTCGATAGTGTCGGCCGTGACGGCGGCTCGGGCGGCGGTGGCGGCGGCAGCAACACGACGACGCGCGCCGGTGGCGCCGACACGGGCAGCGGGTTCGGCTCCGCTGGCGGAACTGGTTCAGCCAGCTTCGCCGGTGCTGGAGGCGGCGGCGCTGGCGGCAGCGCTGGCGGCAACGCGAGCGGCTTCAACGGCGGCGCCGGGGCTGCGGGGCGCAGCTCATCGATCACTGGCTCTGCCGTCACGCGCGCTGGCGGCGGCGGGGGCGGCGTGTCGAGCTCGGGCACAGCGGGCGCCGGCGGCACGGGTGGCGGCGGGGCAGGCGGCAAGGACACCGCGGGGCCCAACGGCACGGCCGGCACGGCGAACACCGGCAGCGGCGGCGGTGGCGCGGCGAACGGTACCGCCGGCAACGGCGGCTCCGGCGTCGTGATCATCCGCTATGCCGACACCTACCGCCAGGCGCTGGGCGGCACGATCACGCAGTCGGGCGGCTACTACATCCACACGTTCAACTCGAGCGACACGTTCACGGTGCAGGCGTGGTGACATGACGGCAGCGGCGCTGATCGAGAAACGGGCCGGCGTGATCCTCGCGCGCTGGGATGCCGTGCCGGCGCGCATCGACGTTCCTGGCACGACGGATATCGTCTTCGGCGCCGCAATCGGCTGGGAGAGCGACACGCACGGGATTGTCGAATGCACGGTGACCGAGCCGCCGGCACGGCCGCACCGCGTCACGTCCGAGACCATCGAGTTCGACGGCGAGCGCGTGGTCGTCACGCGCGAATACGAGACGCTGCCGAAGCGCTACTTCCTGGCCGAGGACTTCGTCCGGCTGGTGGCGTCGCTGCCGTCCGAGGCGCGCGCGGCGCTGCGCCAGGCGCGGCGCGACAACTTGGACGTCGATGATCTCTGGTCGCTGCTGCTGTCGAAGGGCTCGACGCGCATCGACGTGCTCGGCCAGACCTTTGCCGAGCATGCATGGCCGGCGATCATCGCCATCCTCGAGCCGGTCGCCGGCGCCGAAGGCGTCGCCGCCTTCCGTGCCGCGATCGAGAGCATCTCGACCGAGACACCATAGGAGACCCGAGCGCATGCCCATCGAAAAACAGACCTCGCCCTTCGAGTTGCTGATCCGCTGGGACGAGAAGGGCGCCCTCGCCGCGGCGCTCTACACCGAGCGCGTGCAGTACGTCGAGGATGGCAAGGTGACCTCGACCGTCATGTCGCCCCAGGTGCAGCTCGACCGCGCCGACACCGGGCCGGACTCGCAGGTCGGCAGGATCATGGGCCGCGCGCTCGCCGACGCCATGGTCGAGCGGACGAGCTTCGACGCCAAGATGGCGGCTCTGGCGCAGGAGCGCGACGCGGCGCTGGCCAAGGCCGAGGCGGCGCAGCGCGCCATCGAGAGCGCCGCCAAGCAGATGGCCGGCGGCTGATATGGCCGACACCGTGCTCGTCGTCTCGCCCTGCTACATCCAGGTGACGGCCGAAGAGCCGACGCTGGTGCTCGGCGAGCCCAACGTCCCGCTCGACCACCGCACGAAGGTGCGGCCGAACCCGGACGACAACGTGACGCCGCCAGCCATTCAGGTCCGGCCGGTCCAGGGCTGAGCCGCGCATGGCGAAGTTCGCGCTGGCCGACCTGCCCAATGCGTATCTCAACGAGATCAAGTCCGTCGCCGACGCCGGCAACCTGGGCCTCAGGGTGTGCTCGACCCAGCCGACCACCTACACCGAGGCCGTCACGACCTACAAGCTGGCAGCGACGGCGCTGGCCGCCGGCGACGTCACCGGGCCGGCCGCCGGCGACATCTCGGGCCGCAAGCTCACCATCGCCCAGAAGGCCACGATCACGATCGACGCCTCCGGCAACGCGGCCCACATCGCGCTGGTCGACACCTCGGCGCAAGAGCTGCTGTTCGTGACCCGCTGCCCGGTGCAGGCGCTGACCGCAGGCGGCGGCAATACGACGACCGTCCCGTCGTGGAAGATCGAAGTGTTGGACCCCGTCTGATGCGGGTGAATGGCTGATGGGCGTGTCGATCATCAAGGACCCCGACGAGACGCTGGACCGCTCGCTCGACTGGGAGGCCCGCCTCGTCGACGGCGAGACCATATCGAGCTCGGACTGGACGGCCGATGCCGGTATCACGGTCTCGCAGGAATCGGCCACCGACACCGTCAGCACGGTCCGGCTGACCGGCGGCACATTGGGCACGACCTACAAGGTCACCAACCTGGTCACCACCACCCTGGGCCGCGTCTACAGCGAGACGCTGTTCGTCGAAGTGATGAGCCGCTGAGAAAGGGCCGAGAGGAGAACCACCCGTGTACGCACAGCAGATCGCAGCCCCCGTGCTCAACATCTCCGACGGCCTCAATGCCATGAGCCCGCTGCAGTTCGCCGAGGACGCGCTGGCGCACCGCTGCCTCCTGCATCTCAAGAAGGCCTTCCCCAGCTATCCCTGGCTCGTCGGCGTCGACCTGAAGAAGCGCGTCGGCATCATCAAGATCCGGTACGAGGGCCTGCCCGGGATGTGGGGCGTCTACGTCCACGCCAAGACGCTCAAATCCGAGAACGGGTTCAAGCGCATGGAGCGCCTGGTCGGCGAGATGCTGGAGCGCTTCAAGCTGAGTCGGGAGCGCTATTTCGACCACCACGCGCCGCTGGCGCGGCCGCAGCGCTGACCCCGAGAGAACGGATCAGGGCCCGAGATCGAGCATGGCACTCGACCTCCTGAACCCGCAGCCGCAGGACAAGACGCCCGGCGGCGACCGCGGCTACTCGCTGCCGCCACCGTCGATCCCCGGCCATGGAACGCCCGGCGACGGCACCGCGGTCGGCGGGGTGCCCCAGGCGAGGCCGTTCGACTGGGTCGAATCCGGGCGGGCATCCGACCTGGCGGCGCCGGCGGTGCATCAGCGGCCGGATTGGCTGCAGATCGCCAACGAGGCCAACACGGCATCCGACACGGTCTACGTCCGCGACGTGCAACCGCGCTGGATGCGCAACACGCGATCGTTCCACAGCCAGCACCCGGTCGGCTCGAAATACGCCAGCGCGGACTACCTCTACCGCAACAAGCTGTTCATCCCCAAGAGCAGGGCGATGGTGCGTGCGTCGGAGGCCGCGAACGCCGAGGCTTTCTTCGCGACCCAGGACGTCGTCTCGATCACGCCCGAGGATGATAACGATCCGATCCAGCTGTTCGGCGCCAGGCTGGCCCACGAGCTGCTCAACTTCCACCTGACCCGGACCATCCCGTGGTTTCTTATCATGCAGGGCGCCTGCCAGATTGGCGAGATCCTGGGCATCATCATCTCGAAGCAGTATTGGTGCTACCGCGAGCGCGTCGTTTCGCGCGAGCTGAGGCCGGTGCTCGATCCGGCGACCGGCATGCCGCTGGTCGACCCCACGACCGGACTGCAGCTGGCCGACGAGATCATCAGCCGGAAGGTGATCAAGGACTACCCGGTGATCGAGCTGATCCAGCCGGAAAAGGTGCGCCTGCACCAGGGCGCCTCGTGGCTCGATCCGGTCAACACGTCGCCGTACTTCATCGAGCGCATCGACAGCTTCGTCTGCGACGTCGAAGAGCGCATGGAGACCGACGACCCGAAGACCGGGCAGCCGCCATGGCGCAAGCTGGACCGCGCGCGCATCCTGCAGGCCAGGATCGCGGCCAGCGACATGAGCCGCGGCGTGACGCAGGAGCGCGAGAGGGGCACCCGTTCGGACCCCGCGCAGCCGAACCAGAACCAGGGCGACGCCTCGTTCGACATGGTCGACGTCCGCGAGGTCAAGCTGCGCTGGCGCGGCGAGGACATGCACTACTTCACGCTCGGCAGCCAGCACCTGCTGTCGGAGCCGGTCCCGGTCGATCAGGCCTATCGCGGCCTGCCCGAGGGCGAGCGCCCCTACGTGATGGGCTATTCGGCGCTTGAGGCCTTCCGCGTTTTTCCCACGTCCAAGGTGGAGCTTGTCCAGCCGCTGCAGCAGGCGACCAACGACCAGCGCAACCTGCGCCTCGACGCCATCGCGCTCGCCGTCAGCCCGGAGCGCTTCGTCAAGCCCGGCGCCGGCGTCGACCTCGAGCGCATGCGCCGCCTCGTGCCCGGCAAGGTCAACCTGGTGCCGGACCCCAAGGCGATCGTCTGGGACAAGCCGCCCTCCGTCGGCGGCGAGTCCTTCAAGGAGCAGTCGATGCTCGACAGCGAGTTCGACGGCATCGCCGGCACCTTCAACCAGGCCAGCGTGCAGGCGAACCGCTCGCTCAACGAGACCGTCGGCGGCATGCAGCTGGTCTCGAACGAATCGAACAAGATCAACCGCCTCGACATCCGCACCCGGGCGGAATCCTGGGCCGAGAAGACGCTGCGCCAGACCCAGTCGCTGATCTGCGCACACGAGAGCGATCCCGAGCGCTTCCGCATCGCCGGGCGCAAGGCCGCGATCGAGGAGCTGGTGCAGGCAGACCTCAAGGACCCGATGCGCTTCGCCGAGGCCGCCGCCGGCCTGCTGACGCAGCAGAAGTTCACGCTGCGCCTCAACGTCGGCGTCGGCGCCACCGATCCCGCCGTGCAGCTCGAGGCGTTCACCAAGGCGCTGGAGCGGGCCGGGAAGGTGCTCGGCGCCGAGAGCGTGGCGCCGTTACTCGACGCCAAGGAGGTGCTGGTCGAGATCTTCGGCAAGTCCGGCTACAAGGACGGCAGCCGCTTCCTGCAGCAGCAGGGCAAGCAGGATCCGATGGTCATCATCCTGCAGAAGAAGCTGGAAGCGATGCAGGCCGAGCTCGAGAAGCTCATGGCCGGGCACGAGACCAAGCTCGAGCAGGCCAGGATCACGGCCGCCGGCAGGGTCAAGGAGCGCCAGGTCGAGGGCGACGCCGACGTGGTCGCGGCCGCGTTGCGCACGCACCAGGAGGACGTTCCCGGCGAGCAGGATGCCGCCCAGGCCGTGTTCGATCGTGTCCGCAGTGCGGTGCGCGGCGAGGAGCAGCCGGAAGAGCCCGAGCCGCCGGCGCCGAAGGCCATGCCGCCGGAACCGATCGTGTTCCCGGAACCGATGGGCACGGCATAGAGCATGGACGGCCACGAGACCGAAGCGCCGCCCGGGGAAGAGCAGCCCCGCCGCGACGTGGCGCGCCAGGCGATCGCAGACGATCAGGACCGGACCGAGGAAGCCGCGCTCGCCGAGCAGGCCAAGCGGCGGGCCGATATGCTGGCCTGGTACCGCCGCATCCGCGCCGAGGTCAAAGGCGGCGGCGCCATCGCCTACCTGCACGACCAGCTCGACCGCGAGCGTGCCGACGCCTACCTGCGCCTCGCCGTGGTCGACCCGGAAGACCCGAAGCGCATCCGCGAGCTGCAGAACGCGGTCTGGCGCGCCGACCTGATGGAAGAGCGCATCGCCGCCGCGCTCCTGGAACTCGCCAAGGCCGACGAGCAGGCCCGCCGCGACATCGAGAATCCGCCGCCGGTCGACTGACCGCCCTCTAGCCGACGACCCCGATCCACCCCACCGGCCCTTGGTGCCGCCGGGAGCCACGCTCCCCGCGACCGGGGCCATTTTTGTTGGAGCACAAGACCCATGGCCGACAACGACCAGCCGAACCCGCAGCAGCCCGATCCGGCCCAGGCGCCCGCCCCGGCGCCGGAAACGGCACCCGCCGCAACCGAGCGGCCGGCGCTCAAGCTGGAAGCGCCCGGCCAGGCCATGCGCGAGCGCATGGGGCAGCGCCGCGAGCAGCAGTTGCTGGCGGCCGGCACGATCAAGGAGGCGGACGTCACGCCGGCGCCGGCCGACCCCGACGACGACGGCCCGAACGCCGACCTCGCCGCCGGTGAGAAGCCGCTGCCGCCCGCCGCGCCGGCCCCTGCGGCACCGGCGCCGGCCGCGCCCGCCG